>CAZRCS010000022.1:0-19502 GCA_964598645.1 uncultured bacterium | reverse complement strand
GAAGCCGCCAGGGAGGCCAGCAGGGCAAAGAGTGAGTTCCTTGCAAACATGAGCCATGAGATAAGAACCCCGCTGAATGGTGTCATAGGAATGACCGGACTTCTTATGGAAACCGGACTTTCCCCTGAGCAGAGGGAGTACGCAGAAACCATCAAGACCAGCGGAGATGCCCTTCTAACACTTATCAACGACATACTTGACTTCAGCAAGATAGAAGCGGGCAAGCTTGAGATAGAAGAAACCGAATTCGACCTGCGTCTTCTTCTTGAGGAAGTGGGTGACCTGATGGCCATCCGCTCCCAGCAGAAGAATCTCGAGTTCATCCTTATGATCGCCCCGGATATACCTGCACCGGTGAAGGGTGATCCCGGCAGAATACGACAGATCCTTCTTAACC
The DNA here is from genome assembly GCA_964598645.1 of uncultured bacterium. Lineage (GTDB taxonomy): Bacteria > Fermentibacterota > Fermentibacteria > Fermentibacterales > JCC-6 > Sabulitectum. The sequence goes on along the minus strand of CAZRCS010000022.1, from coordinate 19,105 downwards.
TTACAGGAAATGCACTGAAGTTCACCCAGGAAGGAGATATCACTGTTTCGGTAACCCCGGAATATGAGAAGGATGATACGATTCATCTCCGCTTCTCCGTTCGGGATACCGGAATAGGTATACCTCCTGAAAAACAGAACAAGATATTCAGCGCCTTCAGCCAGGCGGATTCTTCCACGACAAGAAAGTACGGTGGAACAGGTCTGGGACTGACGATCTGCAAAAAGCTTGTCAGCCTTATGGGCGGAAAGATCGGAGTGCTGAGCAGGGAGGGATCAGGATCGGAATTCTGGTTCACTCTTTCTCTCACAAAGCAGCAGAGATCCCCCGAGGAACAGACTGTCCGTTCTATTGAAAACACCAGGATCATCGCGGTGGACGACAATTCTACCAACAGAAGGCTCATCTCCCTGCTTCTGGAATCCTGGAAGAGCGACTATTCAGTTGCCGAGGGAGGAGACTCCGCTCTGAAGCAGATGCGGGAGGCAACGGCATCAGGGAGACCCTTCGAAATAGCAATACTGGATATGCAGATGCCGTTCATGGACGGGGAGGAGCTGGGAAGACGAATCATCGAATCAGAGGACATCGTAACCCCGAAGATGGTCGTCATGTCTTCAATTGGTGCAAGGGGGGATGCCGCAAGACTGCATGAATTGGGGTTCTCTGCCTACCTTACCAAGCCCGTCAAGCAGTCGCAGCTTTACGACTGCCTTGCAAAGGTTAACGGGCTGGCTTCGGAAGAAAAGGAAAAAGCCCCCCTGATCACAAGGCACTCACTGAAGGAATCCCGCAAGACATCCCTTAAAATTCTCATCGCCGAAGACAATGCTGTGAATCAGTTCGTGGCTGTAAAGATTCTAGAAAAGCTGGGCTACAAAGCAGATGTTGTCGCCAACGGCGCTGAAGCAGTGGAAGCCCTTACCAGAATACCTTACCAGATAGTGTTCATGGACTGTCAGATGCCCGTTAAAGACGGTTACGAAGCCTCAGCGGAGATCCGGCTGAAGAAGGATTCGGTGAAAAACCCCGAGGTGGTGATAATCGCCATGACCGCCAACGCGCTGAAAGGCGACAGAGAGAAGTGCATTCAGGCCGGGATGGACGACTACATCTCAAAACCTGTTACTCCCAGGACCATTTCCGAAGTACTTGAAAAGTGGTCTTCCAAGGTAATGTCCGATGAACAGGTAATTGGTGACAATTCAGGAGTTTTCGACAGCAGCAAACTGGAAGAAGACTTCGAAGGAGACACCGAAACCATAAGGGAAGTCCTCCGGATGTTCCTGGATACAGCAAGGGGCAACATGGATGAACTTGCCGCGGCGATCCGTTCCAAAGAACCCCGCCAGGTTAAGATATTGGCCCATACCCTTAAAGGATCAGCATTGAACATAGGCGCCGGGGTTTTCAGCGAATCCGCAGCCAGGCTTGAAAAGCTTGCAGGCGGCGAGGACCTGGCGAACGCCGAGGTCCTTCACCGCGTTATGGATTCCGAGTTTACCCGGCTGGTATCGGTACTTGCCGAGCTGGGATACAGGTAGGATCTCTACAGTCCCTGGGCCACGAATTCCTCTATCATGGGCAGGAAACTCTCAGGCGAGCCCATTACGCCTGTTATCCTGTCCAGCTCGTTTCCCTGGCTGTCGAGGAGGATCAGTGTGGGAATGGACTGTATGCCGTACTGTGAAGCAAGGGCCTGGTTGTTGTCGGTGTTTATCTTCACAAGAACGCACTGACTCAATACCTCCTTGTAGTCATCCCTTGAGAAATAGTCTTCGGAAAGCATTCGGCAGGGACCGCACCAATCTGCATACATGTCCACGAAAACAGGTCTACCTGTTTCTGCGGCCATTGCAAGGGCTGCGTTGAAGTCGTCGTGAATCCATTCCACCTCAACTGATCCTGATTCATCAGCGACTGAGGCGTTGTCCTGGGTTTCCCCTGTTCCACCGCAGGCCATAAGGGATATGACCGGGATGAGGATGAGCAGTAATTTCATTAGGTTCTCCTTTCGAGTGATTATCAATTGTTACAAAATATACAAACTTTCGGGGCAAGTGTTCCAGGGAGGTTGAAATGAGACCCAAAACACCTGAGCTTACAGTTGATGCCATAATAGAAATCAAAGGTGGTGAAATCGTTCTCATTGAAAGAAAGTACACCCCCTCAGGCTGGGCCATTCCAGGAGGTTTCGTGGACCCCGGCGAAAGCCTTGTGGAAGCGGTTAAAAGGGAAGCCCTGGAGGAAACGGGCCTCCATATTGAAGTTCTGGAGCTCTTTCACGTTTATTCAAGGCCGTGGAGAGATCCCAGGGGAGATACCGTAAGCGCTGTCTACTGGTGCCGGGCAGAGGGGAAACCATATGGCGGCGACGATGCAGCCAGAGCCGAAGTGTATACCGAGGACAATCTGCCCGATGAGATCGCCTTCGACCACAGGGACATACTGAAGCAATTCTTTCACTGGAAAAAAACAGGTCAACGTCCTTCACTTGACCTGTAGACCCGTTTCTTCAATATTCACTTTTCGTTTCACGAAACAGAAGGAGGTGGGTATTGAGAATTCTTTTCATTCTGCTGCTGTGCTCATTCATGGCTGGAGCTGCACTCCCGTCATTCAGAGAACCCGTTCTTGTTCAGGCAAATGGATCTGATATCGATGTCGGGGTTATCTCCGAGCCATTCATGGTCGACTGGGACAGAGACGGTTTGACGGACCTTCTGGTAGGTCAGTTCTCACCCGGCAAGGTTAGTTTCTTCCAAAACATCGGATCCAATCAAAACCCTGAATTCGTTTTTTCAGGCTATCTGCAGGCTGACGGCTCGGACATCTCCGTCAGCGCCGGTTGATGCACAGGAGCAACCAATCCACAGGCTGTGGATTTTAACAACGACGGCATTCTCGACTTCATCCTCGGCGAGAGGAACGGATACTACAACTTCTATACAGGGAACGGTGACGGCACACTTCATTTCATTGGATACCCCTGGGACAATGCAGGTAATCCAATAGAAAGAAACTACAACTCAGCTGGGTTCCTGGATGACTGGAACGAAGACGGCTATATCGATTTCATAGCCGGGGGCTACAACACCGAAACCATTAGCGGCGGGATTCTGGAGGTTTATCTGAATACAGGAGACGATATTACCTCCCCTGTCTGGGACTCAGGCACAATTAATCTTACCTCTTCTGTCTGCAACAAATGGCGGATAACCCATGAAACCTTCGATCTGGACGATGACGGCGACAAGGACATGATCCTGGGGTACGAGATGGGGAACGTATGGTTCGCAGAAAACATCGGGACTAACTCCGATCCCCAGTTCAACGGCTATGTGCAGCTGACCTGCGACGGCGGGAACATAGACGTTTACGGCAACTACAGCGGCGGAGGCAGAGCCCGTGAAAATGTATGCGACTATAACGCGGACGGCATACCTGATCTTCTTGTGGGCTGCAGCAACGGATGGGTCTACTACTTCGAAGGATACTATACGGCCACGGAGGAAGAGACTTCAGCTTCAGTGTCCGCCTTCGTTATGAACCTGTCACAGGTTCCCACGACCGGAGCTTTTTCCGTCAATCTTAGTATGCCTGCAGCATCTGAAGTAAGGGCTGTGGTTTTCGATGCATCCGGGAGGATAGTGGCTTCAATCGAGGATCACTGTGAAACATGCGGTTCTCTGGGATTCGACATAACTAATTGTCCCGCTGGACTGTACGCTTTACGTGTCGAAGCCTGCGGAAACACTGAAACAGCAATGCTCGTAAAGATAAACTGAGCTGCAGCAAAAAAGGGCACCCGAACGGGTGCCCTTTTTGTGTAATGCACTTACAAATACAGTGAGCTGAGGCTTCTGCCCTCGTTGATCCTCTTTATGGCTTCGGCGAAGATATTGGCCACGGATAGTATCTCGATCTTTTCCACCGGACCTCCGTTTACCTCTTCCGCTTTTTCCCTGTCGTACTCCACGGTATCGGTTATGTAGAGTTTCGTTATGGGACTGTTCTCTATGAGCTTAACGGCTTCTCCGCTGAGAATCGGGTGGGTTATGAAGGCATAGATGTCCTTTGCCCCCTTGGATGCAACGGTTTCGGCGCAGAGTATAAGGCTTTTACCGCTTAGAATCTCGTCGTCGCTCATGAGAACGGTTCTGTCAGACAGGTCATCGAGACCCTCCACTGTTCTCACAAGAGGATTCTCGCTGTCATCCACACGCATTTTCTTCACATAGCCTGTGGTAATATCAGGGGAACCGCCGGCATCCTTAATGCCCTTGGCGGTGTGAAGGGCCAGGAAATCATTATCTAGAATGCTTCCGGAGTCCGGTGCCACGAAGGTAAGCTTCTCCATTCCCATGGAGAGTATCTTCTTAACGAAGACAGTGTATGCGTGAAGCTGGTCCACCGGAATGTTGCTGAAACCCTGGGACTGGGCACAGTGGAGGGTCATGGCAAGCACTCTGTCGGTTCTCACCGCCTCGAGGAGTTCGAAGATCATCTTGCCCGTTATGGCGATCCTGGGCTTGTCTTTCTTGTCGCTTCTTGCGTAGGGGAAGTAAGGAGTAACGGCAGTTATTCTTCCTGCACTGTCCTTCAGGGCGCTAATCATTTGAAGGAGCTCGATAATATCCCCTGAAACCGTACGGTATGCCTCGGTTTTGTCCTGAAAGACAGATCTCTCTCCGGACTGTATCACGAAGACATCCTTTTCCCTTACCGTTCCGCCGGGGAAGTTGACCATCATGTTCCCGTTGGAAAAATCGTGGAACTCCACAGGTTCCGGCTCGATGCCAAGGATCCTGCAGATATCATCGGTAAGCTTCCGGCTGGCCCTGCCGGAGCAGATGGCTATGCTTCCATACATCCCCTGTTACCCCTCTGTCCGTCTGCTACTGTGAAAGAGCCGCCAGTTCAGCAGCTGTCTCGTCTATGGTTCCGAATATTACCTGGAGCATAGCTGCGAAGGCTTCAAGGCCTACTCCGTTCTCGGTGGAGAAGGTGTAGGTGCAGATTATCTCGCCGGTGTTCAGGTCATGCTCGAACTTAACGAAGGGGTAGGTGGCGTTCAGCTCCGCCATCTTTTCCAGGGCAGCTGTTCTTCCGGCACCGGTTTCCGGAACCAGCCCCGGAGTGGGACCCGCCATGAAACAGGCCTCCATTGGTGCATTTACCTCTATGTAGAAAATAGGGAAGGTTTCACCGCTGAGCGAATCCTCTGCCAGAAGCCAGAAAACTCCTTCTTCCTCTTCGTAGATGGCTCCCATCTCATCGAGATACCCGGCAATGGTGGTTGAGGATACTGCTGCGAAGGAGGCTGCTGCAAATACGCTCAGAAAAAGTACGGTAAACTTCATTTAATTCCTCCGTGATTTGTGAGAGTAACTGTACTGGAAATCCAGCGTCTTCTTTAATATGCTTCCCTTCTCTGATTTTGGGGAGTGCCGCGCTGAATCTTTACAAAAGCACCCCGTTGTTCTAGATTTGGTTATTCTTCTGACACTTAAACAAATACCCGCTTCTCTTGGAGGCATAATGGATCGCAGGATAAGAGTTCTGATCGGTAAACCTGGCCTTGACGGACATGACCGGGGCGCAAAATACATCGCCCGGGCCCTCAGGGACGCCGGCATGGAAGTCGTATACACAGGAATAAGGCAGACGCCTGAAGCCATAGCAGACGCAGCAATACAGGAAGACGTGGATTTCGTGGGCATTTCGCTCCTTTCAGGCGCACACAACCACCTCTTCCCGGAGATCGCCAGACTACTTAAGGAAAAGGATGCTTCAGACATAATACTCTTCGGGGGCGGCGTTATCCCCGAAGAAGATATCCAGGGCCTCAAAGAAGCCGGCTATGATGCCATTTTCACCCCGGGAACTCCGGCATCCGATGTGGTAGAGTTCATTAACTCCCGAATGGAGAAAAGGCAGTAGCTGTTCATGACTTCTCTATCCGGAACTATCCGGGACATTACAGAAGGTTCCATAAGAACCATTGCCCGTTCCCTTACGAAGGTGGAGAACGGAACCACTGATTCCAGGGAAATTCTGGACGGGCTCTTTCATCTTCAGCAGGGCTTCACCCTTGGTGTGACCGGACCGCCCGGTGCAGGGAAAAGCACCCTGGTTAACCGTATGATCGGAAGATTCCGCTCTCTGGGAAACTCCGTGGGAGTTATCGCCGTGGACCCCTCATCTCCATTCAGCGGAGGAGCTCTTCTCGGCGACAGGCTTCGCATGCAGTCCCACGCATGCGATCCGGGGGTGTTTATCAGATCCATGGGAAGCAGGGGACATCTTGGTGGTCTTTCTGGAGCAACAAGGGATGCGGCAACTGTTCTTTCCGCTGCGGGATACAGCCCGGTTATCGTGGAAACCGTAGGAGTAGGCCAGGCGGAGGTGGAGGTGGCCGAACTGGCAGACATCACCGTTCTGGTGCTGGTTCCCGGTCTCGGAGACGATGTGCAGTCCATGAAAGCCGGCATAATGGAAATAGGGGATATCATCGTACTGAACAAGGCTGACAGAAACGGAATAGATCAGCTGGAGAGCTACGTGAAGGCCAGCCTTGAATTGATGCCTCCGGACAGAAAGAAACCGGCTGTGATAAGAACCTCGGCAATCACAGGTGACGGCCTCTCAGATCTTTGGGAGGCAATCGATTCTCTGGCAGGGGACATGAGCCGGGAAAAGCGGATTTCCCATGCCGCCATGAGAACCCTGGACGGGATTCTCGAGGAAAATGGAAGAATTATCTTCGGGAAACTTCTCGAGCAGGAGTACAATGGCAGAAAGGCAGCGGAAGAGCTTATCTTAGCCGGAGAAGTATCACCCTATGCCATTGGCAAAAAACTGCTTGAAAAAGCAGAAAGGATGTTATAACATCATGGACGTGACCAAAATAGATCATATTGGCATTGCCGTCGAAAATCTCGAGGACGCTTCGGTTTTCTACCGTGATGCCCTTGGGCTTGAAGCCCTTGGAACCGAAGAGGTCCCTTCGCAGAAGGTCAGAGTAGCAATGTTCCGGGTTGGCGAGAGCAAGATCGAACTTCTTGAACCCACTTCTCCCGACAGCCCCATTGCGGCATTTCTTCAGAAGAAGGGCCAGGGAATACACCATATTGCATACAGTGTCTCTGATGCCTCTGGAGCAGTTTCGGAACTCGTTGAAAAAGAAGTGAAAATGATTGACAGTCAGCCGAGACCCGGCGCAGGCGGTTCTAAAATCGCCTTTGTCCATCCCAAGGCAAGTGGACGGGTACTCACAGAACTCTGTCAACACTAATCCCTGAAGGGAATGGGAAAAGAATGAGCTCAAATCAGAATCCCGATAAACTCAGCAGCTTAAAGGCAAAAGCTCTGCTGGGCGGAGGCGAGAAGAGAATCGAGAAGCAGCACGCCAGGGGCAAACTAACCGCCAGGGAAAGGGTTGAGTTTCTCCTCGACGAAGGCAGCTTCGAAGAGTTCGACATGCTGAAAACCCATCGCTGCACGAACTTCGGCCTTGATAAACAGCAGTACCCCGGAGACGGGGTCATTACCGGATACGGAACCATAGACGGAAGGCTCGTTTACGTATTCAGCCAGGACTTCACCGTTTTCGGAGGATCGCTTTCGGAAACCTTCGCCGAGAAGATACTAAAGGTGATGGATATGGCGGCTATGAACGGAGCACCCCTCATCGGGCTGAACGATTCAGGCGGGGCCCGTATACAGGAGGGAATTGAAAGTCTCGCCGGGTACGGGGATATCTTCCTGAAAAACGTTCTTTTCTCAGGAGTAATTCCACAGATTTCGGCGATTCTCGGACCCTGTGCCGGCGGAGCGGTTTACAGCCCTGCCATCACAGACTTTACCATAATGGTGGAAAAGACCAGCTACATGTTCGTTACAGGGCCTGATGTGGTGAAGGCAGTAACCGGTGAAGACGTAACGAAAGACGAGCTGGGAGGAGCCCACATTCACGGAGGAAGAAGCGGTGTGGCACACCTGGTCTGCAAGACTGAACAGGAAGCCCTTCAGCTTATCAGGAAGCTTGTGAGTTACATCCCCCAGAACAACATGGAAGACCCTATCCCCATCCCCCCCACGGACCCGGTGGATCGATTCGAACAGTGGTTGGACTCTTTCGTTCCGGACAATCCCAACAAGCCCTACGACATGCGAAAGGTAATATCCGGGATTCTCGACCACGGGGAGTTTCTTGAGATACAGAGGATGTATGCCCAGAACATCATCATCGGTTACGGACGCCTTAACGGTAAATCCGTCGGGGTAGTTGCCAATCAGCCGGCTTACCTTGCAGGTGTTCTCGACATCGACGCCTCGGTGAAGGCGGCAAGGTTCGTTCGTTTCTGTGACGCATTCAACATTCCCATTCTTACTCTGGTGGATGTTCCCGGTTTCATGCCGGGTACCAAGCAGGAATACGGAGGAATAATCAGGAACGGCGCAAAGCTGCTTTATGCCTATGCAGAGGCCACCGTGCCCAAGATCACCGTGATAACCAGGAAGTCATACGGCGGAGCTTACGATGTAATGGCTTCGAAGCACCTCAGGGCAGACGTGAACTTCGCCTGGCCCACGGCTGAGATAGCGGTAATGGGTCCGGATGGAGCGGTTAACATAATCTTCCGCAAAGAGATCGCAGAAGCCGATGATCCAGTGGCCAAAAAGACTGAGCTGGTGGCGGATTACCGCGAGAAGTTCGCAAATCCCTACAACGCTGCAGGCAGAGGATACATCGACGATATCATTCTGCCTTCGAACACCAGATTCAGAATAATAAAGAGCCTGGAGATGCTCCAGTCCAAAAGACAGGAAATCCCTGCCAAGAAGCACGGGAACATTCCATTATGATCGGGGCGGCAGTAATACAGGTTCTCCAGTCGGCGATCGACCCCAACCTTGCCGATGTGGGCTACAGGATAGCCTTCGTTGGTATGGCAACGGTCTTCTCCGGTCTGGTGATTCTTTCGTTGAGCCTTCCCCTTATCAGGAGAATGGCAGAGGGCAGGAAAAAGCCGCTTCCGGTTAAGAAGACAGCTGAAGATCCTGCAGAACTTACCAGAGAAGAGGTGGTTGCGATCACCACAGCCGTTCACGCTCATATTTCACAAATTAACAGACTTGCAGACATGCAGCTTACATGGCAGATGTACGAAAAACCGTACACACCGTGGAGACTGGCGGGCAGGGCGAAGGTTTTGACCGACCGTGCCGCGTTCAGACAGAGGAACAGGAGCAGGTAATGCCCGAATACAGGATAACTGTAAACGACAAGACCTATACGGTCAACGTTGGTCGTATAGAGGACGACACCGTGGAAGTTAAACTGGGAGAACGCTCTTATACAGTGGGCATAGAAACTCCCGGCGGAAAATCCATGAAGACCCCCAGGCTCTCAAGGAGCAATGCGGTTCCAGATGCCTCATCTTCCCCGGACAGAACCACTCCTCCCGGTGCAGCTTCCGGCTCAGGAGATATATTAGCCCCCCTTCCCGGAGCTATTCTCAAGGTGCTGGTTTCAGTGGGCGATCAGGTTACCGAGGGCCAGACAGTAGCCGTGATGGAAGCTATGAAAATGGAGAATGAAATAGAGGCCCCGATTGCGGGTAAAGTTGCTAAAATCGCCGTAAAAGAGGGCGATACCATCCTTGAGAATGCCCTCATAATGAGCATAGGTTAGGGGGAAAAGCAATGTCCTTTGCCTCAAGACTCCTCTCCGCGCTCACTGCTTCTGTGGACGGTCTGAATCCGTCGGACATAAACATGGCCGGATATCTTGCCGACTCCGGCTTCGGACAGGTGGAGCTTGGCAATATCGTGATGATAATCCTCGGTATCGTCATGATCTACCTGGCGGTGAAGAAGGATTACGAACCCCTTCTCCTTCTGCCCATAGGTTTCGGGATAATTGCCGGCAACATGCCCTATAATCCTGAGCTTATCCCCATCGGTTACCTTGACGTACTGGGTGGACAGCAGTCGGTTTTCAAGATGTTCTACTTCGGTGTGTCCAGCGGTCTCTTCCCTCCTCTGATCTTCCTTGGAATAGGCGCAATGACCGACTTCAGCGCACTTCTTTCCAACCCCAAGCTTCTTCTTCTGGGAGCTGCGGCGCAGATAGGCATCTTCATTACACTGCTGGGATCCCTCCTTCTTGGCTTCAACATCCAGGAAGCTGCAGCCATCGGCATAATAGGAGGAGCTGACGGCCCAACGGCTATCTTCGTGGCAAGCCAGATGGCCCCGCATCTCCTTGGAGCCATTGCCATTGCAGCATACTCCTACATGGGCCTTGTACCTGTGATACAGCCACCGATCATGCGCCTCCTCACCAAGAAGGAAGAGCGAATGATCAGAATGAAGCCTGCAAGAAAGGTCTCCCAGACCGAAAAGATCCTTTTCCCCATAATCGCCTTTCTGATCACCGCATTCATCGCCCCCGGTGCAATCACCCTTCTTGGAATGCTTTTCTTCGGAAACCTTCTGAAGGAGAGCGGCGTTACAAGGCGTCTTGCAGACAGCGCCCAGGGAGCCCTGAACAACATAGTCGTCATTATCCTTGGCTTCAGCGTGGGAACAAGTACCCAGGCCCGTTATTTCCTTACAATGGACTCCATCAAGATCTTCGTTCTTGGAGCTCTCAGCTTTGCCATAGCAACAGCAGGTGGAGTACTATTTGCAAAGTTCATGAACCTTTTCCTCAAGGGTGAGAATAAACTCAATCCTCTTGTCGGGGCTGCGGGAGTAAGTGCTGTTCCCGACTCTGCCAGGGTGGTTGAGGTTGAAGGCAGGAAGTACGACAAAACCAATCATCTTCTCATGCATGCCATGGCACCGAACGTTGCCGGAGTAATAGGCAGCGCCATTGCCGCAGGTGTTCTTCTCAGCCTGGTGCCCCACTAGTGCCCTGCATTAATGACTTTCTCGTGACAGGGGGAGCCGGTTTCATCGGCTCCCACCTGGTCGAGAAACTGATCGGCCAGGGGCAAACCGTCTGTGTACTGGATGATCTTTCCACGGGACATCTCTCCAATATCGAGAAATTCCTCGGACACAGCGGTTTCTCATTCGTGGAAGACAGCGTTCTTAACCAGAAAGCTGTGAACAGCTGCGTGGAAAACGCCGGTGAAGTTATTCACCTGGCTGCAGCGGTGGGTGTGGAAAACGTCATACGGAAACCGGTGGAAACCATCGAAACCAATGTGAGCGGCACGGAAAACGTGCTCAGAGCAGCCAGGCGAACCGGAGCCAAGGTCCTTATTGCCTCCACCAGCGAGGTGTATGGAAAGAGTTGGCAGGTTCCCTTTGCAGAAGATGGGGACATCGTTCTTGGAGCAACCTCCAGGAACAGATGGAGCTACGCCTGCTCAAAAGCCCTCGACGAGTTCCTTGCCCTTGCCTATAACCACTCCTACGACCTTCCCGTGGTGGTATGCCGATTCTTCAACACGGTGGGACCAAGACAGTCGGGCAGATATGGAATGGTTCTCCCCAGGTTCATCAACCAGGCCCTTACAGGTAAACCCATTACCGTTTACGGCAATGGCACCCAGACCCGCTGTTTCAGCCTTGTGACAGAAGTCGTTGATTGCGCGATGGCCCTCATGGACTCTCCCCGGGCCCTGGGCAAAGTGGTTAACATCGGATCCACCGAAGAGATAACCATTCTTGAGCTTGCAAGGCTCGTAAGGGAGATCTCCGGTTCAAGCTCCGAAATTATCAAAGTTCCCTACGAGGAAGCCTATCCCGCAGACTTCGAAGACATGCAGCGAAGGGTTCCGGACGTTTCACGTCTGCAGGACCTTACGGGAATGCACCCTTCCGCATCCATAGATTCCATCATCAGGCAGATAATCGAAGCAGGGATACCTGAAGGAGCCAGGTGACAGAACAGGTTACAAGCAGGGGGAATTCAAGGATCAAGCTTGCTTGCTCCCTGAAAAAAACCTCCATGTGCAGAAAAACCGGGATGTTCCTTCTCGAGGGCCCCAGGTTCATAAAGGATCTGGTTCAGAGGGATTCTCCTGCAGATTTCATCGTAATATCAGACACGGCAACCGGCTTCTGCGTGAGCACCGCTGAGGAAGCGGAAAATAAAGGGATTACCGTACTGGAGGTTCCCGCAGACCTGTTCGGGGATATCTCAGCCACTGAACACTCCCAGGGAATCGTTGCTGTCTGTCCCATACCTTCGTTCTCCCCTGAAAGGGTTTTCACCGGAGGTACAGTACTTGCACTTGATGGTGTAGGCGACCCCGGTAATGCCGGAACAGCTATCCGCTCTGCGAAAGCCTTCGGTTGCAGCGGCATTCTGTTTCTTCAGGGAAGCGCCTTCCCATGGAACCCCAAGGTCACCAGAGCCTCAGCTGGTCTGAACTCGTCAATTCCCATTATCGAGGCTGAATCCCTTGCGGCAGTCAGGGGGTCCTTTGAACACTACCTTTTCCTGGAAGCGTCAGCAGATGGTAAGGACATCTCCCTTATTCAGGGATCGTCTCCGGTCTGCATCGTTATCGGTTCGGAAGCCTCCGGAGTTAGGGAAGAAACCCGCAGAAACACCCACGGGTCAGTTTCAATACCAATGGCACCCGAGGTTGAATCGCTGAATGCCGGGGTAAGCGCTTCTATTCTCCTCTACAGCCTCTTCAGAAGGAAGCCTTGATCCCGGCGAAGGTGGTACTTCCAAAGGCCTCTGTACTGTAGTCTATCCGCAGATTATTGCAGTACTCGAACGCAGAACCCGTTGCAGAAGAGAGATCGTTGGAAGAAAGAACGCGGTTTCCCGTTGTCGTCCAGTACCAGGTGTAGATGCTTCCCTGACCGAGCGGAGGTTCTGCAGGACCGTCCCATGTGACTTCTATGAGCAGGTTCTCCGAACCGTTGTACACGAACGGGGTATCCAGCTGGAAGGTGAAGTAGCTTCCGGGAACAACATCTGTGATGATATGGGAAGAATCAAAGAATACCTGGCCCCCGGAAGAGCTCCAGTTGTCGGCAAAGGTTTCCGTAAGGGACTCCAGATCGGTGTGTCCCATGAGGATCGTTAAGTCGTCATAGGGCCCCTCGGGGTCAGAAAGAACCGCGGCACCAAAACTCACGGCGGATACCAACAGTGGCTGGTTGCCGAGTTCTTCTGCAGTTACCATCACCTGATGGCGTCTTTCATGCCCCTGTCAATGGCAGAATGGGTCAGTAGAAGGAACCTGCATCTCTCCGATAACGATGCTCTCTGCAAATGCAGTGATTGCAAATAATGACAGGATCAGTGCTGCTGTTCTCATTTTACTCCTCATTTCTTCGTCATCTCCTGAGTGAAAATACCCGATTCCAGTTTAAAGTTCCAGAACTCTGAACCTTTTCCCACTAAATTTGTACATATTACCGAAGCATTTTCCCGCCATACTCCATCTGGAGGTTCGTATGAGATTGGTATTAATAGTACTTGCCGTTCTTTCGGCAGCAGCCCTGTCCGGTCAGCTTTTCGTTTCCCCCAACGGGGAAGGTGGAACCATAGTTTACAGATCAGGGTCAGATGTGGTAGCCATTGGTTCCCCTGAAAACCATTCAAGAGTACTGGCTGAAGCCGAAAGAGGCCTTGAAGATTTCGCCCTGGTCACGGTACGGAACGAAAATGGAGTTCTTCAGGCAACCGAGCTGGGCGAAGTTGTCTACAGGAATGGAAGAACTCTTATCGTTAAGCTTCACCGTCCCCTCACGGGAGACTTCCTGAGGTCCGACGTATTCAATGTCAGGCCCCTTTCTGAAGACCGTTCACCGGCAGAACCCATCGCAATTCCTGTTAGGGGAGGCTACGACGATACAGTATCGGAGATCGTAGCAGCCGTTTCCGAGGACAGTCTGATCTCCGTAACCACCAACTATCAGAGCTATCTTACCAGATACTCAAACACCGACGGTTACGATACCGCCTGTGACTGGAGCAACGACCGTTTTCTTTCCTACGGTCTTGATTCTGAGATAAGACATTTTTCCATGCTGGGTTACGACTGTCAGAACGTAATCGCCACCCAGACGGGAACAGTCAACCCAAACCAGTACTGGATAATCTGCGGCCATCTGGACAGTACTTCCCCCCAGTCTCAGTACGACGCCCCTGGAGCCGATGATAACGGAAGCGGTTCAGCAGCGGTGATGGAAGCCGCCAGGATAATGAGTCAGTACGAGTTCGAGTACACCGTAAGGTATTGCCTCTGGGGCGGAGAAGAACAGGGTCTCTACGGAAGCGCGCACTATGCTGACTCAGTTTCAGCCGCTGGAGACGAAATACTTGGAGTTGTGAATCTGGACATGATCTTCTACGGACCCGCACCCGATGACATCGCGGAACTTCACTACAACACTGCTTCCCAGGGCCTTGGTATTGCCTTTGACGCAATCAGCGACACCTACGTGCCGGCACTGGAGAAGTCCGTTGCAGGGTCACCTGTATCAGCCAGCGACCATGCCAGCTTCTGGGCAGTGGGATATCCTGCCATGCTCAGTATAGAGAAGGAAGTCTGGAACAATCCCTACTACCACCAGACAACCGATGTTATGGCCAACTATCTGGAGTACTTCCCCTTCGGTACGAACATGGCAAAGGCGGCAATTGCCACCGTGGCCTACCTGGCCGTTCCGGTAAGCACGGGAATCGGGGAGGAGCACCATCATGCTGCAGAGGGGGACATTTCAGTTCAGCCCCTGGCGAACCCGGTTTCGGGCTCTGCTTCCGTATCCGTTACAATTCCTTCCGGAGGAACTGTTTCTATAGGGGTCTACGATACTTCGGGCAGACAGGTTCTAAGGTCAGACTCTGAGCTTCAGGCAGGGTTGAATCAGATAAACCTGAATACTGAGACTCTGCCTCCCGGAATGTACATAGTCAGAGCCGAAACCCCTGAAGATCATGCTTCATCTAGACTTGTGGTAGTCAGATAATCTGAAACACAAAATTGAAGGGAGCGGTTCGTCCGCTCCCTATAACAGATGAGCCCCCTGATACCTGAGCCATTTCCTGGCTTCGGCGGTACCAGGAAATACTGAAACAAGATCCTTCCAGAACAGGGAGGAGTGATTCCTGTGCCGCAGGTGCATAAGCTCGTGAAGTGTTATGTAGTCTATGATGTTTACAGGTGCGTGAACCAGTTTCCTGTTTATCATGATCGTGCCTGCAGGGGAACAGCTTCCCCAGCGGGAACGGGCATTCCCCAGCCGGATCCTGGAGGGTTCCAGACCTGCAATACCTCGAAACTCACCTGCAGTCTGCTGAACCCTTTCCATTAGAAGATCATCAAGAAGCGTGCGAAGCCTGTTTCCCCTGAACCATTCGTCTCCCAGCAGAAGCTCTCCATCTGCAGCAGCAAAGGAGTTCCCAGTGGAATCGCACCTGATGGAGTGCTTTTCTCCGAAGAGCCATATTTCTTCTCCAGGAGTGTTCCTGAACTCAGACGACGGGCCGGGGTGCTTCTCGAAAAGGGCCAGCTTATCCAATATCCAGGAAGATTTGCTTCTGACGAAAGCATCAACGGTTTTCTCAGATATTCCGGGAGGAGCTGTTACGGAAACCCTTCCCGGAAGAACGGATATTCGTATTCTTCCTGTCTGTTTACTGAACCTCAGCCGGTACTCGAAATCACTTTCCCCGACGTTGACCAACGTCAAGAACTCCTTCTGACGCAAAGAGCTTATTCTGTTTCCACCGGGTACGTTTACGGATTTCATGGTCCTCCAGAGAAGACCGGAAAATACCCGATTGAAAAGGTCGAAACAACCTGCTTGACACCAGTTCTCCGGGGATTCATTGTGAGTTTAGCCCGTTGGAGAAAAGAAAGTGATATAACTTTTGAAATGCCCATGGTAATACACGGTATCAAGAGTTGTTATCTTACCATACAGAATTGTGCCGAGGAGGGGTAATGGATTTCTTCAGAGAAAAAAACAACAGATACATTGCTGATTCTCTCTCCGGTAATCCCGGAGCCCGGTCAACATTGCGCATTGGAATTCTTTTCATTGCCGCAGGAGTCTTCGCTTTCGTTGTCTTTCTCTCTCCCATGAATAAAGATCTCCCGGACAAAACCCCTCTGATTATAGGCATGGGAGTGTTTATCCTCGTTAACATTATTGCAATCCTGCTTCGGAGCGCGGGACACGGATCCGGAATAATCGTTGACCAGATGAACGGCACCCTTTCATACAGAAAACCCGGGGGGAACAGACATACGGTCACACTGAGCAGTCTGAAGGGCATAATGCTTTCCATGATACCCGGCAGGGCGGCTATTCTCAGTCTGGAAAAAGCAGATGGAGGCCGTCACATCGTGATGTACTGCTCAGACACCATGAAAATGAGAATGTTCGCAGGAGAGCTTTCGACCCTGACTTCTCTTACGGTAACTGAAGAAATCGAAAGTAATAAGTTTAAAAATGCGTAAAGCTGGAGTTTTCGATTCGGGGATTGGCGGTTTCTCCATTCTAAGAGAGATAATCGCAAAGTTGCCAATGCTTGAGGTTGACTACATCTCAGATGATTCCTTCGCTCCCTATGGAACAAAGTCCGACCGCGAGATCATTGATAGAAGCAATTTAATCACGAATATGCTTCTCAGAAGAGGTGCCGAACTGGTGGTGGTGGCATGCAACTCTGCCACAGCCGCCGCAATATCAAGCCTCAGGGAAAGCCATCCTGAAACAGGGTTCGTGGGGGTTGAGCCTTATATAAACGTTCTCAATCATGGAGAGCTCTTTCCGAGTATCAGAAAAGCAGCGGTGATTACAACTGTTCTCACAGGCAGCTCACGGAAATTCATAGAGCTGAAACAGAGGCTGGACCCCCAGAACAGAATTCTACACTTCTCGCTTCCCGATCTTGCCACCATCGTGGAGGATATCCTCAGAAGCGGGTTGACCAGCCAGTTGGAACAGAGGCTTAGAAACGAGCTTGAGCCTCTGCGCAATCTGGGTCTCAGTCATCTCATCCTGGGTTGCACTCATTATCCTCTCATAGCCAGGCTCATTGAAAACGAACTGGACCTTACCACAATAAGTGCCGCACCCTACGTGGCAAACAGGGTGAGTGCACTGCTGCCGGGAGAACCGGGAATACCCGTAGAGAAGTTTTCCTTCCTTTCCACAGCTGATATGCGCTGGAAGGAGCGCAGTATAACTGATCTGGACAGGCTGCTCAGATACAGCGGAAGGGGGGGCTGACCTGGAAATCTCTCTTGAATTCCCCTACCTGATAAAGCGCGATGATCTCTGCGACAAGCTTGCCGCAGAAATCTGCAGCAGAAACGGTATTCTCTTCAGGGGCAGACGTATTCTCGAAGGATCCACCATCCTTTACAAAACAAACGGGCTTGTGGTGAAGATATTTTCACGGGAAGAACCGGAACTCTGTACCAATGAAGCCCAGTTCCTGAGATTTCTGTACGAGAAACTCACAGTTCCAACACCACGCCTGATCAGCACAGGAATCCACGACTGTTATCCCTATATCATCATGGAGGAGATCCATGGACTCCCGCTGAAAACCCAGTGGAAATACCTGAATAGAAGAGACAGGGAGAAGGTTATCGAGCAGTCCGCCCTTATGCTGAAGAAACTCCATTCTCTGTCCACAGAAGGGATAGGTTACACAGAAACCGGGTGGGATGAATTCATTTTGAGTCAAAAGGCCAACCTTGTGGCAAACCACAGGGGTTTCGGTCTCGACGAGAACCGAATTTCTGAAATACTCCATTTCATAGAAACAACAGAGCCTGTGGAGGACACCTCGGAAAGGGTCATCTGCCACACGGAGATCATGAGGGAACATCTTTTCATAAAAAGAGAGAGAGGGGAAGTAAGATTGTCAGGCTTAATTGACTTCGAACCCTCCATGGTGGCCATTCCCGAGTACGATCTATGCTCCGTCGGTCTTTTTCTTTCAGCAGGAGAGAAGGGTCTCTTCAGACATTTCCTGGAAGTCTACGGATACAGAGGCGGCGGAAAAGCAGTGATGCGTATGCTGCTTCTCCACCGATACTCCAACATGAAGTGGTTCATCTCCACGCTTCCGGAGGAAATCCAGTTCGAACCCCTGGAGTCACTTTCCGATTACTGGTACGGCTGACCTCTACTGCACCGTACAGGAAAGCAGTTCTGAGGTAATCGTTGTAACCACTGTTTCATACGACTGCGTGTAAACATTCTTCACGCGCCCCACGTTCGGCGCGAAATAAGTATCGTTCTGAAGAGTGTTTCCGCTTTCGATCCATGTTGTCCGCAGTTCCAGACAGTTCTCGAATGAACCTGCCGGCACTGCAACGGTTGCTGTGAGTGAAAGAATCTCAGCAGTCATCGGAGGATCTTCCGAGAACTGCCAGGTTGCCCCCACCGTGAGCGGGAATGGAACGAATCCAATCGAGTCGGCCTGAGTAAGGTTCACATAGCTGTAGAATCCCTGGTCGGTTATCCGCACATAGGTGGTAAATGTGGAATCGACGATAAGCGTTTCTCCCACGAATTCAGTAGTATCATCGATGGCGTTTTCCTGCACGAATACATCAAAGCCCAGTTCATGGCTGACTGTTCCGGTAATATCTATGACGTTCATTCCACTGACGGTTGCAATCTGAACCCCTGAAATGGTCATCTGACCAGCCCTGTCATACACCCATTGATTTCCCACTGCCAGGGGGTAGTAGGCGGAATCTCCGCCGCCCTGCTCAGGCCCTGAAGGTGAATCGCTGTCACCGCAGCTGAAAACAAGCAGAAAAATCGAGACAATAGACAAATATTTCATGGTTCGGCCTCCTCCCTTGTTCGAACCTGAAGTAAACATATAGACAGCAATGAAATGAAAAAAGGGGCGGCAGAACGCCGCCCCCGAATCAGATACGAAATCAGTCGACCTGCATGTACATTTTCCCGGCAGCTCCGCATACAGGACACTTCTCGGGGGCGGTGCGGCCAACGGTGTGTCCGCAGACAGGGCAGACGAAGTAGGGGTACGCCTCCTGCTGATCATCAAGATCTTCCAGTATCCCAGTGTAAAGCTTCGCATGGATCTGCTCCACCTCATTGGCATACTTGAAAGACCTGA
>CAZRCS010000021.1:0-20000 GCA_964598645.1 uncultured bacterium | reverse complement strand
GAGAAGGGCTTGCGGTGTACCTTTCCGGCCAGTGGCGCTATGATGAATCCTTCAGGAAGCCTGCTGCTGAAATGGCTTCCAGAGGTCATATTCCTTCTCTGGAATCAGTGCTTTCCGGCGGTGTATCCCCATATGACTGGGGCTGGACCCTGGTGAGGTTCATAGAAGACCGCTTCGGTGCAGCCGAGGTCGAAAGGGTTGTTCGGGAATGCAATGATGGTGACGTGATTTCTCTTCTTGGAATGGAGCATATGGATTTCGAAAGGCTCTGGCACGAATGGATTCGCCTGGAAAGGAGCCTTCAGTGAGGAAATCCGATCGCAGTGGGTATGTTCCGGGATTGACCTGAGCCTGGTGGCTGCATATCTTATTTTACTGTATGCTATTAGGTAATTGACAGCCATTTTGCTGCCATAATGGAGAGGGGACAGGATGGACCTGAAGAAAATACTGATTCTGCTTGCTGTGATTGCGGTTGCCGTATTCATGGCCTGCGGAGAGGAAACACCACAGGAGGAGCCCGATACATCTGAAACCGCCGATGAGGCTCCACCGGTGATTAATGCTCCTATCGATCCCGTGGAACCGGTTATGACAGATGAAGAAAAAATGACATATGTGATGGAGAACTGCATCTGCCCACAGTGTCCAAGCTGGGTTCCCGAGGCATCCGAGAAGGGTGAGGGCGGTTACTGCGCTACCGGAATGAGCGAGTGCATAATCGACGAAGTGGGCTGCATCTGTTCGGAATGTCCTGTAACTGCTGAACTGGGAATTGAATGGGGTTACTACTGCACCAGGGGATCTGCTGCTGAAATGATGGAACCGGCTACTGCAGAAGAAACGACTCCCGAGTAGTATCTTTCATGCAGTTGAAACCCCGGGGGAGGGATTCATTTCCACCCGGGGTTTTCTTTGAAACAGAGGCACTGTTCTTTCCAGCCTTTGTTGCCTTATGTTTCGAGAAACGCTTCCCCAGCGCCCAATCTTAATTGACTGTGAGTTTTGAATGGAAACTGAGAAACTGACTATCGTACGCTACAGAAGTTCCGATTTCTCGGAGGCCTTACGCAACTGCGGCAAATTCTGGGAAATGAAGGGGGAAGAGGCAAACCTTCTTCGGTTTCTGGAGGATCCCCGCTGTGTGATGCTGGCTGCCAGTGTAGACGGTGAACCAGCAGGTCAGATAATCGGGCATCTTCTTCGCAGGTGGGATACAGCTGCTTCAATGGTGCTGCTCTACTCCATCGATGTACTGGAGAAATACAGAAGGCAGGGAGTGGGGAAGAAGCTGGTTGATGAGTTCAACCGTGTGGCAAGGGAAGAAGGCTGTTCAGAAACCTTCGTTCTTACCGATGCAACAAATACACCGGCCATGAATCTTTATCATTCTTCCGGTGGGATAAGGGTTTTTCCTGATCAGGTGATGTACATCTGGAACCATGATTTCCGGGATTAGTTGAGAATTATTACTTTGCTGATTATCTCCCCTGCATCAAGACCTGAGATTCTCACTGTGTACATACCGGATGGAAGTTGCTCTCCTGTATGAGCCGGAGCCAGATTCAGTATGGTTTCTCCCGCCTGCAGAGAACCGGTTTCAACGTGTTTAACCAGTCTGCCGTCGGTTGAGTATACATTAACGCCGATTCCCCCTTCAAGGGCATTTGGAAGGGTCAGACAAAGGGAGAGTGCAGACGATGGGGAGGGGATGATCACTGTTTCTTCACCAGAGAAGCAAACAGCCGCAAGAGTATTGTTTGTTTCATCTGTTTCGTTCCAACGGTTCTCCGGGTCTATTTTCAGGGTTATGCCTTCTGAATGCAACCTTGTTCGGGGAATTTCAATGGTTGTTTCAAAGCAGCCGTTCATAAGCGGCAGGTGGATGGTTCCGGAGAGTATATCCCCGGCATAGGCTGATACGGTAACGGTTCTTTCCACTGCTTCGGTTCTTGTGGGTCCTTCAGGTATTGGTATCCTGCTGATCTGGGAAACTGTTCCCTCCCGGTATATCTCATCCGCACCTGATATGGTTACTAATGCAGTTACCCTGCCTGCCGAAGTGCTCGCTCTGTTTCTCCCCGGGGATATCTGGAGATCCAGGGTTGGGGCTGGAGGGATGAAGCCTGTTCGTCTGGGGTTGGCCTGGTACATGGGCCAGGAGTATTCCATTGTGGTATACTGATCCATGTTAAAAAGAGATGCGTATCCGGAGTTGTCTACGTGAAGAATCTCGGGGTGCTCGTCACCATTCAGGTCGCAGACCACAGGAGCTGACCAGACTGCATCCCTGGAGTAGACAGGGAAACCGGGAACCGTTTCAGGGGAGGTGAGTGGGTCCATTCCGCTGCACAGGGTGGAAAAGCCTGAGAAAACAGTGCTTACTCCTGAGCCGGGGGATGATGTAAGACCTGCCACCGATTGTGATCGTATATCGGCTCCGCCACTTCCCTGGAGCGGGTTGTAGGGAATGAAATCGCTCTGGAAGACCCTGTTGCCGCTGGTTAGGTCATAACCTTCAATGACACCCTCGGACTGATACAAGCCCCCATTGAGCAGATAGAGGACTTCGGGTTCCGGATCTGAGTCAATGCTGGCAAGTGCAGGCCCAGGCATGTTCCCGTAGAAATCCCTGCCCGATATCCAGTCAGTCTGCCAGAGAAGATCAAGCTGGAGGGAATCGGTTCCGGAAACGGTACAGACAAAGAGCTTTTTTTCTTCGCCGCAGTAGGATTCAGGTTTCGCAGCACCGGCTATATAGAATGTCCCGTTCAGCTCTGTTACTGCCAGCGTACCGAAGGCTCTTGCAAGGAAACCTCCGGTGTTCAGCTCATAGAGGTCACGGTGTGTGGTAATAATACTGCCATCGGGTTGGAAGTTGACTAACAACAGTTGCGTACCCTGCTCTCCTGTGGAGTAGGATGTTATCAAGAGCTCCTCGATGCCGTCCTGGTCGAAATCTGCAGCTGACGGCGTATCGAAGAATCCGCCGTTGAGTTCCATGGGGAAAGTGTCCGAGAAGTTTTCCCAGACGTTACCTGACTGGTTCTTCTTCCAGACGTACAGATTGGTCGTGCCTCCGTTGTTTCCCCTTGTTCTAAGGGCGATTTCGAATTCACTTGAGGCATCTGCCTGAAAGAGCAGAGGAGTTCCGCCGGTCAGGGAAGAGGCGAGTTCCTCGTTTACCTGTGTAACGGCTATTTCACTGGCAATCCATACCATATTCGGTTTTGAAAAGAGGAGGATCGATAACTGCTCCTGATCTTTCACTTCTATTTTCCTCTGGCACACCGCGACGATATCGGTTTTACCGTCGCCTGTCACGTCGCCGGCAGCCAGTCCTATGAAACGGTCATAGTCGTATCCATACGGTGGGGTCAGTCTCTGGTACGAACCGTTTCTTTCGATGACGTACACGCATCCGAAGGATGTAATCAATGCTAGCTCATCATCTCCGTCTCCATCAAGATCGTCGGCAAGAGGTCCTGCTCCAGGTGAACCATTGAGAAGCAGGGGCCAGCCCTGAACCTGGGGGCAGCCGGTTGAAACTGAGATGATCTCTGGAGCACTCTCCCTTCCCAGGGCATCAATTGCCGTTATTCCAATTTCGTAGACCGTTCCAGGCTCGAGGTTCTGAAAACCCACCTGTTTCACCGGAAGCGGGACGGGAAAAACCCTGTCTCCATTCAGATAGGCATAGTAACCCATGACCTGGGAACTGCCCTGGTAATCCCAGGTAGCATCGATAGTGCTTTCTCTCACCTCGGAAACGATCAGATCGCATGGAGGGTCAGGTGTTACACCTTGGTACCGGGCAATATCTTCCACGCTTACGTGTCGAGCTGTGGTGGTTCCTGAGGTTGAAATCACCGTTACGTCCAGGAAGCACGCCCTGAATTCATCGCTGAGCCATTTTGAGTTCGGGTTCTCCGGAGTGACTGTTAATAGGATCTCTCCGGGAATTTCACCTGCAGTGTTTGGAGGAATGCCTGGTGATGAAAGAGAGGTGGCAGTAAAGGGTTCAGCAGGTTCAAGACCGTCTACGGTAACAGTCAGCCAGTTGTCCTGTCCGGAACCTGTGTTAGCCATGAGAAGCTCATCGATGCTTATTATGGCCGTTCTGCCTGAAGAATTATCCGCCTGGGGATTCAGCAGGGTCAGTTCATAGCAGGCTGACTGAATTGTCAGAAACAGGGGAGACTGGTTTTGAATGCCGCTTCCGGTAAACAGAACCTGAAACTCCACTGTGGCTCCGGTGGGAGCATCCGAGGCAATCTCTACGGTGAAAAAGTCAGATGAAATCACCGTACTGTCAGGTTGAATGTCCGGAAGTTCAACCATATCGTCGGGGATCGAGGCTATGAATTCGCCTCCGCTTGCAATTCTGAGCTGCGCATGGTTGTTTAAAGCGGTTTCTCCACCGGTGTTAGTTGCAGCAATGGAAATAAGGGCCCTTTCGCCGGGATTAGCTGTGCCGTCACCGTAGGGGTCTGCGGTGAATCCCGAGAGGGATACCAATGCTCTCTGTGTCTGGAGAACATCAATGGTCGTAGTTGCAGGTACGAATGAGGCAACCGTGGTTTCTGCAGCTCCGGTTTCTATACGGCGCTTTTCTGCCGTGAGGTATAGCAGTTCTCCTTCACCACCGTTTAACGGAGATACATCATGAAAGACTGCATGGCCGGTTTCGTCTGTGTACGCAATGGCAAAAAGTTCATCTTTCTTCCAGAGCACCACGGAAGCTCCGTTAACCGGTTCGTTTCCGTTTGTTACAGATGCGGTGATGTCGGAAGCTTCTCCTTCGGTTATGAAGAAGAGCCCGGTAGAAATTTGAAGCTGTTCCGGTTGACCCCTCCATACGTTCAGCATTGGAGAACCAAGAAGATTCAGAAACATGTAGGAGAAACCGGAGAGATTTTTCGAAGTTCTGAAACCTTCACCCAGGAAGCTGAGCGGCCAGTTCAGGGACTGTCTCTGAAACAGCTCTGCAGTATAGCCGGTATTGAAAAGCGCGTCGCAGAAAAAATAGGCAGTTGCCTTCTGACTGTGCATGCCTCCACGGGGGTTTGAGATTACTGCCAGAAGTCCGGTGACAGAAGAAGTAAGAAGTCCGGCTTCACTGAAACAATATGCTCCGTCGAAATGTCCCGTGTCGCAGCCCAGGGTCCACAGTATGGATGGCCGGGCTGCATTCTCCATGGTGGCGAAGTCGGAATCCCACAGGAACTGGCCAAGGGTGCCGTTTCCAGCTGTTCCAAGCTTGTGTATTTCGGAGTGTCCTGCGTGTACTATGAGGTTGTAGCCTTCGTCGAACTCGGCAAGGGCATTATTTCTGTTAAGGTCTCCGCCGGGAAGATCATGTGGATAGTAGAGTTCCACAGGATCATCCAGGTATTCGGGTACCGCACTGCTTTCAAGCATTTCAGCGAGAAGAGCCATATCATCGGCTCCGGATCCTGCTGGATTGTTCGAGCCCAGGAGAAGGACTCTTCTTGCGAAGTGAGATGGAACAGATGACGGAGTTTCATAGCTAAGAAGTTTCTGGTAAAGGGTTTCAACTTCCGAGGCAGAATTTACAGGCCACCTTCCTGTACAGATGTCGAGATAGCCCAGATCCGCGGATACACGCCATACCGATCCATCATAGGACCAGTTACCGTCAAGATCGCCGTAATAGTCGTCTGTTGGGAGCTGGTATGCGGGGTATAGAACTGGAATGTAGTCCCATCCCCCGGTGTAACGGACCGGTACTGTTTCCGCATCTCCTCCCAGAAGAACAGCCTGAATGCCCCAGTTCCGATGCGCGTCAATGAGGAAATTCCTGATTCTCTCCTGTGTGTCGCAGCCGCTGTAATGCTCGCTTATCCACTCTACGGTTCTGACTATGGTAACTATGCCATGACGGGTTCTGTGATCAGCAAGCTCCTGAAAAGGTTCAGAGAGTTCTTCCGAGGTAACTATCACCATGTCCACGCAGTCACCCTGAAGGGAAGGGAACTCGGTTATCTCCAGGGCTGTATTTCTATTCTCAAAGGATATCCGCTCTGTTTCAGTATAAAGAACCAGATCACTTTGATTGGAAACCATGCCTTCGATACCCCTTTGCCTCATGGATCCGCTTTGTACAGATTCCCTTTCAGGAACAAGGGTTTCATATGGAGAGGGGGCAGTGCGAACATCCACATGGGCTGATGTGAGTACTTCAATGTTTCCCGAGGAAGGAGAATACCTCAGGGGGTATCCATAGAACGTGGCTACTGAATAACCATGTGCGGAACCCTGTCTGAGTACTCCCACAGGATTTGAAGGAAGTGGATCGGCCCCGTACAGAAATGGGCTGCACAGCCCGGGCAGGGGTTCCCATACAGCGTCGATCAATGTTACTTCTTCCACTCTGGTGTCCGGGGGCAGAAGCACCGTTGATATTACAGCAGGAAGATCAGGCAGGTCAGAGGGGGGAAGCTGCAGGAACTGAGGGTCGGTATTCAGATAATCTGCTGTTACGTTTGCAGGATCCAGGGCAAAGTTAAACTCCACCGAAGCCTGGGATGCAGAGAAACATGCACCTGCAAGAACCGTAAGAAAATAACGTCTGAGCAAAAAGTTCCTTCCGTTGATATTCCCCAGAGGGCCATAATAAGCAATGGATCCCCCGGGGCAAAGCCGCCTGTTGGGCCACGGCGTGCCGGGTACTATTTTACATGTTCACAGACCCAGGAGGCAGAATAATGGGACAAAAGGATTCGGCGCACTTCTCCCTTCACAGGCTTGAAAATCTTACTGACGGCATCTACGCCATTGCAATGACCCTTCTGGTCCTCAGTCTGCCGCTGCCCCAGGTGACCGGCACTTCTGTGGACAACGACATTCTTACCCATATGGGGAAACATGCGGATCTTTTCATAAGCTATGCCCTCAGTTTCATGCTCCTTGGAAGTTTCTGGGTTGTTCAGCTGAAGATATTCAAGTACATCAAATCCAGCTGCATTCCCCACATCTGGGGTAATCTCCTTGGTCTTCTCGTTGTGTGCCTCATTCCCTTCACCTCGTCCATGATGGGCTACCATAATCATACCTTTACCGCGAATCTGATGTTCCATATTAATATTCTTCTTATATCCATTCTGTTCATTTATCAGGGAGCTGTTCTGCTGAGGTACCCTGAAACCATAGCTGACGGGCACGACATCATCTCGGTAAAAAGAGTTATCAGGATCAACATGGTTCTTCCTGTGGTTTCGATTTCAGGGATTATCGTTTCGTTCTTTTCTCCTAAAATGAGCACATTGGTCTACATTTCAGTTCCCGTACTGGTGAACAGGCTGCGCACGAAACTTCCAGGGGGAAGCGATCTCTGATGAGAATCGAGAAATTTCTTCCTTCAGTACTCTATGGGCTTCTGGCGCTGCTATCATTCACCGGCTGTTTTTCCATGATCACCGGCTTTCTTTTCACTTCTCCTGCAAGGAGAACCACAGCGCATTTTGAGGAAAGGGCAGAGGATTACCGAGTGCTTGTGGATTCAGCCTGCAGCATCGCAGATGATTTTAAGGCAGACACGGTGTTCGCCACTCATTCCATTCTGTTTGAACCCCTGACAGAATCCCTTGATTTCAGCACCTTTGCTGTATCTGCTGCTGCGGTGGCCGTTCATGTGATCAATATCTATCTGATACTCTCTAAGCCCCTTGGTGCCGTTCTTCCCGGTATTCTCTTCCTTCTGCTAGGGGTAATCAGATTAGTTGACAGGGACAGAAGGCTCAGGAACACGGCAATGGCCATAGGTACCGCTGCCTGGGTCTTTCTTGTGGCGATTCCCTCTGCGGTTATCGTATCAGGTCAACTTTCCCGTGTCTATACATCAAGTCTGCGCCACGCCGCAGGGAACAGGCTGGAGACATTCGGGGAAGAAGGGAGCCGGCTTCTGGAGGATGTTCCCCTTCGGGACAATCTGCGAAGGGAAGTTATTTTGCTGGTAAAGGGCCTTTCCAATTACGTCTGGTTTGCCTCTGCATCATGGCTGTTTGACCTGGTGTTCATACCCGTTCTTCTTACCTGGGGGTTATACCGGCTGGGGATCCTTCTTGCTAATACCCTTTTCGGGTCCTTCAAGATACAGAAGCTTGGGGAAACTGTGAGACGGATCTTATCAGACAGGGATTGACCGCCGGGTTTTACCCCGGCGGCCCATTTCCATCAGTATTGAAGAATGTAAAGTTTCTGGAAGTTATCTGGATTTTCGTTCCAGGCTATTGCATTGTCAGCACCAAAGGCGAGTTTCCAGCTGGAGTTCGCTGCTGGAAGCTCGGGGATAGATGCTGTTCCCACAAGCTCCCTGTCTCCATTCCAGATATCGAAGGTGAGAACTTCGGTTCCGCCCCTCATTGCCCACAGGTTTCCCTCAGGACCCATGTAGAGTCCTGTAACTGCGAAATGGTTGGGCCAGGGATCACAGCTGTAATTCAGATTGGGATTGTTGCTTTCGGAGGCTCTCAGGAAGAATTCGATGAAGTCTTTTTCCCCCTGGATCTCTTCCTCGGTCTTCGGCACAGGGGTGTATTCAGCGGTGATCTCACCTGCTGAGGTACCGTCTGCATCGAAACACTGTATCACATACCCGTCTCCGTGGAAGGGGGATACATATACCCGTCCGGTTAAGGGATCAGCTGTGTAGTAATTGCTGAAAATTGCCTCCAGGGCCAGATTACCCATATTGCCCGGATCCCAGGGCATGCTTTTTTCCCAGTAGGTGACTTCCGGTTCAATGGACAGCGGGAAGAGAGATACGAATGCAGTTGCTGTAATGCCGTCGCCATCCTGGTCAAATCGTGACTTGAAGCAGACGAAGGTGCTTTCAGAGACTACTATCGGGTCTATGAATGAGTTGTTGGAAATTTGAAGATCGAGCCCGAGCCATTCCCCATCTGTGGAGAACCTCTGAATACCTCCGGCATAGGGGTCTATTACACTCACTTCGCCATTGCCCCAGCTGTAGATGCTGAAGGGATTTGTCAGTTCACCCGGACCGCTGCCTCTGCCTGATATGGTTCTCAGGTATTCACCCTCAGGAGTGAATAGCCTCATGTTGCAGAAAGTACGGTCCAGAACGATAATGTTGCCGTCTGGAAGCATCTCGGCGTCTGCTATGGCACCGAAAACATAGGCTGAATCACCCAGTTCGATCCCTATTGAATCGGTTACCGTCAGTGTGTACTCTGTCAGGGGATTCTCAACTGTTTCCGCAGGTTGTTCCGATTCACCACATGATGCCGTCAGCAGTAAACTCGCTGCCATTAATGAAAAGGTTATTTTCATAATACTCCTCCAGGTGTTGTAATTATAAAATAGTACCCGAAAAATGGTTGTCAAACCAATGACATGAAAACAGCCGGCACCGTTACAGGTACCGGCTGTTTACGTAGCTCGGACTATTCGACGATGAAGCCATTGGTCCAATCTGGTCTTTCGGGATTATTCAGGAGCATTTCCCGCCAGGCCTCGTCTGTGAGCCTGTCGGACATGGGCCAGGTGAATTCGTAATAGCTGAGCACCGGACCCATTGCAGCCTCGATCACACCATCGGCCCTTTGGTAGATCACAACACAGTTGTCCAGTTTGCCGGAAGCAACTTCAAGGACCGAGGATGAATTCTGATCTGTATGCACATCTGCTATGAGTGATGTTTCAAGACCTTCAGTGGTGTCCCCACCCCAGGCTATGGAGCCCTCCAGATATGAAGCAAAGCCCTTGAGAAAGTCTGCGTCGGTTTCTGTTAGAAGCTCTCCGTTAAGTTCCTTCTCGGCTATTTCCTGAAGGGTTCCCAGAAGCCTCTCTGCATTGTCGAATCTCATGCCGAGCTGATCATCGAGAACGTCGTAATGCTCAAGGCCGTTCCTGGCCATTATCAGGGTTCCGCGGAGTTCCGCATACACCTCGGGTACCGGTTCCACGAACCCTGCAGAGGGAACTGGTTCGTCCATCGGCGGTGCGCATCCTGCCATGAGCGTATAACTCTGTTTTGCATAGAGAATGGTATCATGTCTAAGCATTGCCCAGGAGGCCAGGAATGTGGAGAGGGTGCATCTGTCCCAGGCGTCTGTCTGCATGAAGTCAGGATAACCGGCACCTCTGGAGGAAACAAGCAGCCTTATTGAATGCAGCCAGGACATATACAGTGTTGCATGCCAGTCATCATCTGTATATCCGTCAACCATCTCCTGCATGGATGCGAGGGTGTCAGGATAGTTATCATGCAGCATTGAGCCATTCTCCTGCACTATTTCCAGAGCGGCGCCGCACCTGAATGAAGCTGCCACATCCAGACCCGACGGCATGAATCTCTGCTCTCCAGCTGGATTCGTTCCAATTGAAGGGAAGACGAACTTGCCAAGCATCTCGCTGTCAGGCGTGTACCTCTGACCGAAAAGTCTGAAACCGGTTGTCTTTCCCAAAAAAACGTTGAAGTCTGCCGGGTCGAACTCTCCGTTCTGGTCGGGCATTGCAACGGAAGCACCTGTTCCGCTGTAGATCGAGGGCCCAGTGAACCGTGTGACCAGGTATTCGAGAAAACTTCTTCTGAATTCCCCGGACTGAATATTGGCGGAGTTAGTTTGATTACCGCCTGCCTCTCCCGCCGCAGCCTGGTACTCCATTACAGAAAGATCATCGGCAAAACCGGCGAAGAATGCAGTTATTTCATAGAGACGTTGCCACTTTGCCCTCAGTGGCTCACCGTCGGCTTCTATGGTGTTCAGATCGCTTACCATGAACAGAGCTGTTGTGGTGAGTCGATGTGCATCTTCCGCTGAAACCAGGAATTCCTCACGGGGACCATGGGGAGAACCGCCCTTGAGAGGGAAGGTCATCCTTCCCAGATACATCATTGCCATGAAGTAGTTCTCAAGCTCTTCACTGGCTGTGTAATGTCCCCTGGGAACGTATTGGGAGTAGTCCTCGGCAAAGCCGAAAACAGGGCTTTCTTCGAAGCCGTTGTGTGCCCTCATAAGGGCGGCTTCATTGCTGACCGTTTCTGAAATGCTGCTTCGAGGCTGGAAATTTTCGTCCAGGAAGGTCAGCGGAACGGCAAAGTAAGCAGCACCTGTCATGTCATTTCTTGTCAGGCTGCTTTGGTACAGGGCATTACAGATCGTGATAAGGTCGGGATAGAGATAATCTGTTTCCACCTGCTGAAGGATCTGGTCGAAGAAAATGTGAAGCATATGAAGGGGTATTCCGCTTGAAACGAACACGGGTATTCCGTTGTCTTCCATTCTTTCAAAGGCTCTTACAGGATTGTCCTCGCGATAGGCCGGGGGGTAGACTGCGAAGCCGTTCTGAAGCAGGATATCATCAGGTATCGCCTGTCCAGCATGAAAAAGGGTCTCAGTGATGTTTATTACTCTGGTGGGATCAACCGGAAGGCCCATTGATTCCATTGAAGGGTTTGAAGCACAGGGGATACCTTCATAGAACCTTGCAAAGGAATTATCCATCATCTCCTCCCGGGGAAATGAAAGCTGCTCCATGGGTAGTTCAGCGGAACAGCCGCTCCACACAACAACGGTAACTATCAGCAAAATAGTATTTCTCATCGTCCTTCACCTCCTGTAAAGTATCAAACTAATGAAAGTGATACCCCGCGGCCAGTACACTATTCCCCGACACTCTCTTTTCCGTTATTATGCGGTGATAAACCAGAAAATGGAGGAGGGTTGTGTTTAAGGAACTTCTTTTGAAAATCAGGGAATTCAACCACGAGCGGAACTGGGAGAAATACCATTCCCCCAAGAACCTCTCCATGTCAGTTCTCATCGAGTCAGCTGAACTTGCAGAGATTTTCCAGTGGCTCACGGAAGAAGAGAGCAGGAACCCTGGTTCGAAGGCTGTGACCCATGCATCAGAGGAAATAGCCGATGTTCTCATATACCTGTTGAACCTTTCGGATAAACTTGGAATCGATCCTGTGGAAGCAGCCTTTCGAAAGATAGAGATCAACGGAAAGAAATACCCGGTTGAAGTCTGCAGAGGAAGCAGTTTGAAATACAATAAACTGGACAGGAAGAAGGGTGAATCATGATTGACTTATCATGCATAGTTCCCATATTCGTCATTAAGCTGCTCTCTGTATTCCCTTGGTTGGCATCTTTCTCGCTGGAGTATCATCTACATCCAGATTCCGGAATAGAGAGTATTGTTTCCTTCGATGATTTCCAGGGAAGCGCAGCATGTTTCACGGCTCTTTACAGGCTTTACGAAATGGGAGCAGATAGTGTTGTCATCTGTTCCATTACTAGAATTGAAGCCCCTCTTTCTGGCTACCTGGTCGATGCCACCGGAAATCTTGTTATACAGGGAGCAGACTATTCAGTTTTCCGTGTGGGAATCCGCGACGGAAAAGAGAATCCTGAATGGGCAGGAACCGAGTTCGTATTCCTTGCGGCGGGGTTTTATGACTCAGGGGAAGCGTACCTGTATCCTCCCTTTGCAAACGTCGAAGATCCCCAGGGCAGCTTCACCTGGGAGCATGAGTTTTTGCCTGACCCCGGAGAGTTCATTTCCCTTCCGGGGCGATTCGGGAAATGAAAAGGGCTCCGCAGACGCGGAGCCCGTATGGTGAACAGGTTCCTAGAAGGTTGCCTTGATGGCTCCCCAGGTTGATCTGGAAAGTGAAGAACCGGATACGTCAACCTTGTAGATTTCATCCGTATCCATGTTGCTGACCCAGAGGAAGCCTTCGTCATCGAAGGTCATTCCATGGGCCTTTGGAACCACAGTACTGCTTATAGATTCAACGAGAGTTCCATTGCCGTCGTAAACCCTGATCGGGAATTCCGTGTCATTGCAGGCGTACCACCACTTACTATCGTAATACGCAATGTCGTAGAAATCGATACCAAGTTCAACCATGAATTCGGGGCCTGCCTGAATAGCGCCTGTGTAGCTGTAGATTTCAAGGCATTCTCTCATTGTCTGAGTATCTACTCCTGCTCCGTAGATCCTGCCGTTTCCAGTTGCGAGACCAGTTACCTCCTGGTCGAGATCGCTTCCTCAACAGTCCAGCGAGAACATACCGGAGTATACTCCCGCTGTGGTGTACTTGTAGCAGTATGACACTGTCAGGTTCGGGGGTGTGCCGCAGGCTATGTAAAGGGTGTTGTTGGCGAAGGTGCATCCTGACGGAACTCTTGTGGTGTTTTCTATGTACCAGGAATTGATAACCGCTCCTGTCAGGGGATTGACCTCATAGGCGTACTCGGTTGTGCCGTCTACTGCCCACAGGGAACCGTTGCCGAATCCCAGGCCGGAGATGTTCGTGTCAGGGGAGTCAATTGTAGAGACTATTTCATAGTCTGCTGCAGCAACACCGGTGAACATCAACAGGATAACAAATTCCACTAAATATTTCATGAAACTCCTCTCTGGTTTTGCGATTTCATAAAACATGGTTCGGTTTATGTCAATGTATCACTGGCCGTTTGCTGTTACCACCGTCTTTCTTACCTGCGCACCTGTCCCTGTTGCTGCCCTGAGAAGGTAAACACCAGCAGACGGCTGTTCAAGCTGAACCTGGATATCGCCGGTGAAAGGATCATCGCTTTGAGCTGAATAAACGATTCTCCCCGCAAGGTTGAACACCTGTACGGACCACCATCCAAGGGGGGAGTTCAGAGGGACAGAAAATGTTCCACATGAGGGGTTCGGATGGGGAAGACCTACTATGAAGGGAAACTCTGAGGGGTCAGTACCATTCTGCGGAAGGTATCCGTCAATAGTTACATCGTCGATGTGGAAAGCACCGAGGTTGGCCTCGGAGTCATCCGTATGGAAACTGAATTCAACCTGAACCGATGTTCCTGCTTCGTACATGGACAAATCGTAATTCCTTGGAAGCCACATCATGTTACCCCTGGAGAGCAATCCTGAAGTACCGAGAAGACCTCCTGCACCAATAAAATCCAGTGTGTCTGACGTTTCCGCATAGATATCTTTCAGAATCACATAGAGTCCGTCAGAACCGTAAAGGTCTATATCGAAGCATGACCAGAAGGAAAGTTGTGCATCCGGCGCCAGGATGAGAACAGGGGAGAGAATCGAGCAGTCCATGTCCTCCAGATAGTGTCCCGTGTTTTCGTCACCGCACCACCATGCCCATTCTCCAGAGTGTGTTTCCTGCCGGGAAAGATGCCACTGATCAGGATCACCGGTGTGGCTCCAGTTCTGGGTTCCCGTTTCGAAGTCGCTGCTGGATAGGAATTCACCGACAATGAACATGAATTCTTCCTGGCCTGACCATTGTGGAGAGGCTTCAGTTGAAAGAGTAACAGCCGGGTAAGCCGTATCTGGAGCTGAGGTGAGAATTTCTCCGTGAAAGGTGAATATGCAGTTGGTTTCCGGTTCTATCTGGGGTACGAAGGCACTGTCTACGTTCCAGATCAGCCATTCCTCCTGAGAGGATATGGTAGCTGAAACGTCATTCGCAAGAAGAAGACCGGAATTGGCAGCATCGACAAGGAGGCTGAAGGACTCTCCGGGTTCGGCAAAGCCGTTTCCGTTACCGCCTGCCAGGTCATCCACCGAATAGCCACTAAAATAGATCCCCGGTGCGAAAACCAGCAGAGGGAGCGTGCTGTTCCAGGTTCCCTGATCCGACGAGATTTCCAGTTGAAGGTCCAGTATGTCACCGGTTGAAGCGTTTTCGTTTACAGTAAGCTCCAGGGGCTGGTCCCCCTGGTATGAACTTCCTTGTGATATGGTGCCATAGGATACAACGGGTTGAGTGAGGGTTCCGGGCCCAGATGAAAGCTGTGCGGACAGTTCCACACCGCTCAGCAGCTCGCTGCCTATGTTCTGAAGAGTTACAGTTATCAGGGCAGATGTTCCCGGTGCAGGATGGGTATAACCCTCAGGGGTTGTTACTGAAACCCCGGAAACAGCGGGAAGAGGTGCCGGGCTGTTTGGAATGACAAGCTGCGTTCTTCTCAGGTCGGTACCTGTAACAGTAACCGTTATGTCACCCTGGGGTGGAGACGCAAGCTGGAAAACCGTGAATCCTGAAGGGTCCAGCTCTTCGACCTGGTAGAGGCTGAAATCATCGTCATGTATGCAAACCATTATTTCATCAGGATGGTAATTGCCTGGTATTAATACAGTTACAGGGAAGAATGAAGTGTATTCCGTTACCAGATCAGGACAACTGATCTGAGGCAGCAGAGGAGCCCTTCTGAATGTGTGCATGGAAGGATCACCCAGCAGATTCACCATATAGAGTACACATCTGTAGCAGTTCTCCTGGCCGCCGAAGGGTATGAAGCTGTCCTTGGCTTCTGCTAAAAGCTCACCCAGACTCAGTGTGGGATCATCGAAGAGCAGCTTGAAGATCTCTCTGTCCATCCTGTCTGAATAGCCGAAGAGGGGGTTTCCAGGTGAACCCCATCCATAGGATGAGTTGCCTATGTATGAAACTCCGCAGCCATTTGGATTGTTGAGGAAGTGCTCTGCGATGCAGTCTGAATCGAAGGCAGTGGTCCAGCATCCTATGGAATACATCATTCCGAAGAACCTGCTGCCTGAGTTCACGTCGTCTACATCGTCGTTGTCCAGACAGCCTACGATGTTTATCCATCCGTGATCATTGAGATTGACATAGCCTGCTCCCTGGTTGAGAGCTTCAATCACCGAGTTGGTGTTGTAGTTTCCAGAAGTCCTGTAGAGCTCTGTATTCGTGAACCATTCCGGAATGCTGTTGTCTCTGATGTATCCTTTTACTATTGCCTCATCGGTGAATGGTACCTGCCAGAGAACACCGCCTGCGAGAATTGTGTCATCGAGATGTCCAGGGTCAGTGGTTTCGTAGAGCTTTATCTTGTTGAAAAAAGTCCAGGCCTCGTCTATGTCTTCGCAGGGAGCTCTTCCCACGTACACATCCTGCCACAGGTCCACACTGTCTGCAACCTCACCCCAGATGTTGTCGCCGTCGAGGTTCCAGTTCCCGTCGAGGTCTGAGTAGTAAAGGTCACAGGGCATATTGTCTTCCCTTCCGCCGGACCATTCATAGGACATGGGGAAGGCGAATCTGCAGGGTATGTGGTTCGTGTCACCTCCCAGAAGCACCATGGTGATACCGTCGGTCTGGTAACGGTCGATAATGTAGTTCCTTATCCGTTCAGGGTTATCGGAACCCGGAGTGGCATAGACCTCATCTGTGGTTACAACCTCAGTAGGAATCCCCTCCTCCCTTCGCCAGAGGGCAAGGGAATCGAAGGGAGCTCTGATCGACTGATCGGTGATGATGAGCATCATCTCTGAAGATCCCTGGAGTGGTTGAGGGGCAAGAACCCTTGCCGATGCCGTGGTTTCCATATGAACGTCTGCGGAAACCAATCTCTGAAGCTCCAGAGTAACGGGATTGTACCTGAAAGGCGAGATAACCAGCTCTGCACAGGGTTTCCCGTTTATATAACCGGTTCCCGACAGTGACACCGGTTCTTGCGGCCAGAACGAGTTAATGGAGTAAGATGCTCCATAAACGGCGCCCTTCTGTTCCACCGGGAATGAGACGATCGCCGGTTGGGGAAGAGGTCTTACCTCAATATCTTCATAGACGGTTTCCCAGACGCAATTCTCAGCAGTTGCAGCAACTGCACGGGTTCCGTTTTCCAGGGGAACGTTCTCTGAAAGAAAGGGAAGATCCGGAAAACCCGGGGAGGTTCCTATGAAACCGTTTTCCAGAGAAACGATCATTTCTCCTGACAAGGTTTCTAATAAGATCGGAGAAACCCGGTTCTCCGGGAATTCCAGAGATGCGGCGGTAAATCCAGAGGTTACCGCCGTGATAATTAATAAAAGCATGATGCCTCCAGCTTTAGGATCTCCATATAAATAAAATCGCATAGTCTGTAACTGCGGTCAAGGAGCACCCGTTCTTGATTACGACCCGCTGCTTCCTTATGATACCACCTGGATTCAGTTACCGAAAGAAACCTTAAAAAGGGGGAGAACAGTGAGAGTAATATTACTTGTTATTGCAGCTGCGGCATTTACCGTTGCATCTGCAGATGTAACTGCAACATGCGGCTGGGAGGGTTCTGAAACCATTCTTGCTTCATACGGAGACATCATAGCCACCATCGACACCGATCCTGTTCACGGGGGAAGCCAGTCTCTCAAGCTCGAAGATAATCAGGAGGAAGGAACTCCACAGGCATACATAGCATGGATCACAGGTCTTTCCAACGGCGACATGGTTACGGCCACTTTCTGGAGATACGACATGACTCCATCGGCTGCTCCTTCCTGCAGGATCTGGGGTCACTGGAATGATGATCCGGGCGATGTTGAGGGATATGCAGGCAGCGCCGGAGGCCAGAGCGAGTACGGACCGGGAACAGGCTGGGACATGGCTGAATACACATGGGAAGTAGTAGACGGGCACACCGGTCTCGTGATCGAGGCAAGAACCTATTCTGAGCCCGGAGATATCGTATGGATCGACGACCTGACAGTTACCGCCCCGGACGGCTGTACGATAGTTGTTCCGGAAGAAGCCCAGTCTCTGGATCAGTTTACCTGGGCTACTATCAAGGCTACGTTCTAAAAAAATATTTTTTAAGGGCCCTCTTCTTCTGAAGGGGGCCTTCCTATTGTATCTGTGACAGGGACTTTCATTTCATCAAAGAGTTTCACGGACCTGGTTTTGCACTCCCCGGCCTCTGGCGTTTCGCCAAGCAGAGCGCCAAGGTAGAGAAGCGCCCGGGCAAGATAATACCTGGTACCTAATTTCTCGAATATTCTTATGGATTGCCTGTACTCTTTTTCAGCTTGAGAAAGATTGCCCCGTTTCTCATGGATCATCCCCATCATGAATATGCTGCACCCCCTGGCAGATTCCATGTCTGTGTTCTCGGCTATTTCCATGGAGGTGGCGGCAGCTTCTTCGGCTGCATCGATCAAATCCATGGCAAGGTGAACCTCTGCTGTATGCAGGAGAACAAGATGCTGCAGGGATAAACCCTGTACTTTCCTGGCAATTTCCAGGGCTTTCCTGAAGATCTCTTCAGCTTTTTTCATTTCACCCTTTTCGAAGGCCAGTTTTCCTGACGCGAAAAGGGTATGAGCCATTTCCCGCTCAATGTTTTTCTCTTCAAGCAGACCGAATGCCATTTCAATGTACTTTTCAGCTTCCTGAAGGTTTCCCAGGGTGATGTTCAACGTTGCAAGGTGGTTCAGGGCGAGGAGGTGGTCGTGGGCAACCTTCATGGACTCAGATAGTTCAAGCTGTCTGGATGCGTGGTAAACGGCTTTTTCAATGTCTCCAATGGTGGCGTAGGTCATTCCAAGATCTCCATGTGCAGCAAGGATTACCAGTTTATCGCCGATTTCCGTTGCGATTTTCAGCTGTTTCTGCATACTTTCCACGGCTTCTTCGTAGCAGCCTTGTTTTTCAAGCGTTAGGCCGATGTTCCCCCAGGTAACCGCAGCTTCCCTTTTCATACCGTTCTCAAGAGCTATTTCAATTGCCCTTTCATAGAGTTCACGGGCCCTGGTGAAGTCAGACTTGGCCCAGTGAACCGTTGCGAGGGTATTCAGGGCGTGTCCCAGTTTTCTGGCCTTCTCGAATCCGGAGAAACCGGTAAGAGATTCACCCAGCTTTACTGCACACAAAGCTTCCTTTTCAGCGTTTTCGATATCACCATTGATGCAGAGGGTCCAGGCCTTGAATGCCGCCACCTGTATTTTTGTATCGGAATGATCATCAGGCGACTGATCAATGATTCTCTCAACCTCTTCGACGATTTCGCCGGCCTCTTCCAGGTTCCCCTGGTTGAAGAGAATATCGGCAATGCTCATGAGAGCTCTCAGGGTTATGGTCATGTCCCTGGAGCATGAAACCGACTTCCTGTATGTCTCGATTGCGTTTTCGAAATCGCCTGTGCGGTCAAGGACGGTTCCACACAGATGCAGAGCTTCCGCCAGCAGATTCTGCTTGTTGGGGAGGTGTTCCTCCAGGATCTCAGAGGCTTTCTTCAAGTGGGTAATTGCCTCCCGGTTGCGGAATTCGTCTGATGCAAGCTTTCCTGCCTTCATTGAGTATTCAACAGCTTTATCCCAGGCCTCACCATTGAGGAAGTGCATTGCAAGAAATGCGCTTGCGCCGGCATCATTACCGGTTTTACCCTCCAGGATGTTTCCGATCTCCCTGTGCAGTTCCCTTCTTCTGTCTGTGAACAGCGAATCATATGCCACATCTCTGATAAGCATATGACTGAAGATGTGTTCCAGCTCAATGTAAGAGTTGATGAAGGTAAGGCCTGCCCTTATCGATTCGCTCATTTCCGAATGAACGTTTCTTCCTACCACGCTGCTGACTAATGTTTCACTGAAGCGAAGTCCGACCACACTTGCAACTTTGAGGCTTTCCCTGGTCTTTTCCTCCAGGGTGTCTATACGTGCCATGATCATGGAGAATATCGATTCCGGAAGTTCCGCAAAGCTCTTTTCCCCGGTGGTGATCCATCTGTTTTCACTGACTCGTATCAGACCTTTTTCCTTCAGATAGAGAAGGAATTGCACCAGGAAAAAAGGGTTTCCTCTGGCCTTCTCTGTGAGAATTTCGAGCAATCTGTCCTCAACGGGAAGCCCGCCTGCGTACTGGGAAAGCAAAGCATACGATTCTTCCGTGGAAAGTCCCTCCAGGGCAATACGCTCTGTAGCGATGTCATGAGGAATTCTTTCTTCACCCTCGGGTCTCGTGGAGAGAACAAAGGTTAAATCGGACCTTTGGAGGGTGCCTTCTATTATGCTGAAAAGGAAATCAAGTTCTTCGGGATCTGCTCTGTGAAGATCCTCTATGATCATACATCCCTTCAGGGATGAAAACAGCATTATCATGGCGTCCAGAAGATTCTCGCTTCTCAGTCTGGGAGGAAGTCTCTCAAAATCAACATCTTCAATGTCCAGACGAAGGATCATGTTTCCGGGAAAGACCCTTCTGCGGACCAGCT
>CAZRCS010000020.1:0-20345 GCA_964598645.1 uncultured bacterium | reverse complement strand
ACCTGTTCTCCGCACTTTGGGCACACGGTATCCGGCTCTTCTGACATCTGCTGGAATTTCTCGTATCTGTGCCCGCACTTTTCACATGCGTATTCGTATGTAGGCATTGATATCCTCTCGAATTGTTGATTTCGTGAATTATAATACAATTGACAGGTGTTATGGTTCCAGCTGATCATCAACCTTGAGATGCCCTCTGGACACCGCCAGACCAGCAATTATTACAGGCAGGAACTGGGTTGCATGGAAAAACAGGGCCATGGCTTTTGCCTTCGGCTCTTCAAGTCCGGTAATCGCAGGAAAAAGTACCCCCAGGGCATAATGAACAGTTCCTGCCCCGGCAGGTGTGGGTATAAGCATGCCAAAACCTGCCAGAACCAGCACCAGAGCCGGGTAATACCACTCCCACTGAATGTCCAGAGCCATGAAGACCGGTATCACAGAGGCGCACAGGGAGAGCCATACAAGTACCGAAAAGAAAGTTACCCTGAGGAGTTCCCCAGGATCCTTCAGTATGTCCAGGCCTGCGGCAAAATCCAGAAGCATTTTTTCCATAGCCTTTGCTGCTGTGAAGAGCTTAAATCTCTTCAAAGGCCAGACTATTAAGCTCACAGTTCTTTCATGCCATTTCCTGAGGGCAACGAGAATAATGAGAACTGCGATGTAACCACACCCTGCTGCTATCAATCCTCCACGGACAGTGGTTGAAAGTGAGGACCACATGGCAGCCATGACCACAAGAGCAAGGCCTGTGAGAGCAAGACCATCGAAAAGACGCGCTATTACCACAGTGGCAAAGGAAGAGGCAAAGGGTATCTTGGTTCTCCTGGAAAGAAGGGCCGATCTTGCAAACTCACCCAATCTGGCTGGAAGAATGCTGTTAAGCATAAAACCGGTAATAAGGGGAGAAGCAGCGGTACTCTTCTTCACCTTCCCAATGGGAGCGAGCAGTGTAACCCAGCGGTATATCCTGAAGACATAACTTGCGGCAAGCGCCGGAAGAACCGCAAGGGCATATCCCCAGCCGGCGGTTTCAAAAACCCCCTGGAGTTCAACCCAGTTCGTCTTCCTGAAAGTAAGCCAGGTTGTCAGCACTGCTATGAGAATTCCTGCAACCAGCTTGAGGAAACGGCTATTCGCTTTGCGCAAGGAGCACCTCCAGGCCATGGCAGATGCTGTGAAGGGTCATTATCATCTGTTCCTGTGCATGGCTGGTCTTTTCTGACAGGGCCATCCAGTGAACATCAGCCCATTCGGCCTTTGTGCAGGAAGCTGAGGTGAAGGCAATAACCTTCATCCCCTTCTCTGATGCTTTTTCCGCTGCTTTGACTATGTTCGGGCTGGTTCCGCTGGTGGAAAGAGCCACCAGAACGTCACCTGGAATACCAAGAGCCTCCACCTGTCTCTCGAACACCTCGTGGAAACCGAAGTCATTGCCAATAGCAGTGATCACGGCGGCATCCGAAGAGAGAGAAATGGCTGGAAGACCGGTTCTTTCCCTTCTGAATCTGCCCACGAGCTCACCTGCAAAGTGTGATCCGTCAGCGGCACTGCCACCATTTCCGCATACGAGTATTCTGTTACCTTTCTCAAGGGTTTCCAGAAGAATACCGGTTATTATCCACGGGGTTTCCCAGCCAAGACCGGACGCAGAGGAAACGGCCTCCTCGATATAATTCTTTACAGGATTTTTCTCAGACATAACTCCATCGCTTCTTCAAAATGTGGCATTGCCGTTTCCCTCTCTGATCCCAGAGCTGACCATACAGGTCTTTTCGCAGGAAGGGAGAGGGATTCCCACTCCACTGGAACCACCAGCCCCCTGCCGATCTTCTGCCTGAGTCTGCAGGCGAGATAAAACGGAGTGACAGGTCCGGGATTAACGCAATGATACAAGCCTCTGTGGGTTTCATCAAAGGCCATTCGGACAAGGGCCATTACAAGGTCATCCACAAGGGTGATGCAGGCTGTCTGGTCCACTACCGCAGAAACGGTACCACCATCAATAAGCCTCTCTGCCATCCTGGGGATCATGCCTGTAGAACCAGTTAGCCAGCTGGTTCTCACGACACAGTTGGCGGGGTTTTCCAAAGCCTTCCGCTCTCCCCTTAGCTTTGAAAGGGCATAGGTATTCACAGGTTCCACAGGATCGCTCTCCAGAAGGGGTCGACCCTTGCCATCGGTAAAGACCTGATCGGTAGATACAGTTACAAGCCTTACCCCTGACTCGGTGAGAACCCTGACCCCTCGGCAATGCACATAATCAGCCTGGGCAGGATTGAGCTCGCATTTATCCACATCGGTCATGGCAGCTGCGTTTATTATCACGTCAGGTTTAAAATCCCGGATAAGCGGAAGAATTCTGGAAGGATCCGCAATGTCTCCTCCAGGGAGATCCACTCCCATACAGGTCCCGCCCAGTTCCGCTGTAAGAAGTGATCCCAGCAATCCTCCGGCTCCGGTCACAAGAATCCTCTGCATTAACTATCACCTTTATTCAAGGGAAGGAGTGGAAGAGAACCATCTTCCAATATCAGGGAAGGGATCTCATAGGTCAGGACATCCCATGGAACACATGAAAAAGCCCCCAATTCACTTTTCAGCTCTCCGGAAAGAATTCGGTCGGAAGATGAGTGGACATCGCTTGCAATGGCGTGGGCAAGACCCTTTGAAAGAAGCTTCCTTGCGGCCCCGGCATACTTGGGATAGCGGAGGGATCTGGCGCTTACGATGGAACCGCATCCCATTCTGGACAGCTTCACCAGCCTGTCCCCCCTGTTCCTGCACCAGTAGTACCTCTCGGGATGAGCTATAAGCGGCCGATATCCCTTCCTGATTATCCTTCGCAGATGGAGAAGGGTTTCAACCCAGGCAACCCCGGAGTTGAATTCCACCAGCACGAAGCCGGTCCCCGGGTATCTTACCTTCTCCAGATTCTCAAGGGAAAAACCCTGAACAAGAAGCTCACCGGCAGGCAAGAACTCCATATCGAACTGCCCGGATACACCTTCTATGAAGCGATTTACGTTTCCCTGCCTCCCCCCTGCCACCCTGGATGGCATAAAGGCGGAATAGTGGGGTGTAAAAACCACGGTGGACCCTGAACCGTACTCTCTTCCCATGCGCCGAAGGATGGTTAGAGACTCATCGTGGGTCTGGGCCCCGTCATCGACGCCGGGAACCAAATGGGAATGAAGGTCTATTACAGGCAGGTTAGTACATCCCTTCCAGGGAGAATATATTTGCACGGGGAATATTCAGGGACGGGGGATTGGTGTCAAAGCTGAATTTACTTCTGTTTGTGGCGTTGGCTGTACCTTCTTTCGCCATTGAGGGCAGAGAAAAAGCGCTGGAAAGGCTTTCTCTAACCACAGACAGGCTTGTGACCATCGGTGAGGAAATGCTTGGTGAACCGGCAAGCGGCATGCTTGTTGTGGGAGATACGCTTCTCGTGGACATGAATCTGTCATCTGCATATTCCTACTCTTTCATAATCTGGACAGATTCAGCCTTCAATTACGTGGATTTCTGGCTCACCTCGCCCCAGGGAATAACTCCCAGAGGTGATGTAAGTGACCACACCACCATGGCCATAATCCCCGATTCCAGTGAAACGGGAACATGGCAGCTTGGCATGGAACTCCTGGAGGGAGCATACTCAGATACAGCTTTTTATGCCGCTGCAATCTTCAGGGTGGAGAGACTCACCCAGTAAGCCCCTGACGGCAAATACACCTCTGCCTCTCATTATGCCCAGCGAGACGAACCCGGCCGCACGAAGACCGGTTTGAACCCGTCCGGTGTCTTCTTCCCTGGTTGAAACGATAATCATACCCCCCGGTTTCAGCAGAAACGCTCCTGCGAAAATGAAGCGGAAAAGGGTTAGAGAATCCCCAGCCCGTGCCTGATCCCGTTTTAGATCAGGAGATCTTCTGTTCTGCCCGATCTGGTAATAGGGAGGATTGGCAACCACCAGGTCGGCACAATTCCTTCTGAAAGTTCTTGATATCTGCTCCACAGGACAGAGAACCGGCTGTCCATAAACCGGGTCGAAACAGCTGAGAGCTTCCATTGAAAAATCTATCCCCACTCTGAATCCAGCGGTCAAAGAGGCATTTCTGAATACTGAACCTGTCCCGGTGCCCAGATCGAAACAGATACGATAAGGAGCATCTGACACGGCATCTGCGAGCAGAAGGGTGTCGGAGGTAGTCTCTCTGCCCGGGAAGGATGTCAGCGGTAAACCGCCTTTGCCACCGCCCATGTCTTCTCGGAAGTGGATGAATTGAACCTGTAGTCGTACCAGGATCTGATGCTCCATATGCCGTCTTCGCTTTCGACCATATGTATCTCGGCGATTCCGAAGGCGACTTCATGCTGGGCTTCAGGAATCAGTATGGTGTATTCCCTGTAGATGATTACACTGTCTTCAGGTGCAGGAGGATCAGGATTGGAGACCACCGGCGTGAAACTTGCCTGAAGACTGCTGTCCGGAACCGCAGAGTAAATGCTGCCCACCGTCTGGTTCTCGACAATCTTGGTCCAGTCTGAAAACTCCAGTTCGGGATGATCGTCGATATCGTTCGTGTCAGCGTAGAAAACAAAATCATCATCCAGACAGTCCAAATAGAGAACGGATTGACCGTTCAGGGCAGAAGCCATGTTTTCCATAACGATATCGGGGCTTGTGGGGGTCTGCCAAACCACACCTGTACCCGAAGGATCCTCCGGGTCTCTGGGATCGAAAAGACTGCATGACAATATTAGAATCGGAAACACAATGAAAACAAGGTATCTGTTCATTCTAGCTCACATCCTGATATTGAAGCCCACGTTGGCCTTCCAGTAGCTGTCCCTGGTCGCATCACTGTAAAAGGATCTGGTGATATTGGTATTCAGGGTTCCCCCCATGGCGTCTATGGCCGAACGAATCCCAACATGGTGTATGTGGTCAACGGTTTTCAAACCGTAAGCCATTCTGTTTCTGGAGTAGTACTGATAGGAGTAGGTAGGGGTAATACCCACCGAACTGGAGACGTGAAAACCCACATCCAGGGTAATAGTGTTGTTCAGGGTTTCCTCGGTTCTGAAGAACATACCTTCTTCAAGGGTTCCCTGATCGTTGAAAGTGAACTTGTGTGTGATGCCCAGAGTAGTGCTGTCGGCGGAAGTTCTGCTGATGGCAAAAGACTCGTCGAGCCTTCTGAAAAGCCTGTCACTGATGCCTGCCTGCTCAGGAAATATGTAATTGGTATAGGTGGCTGTAATTGTCATGGACTGGCTGAGTTTCCAGTTGTTTCCCATATCGTACCTGTAACCAGGGTTGAATGAGTAGGTGGAGGTTCTCTTAGAATTAGCGCTCTGTGACGCCATCAGGTAGTAAAGGCTTCTTTCCTGGCCGTTCATGGAGCAGCTAAGGGTAAATCTATCTGACATGGGGATATTGGCACTTATGGCTATGAGCTCTCTGTACTCGTCTCTGTCATAGTCGTTAGTGTACATGAGGGTGTCTGCATTCTCGACATCTGTGTCATAAGAGTAAAGCTCGACAAGGCGCTGAAAGGTAATCCGTGAGCCGCCTGGAGTATACGACAGAGTAATGTTCAACAACTTATCATCGGTAAACTCGTTAAGCTTGTAGTAATCGGCGGTTCCGTAGATGAGCGTAGTGTTCTCCTGGTTGTTGTAGGTTCTGTCCAGAGAGAAGTTGAGTTCTATGTTCTCCGCTGCTTCCCAGATAAGGTTCGACCCCAGGTATCTGCCGTATCTTTCGTTGTTCCTGGGATTATCAATGACTGAATCGGGGAGGGTACTCTCGTAATGATCGTTATCGTCTGTCCAGCCGGTACTGAAGTT
The DNA here is from genome assembly GCA_964598645.1 of uncultured bacterium. Taxonomy (GTDB): domain Bacteria; phylum Fermentibacterota; class Fermentibacteria; order Fermentibacterales; family JCC-6; genus Sabulitectum. The sequence continues at coordinate 14,489 of CAZRCS010000020.1, read as the reverse complement.
GATAAAAACACCGGGTATTATCTCGGGAAGCTCTGCTGACTCGGAGTGTCCCCAGGATTCACCAACTCTGGTCTGAAGTGAATCGATGTAGTTTATGGTATTCTGAGCTGCAGTTATCTTTGCGCTAAGGCTTCCTCCCCTGAAACTCTCCGGAAAGTAGTAACTCATTCTAGCATTAAGGCCGTCTGAGAAGTTTTCAGTTTCATTTCCGTATGACCGGTTCTCCGTAAAACCGAGGGAAGTGTTTATGCCGTTGAAAAGGGTTTTCGTTACTGTAGCACCAACCCGGTAAAAATTTCCGTCGTTGTTCCCAGAGGCCAGCGTATCACCGGAAGTTCTCTCGTAGTCGATGTTCTGAAGACCAACGGAGACATTAGTGTTAAGCCAGCTGCCCCTTGAGTAACGTAGAGAACCGGAGGCGGAAGAGGTTCTGTCATCCCGAACCCTTTCTGAGTATCTGTCCTCAAGTGAGACGCTGCGAAGGAACGAAGTGGACATCTCGACTCCACCAATGGGTTTCCAGCTGAGCATTCCGGTACCGCTTCTGAAGTCGGTAAATCTGTCCAATCCCTCCGTTCTTTCCGCGGCGAAAGTACCGTTTCCGTTGATGTTCACCGTGGGCGATACCTCCTCGGCAATGGAGAAACTGTTGGTAAGCTTGCTGGTTTCCTTGATCTGATCCATGTTCAAAGTGTAAGTGAAGTCAAATGCGGATGCAACAGCATACAGCAGCAAAAGAAGCAGTAAGTACCTCAAACTAAAGCCTTTCCAGCAAGTTCAGCAAACTTCTCCGGGGGAATTCTTTCTGCCCTCAGGTCCGGGTCAACAGATGCTGACTCGAGCATCTGTACGGCGGTATCCCTTCCGAATGCTCCGGTCAGGCAGTTTATAACCTTTTTCCTCCGTGAGGAGAAGGCCGCTTTTACTATCCTGCCGTACACGAAATACTCTTCACGGGTCAGGGGCTTTTCGGCTTTCCTTTCCAGAATGACAACCCTGGAATCTACCTTGGGCCTGGGCATGAATTCCTCCGGGGACAGATCGAAAAGCTTCCTAACTGAAAACCACGGCCAGACCATGAGGGAAAGCCTTCCATATTCTCTTCCCCCTTCCAGGCAGCTGAGTCTGGCGGCCATTTCCTTCTGAAGCATGATCACAGCCTTTTCCACCGAAGAATATTCCGGCTCGCAAAGCCTCAGAACAGCCTGAGAAGAAATGTTGTATGGAAGATTGGAAGCCACGGCATCGAAGGGAAATTTCGAGAAAGAAGATGGAACTGTGGTGAGAAAATCTCCCTGAACCGTTTCCACCTGGGGGAATTCCTTCTGCATCCGCGCTGCGAGTTCCTCTGAAAGCTCAACTGAGGAAACGGAATGTCCTGCTTCCAGAAGGCCTCGGGTAAGGGCACCAAGGCCCGGTCCAATTTCAAGAACCTGGAGGGGATCCCCGCCCAGTGCCCGTACTATCCTCCGTACCGCAAGGGGATTTACCAAAAAGTTCTGCCCAAGGCTCTTTTCAGCCCGAAGACCAAGGTCCTCAAGTACCTGCCTGGTTTCTCTTCTGTTCATGAACTCCTCAGCCTCAGGGGAAAACCCAGTCTGTCTGCAAAAGAACGCAGTCTTTCAGTATCTACGCCAGAACCCTTTACAGCCGAAAGGGTTGCCTTGATCCCGGAGGAACGCATAAGTTTTATGAACTTCATCAGGTGATCCCATGCATCCTCCTGTGATGGTCTGCATATCCTCCTGTACTCAACGGCCCCGGAGGCGTTCAGGCTAACGTTCACGGAATCAACCGTTTTCAAAAGCTCAAGAACTCTATCTTCTTCCATGAAGGATGTACACAAACCGTTTGTGTCAAGTCTTGTTTTAAGACCCCTGGAAGAAAGGGATCTACAACATTTCAAAATGAGACCGCTTCTGAGGGTCGGTTCACCGAGTCCACAGAAAACCACTTCGTTGAAATCATTAATGGGCAGCGCATCCAGAGTGGAGAGGACAAGTTCTTCCGGAGGGTCTTCCCTATGGCGGAGGAAGTATCCATCGACACCGTCAGCCCTGCGTCCGAGGCAGAATCTGCAGTTGTTGTTGCACCTGGAAGTAATGTTGATATAGGCTGAGTCACCGTAACTGTAAACAATGTCTGCCCTTCTGTTCAGAGGGTGAAGGAGGAATGCCCTGGCGGTATTCTCCCACAGCATGAATGACGTGCCCTCTATAGACCTGAATGAACCCTGAAGTTCCCTTATCACCTCGATAACCATTCTTGTGTACGCCGGTTCATTCCGCCTTCCGCGGAAGGGCTCCGGAGGAAGAAAGGGAGAATCGGTTTCCGCCAGCAGTAGTTCCTGTGGTACTTCTGCTATTATCCTTCTCAGTTTTCCGTTCTTTCTGTAGGTCAGAGGACCCCCTGTACCTATGTAGAATCCACGGGAAACAGCCTTTTCGGTAGTATTCGAGTCGCCGTTCCAGCAGTGCAGAACGACGGGTACGCTTATGTTCTCCGGAAGCTCCTCGAGAACCTCCGCTTCTGCATTTCTTGAATGAACCACAAGAGGGAATCCTATTGCCTGGGCAAAACGGATGTGCTTCTGAAACCACTTTTTCTGGATGTCCTTAGAAAAACTCTCGTGGTGGAAGTCCAGGCCGGTCTCCCCAACGGCAACGGTTCTGGGAGAGATAAATATCTTCCTCAGCGCCTCCCACTGCATCTCTTCTTCTTCTTCTGGAAGGTGCTCCGGGTGGAAAGCAGCGGCAGCCCAGCAGCGGTATTTTTCTGCTATTGCTTTTGATCTCAGCGAGGTGGGAAGATCCACGGAAGGAATCATTACATCGGAAATACCCGCTTCAACGGATCTCTCCAGAACCTCCTCCAGATCATTTGCAAAATGGTCAAAATGGAGATGAGCGTGACTATCGAAACCGGCACTACCGCCAGATAACATCTTCACGACCGGGACCGGTGGACACTGAATTCACCGGAACCTTCATCAGCTGCTCTATTTTCTCCACATAAGCCCGTGCGTTTGCAGGGAGTGAATTCCAGTTTCTCTCGCCCCTGATGTCTTCCTTCCAACCGGGAAGAGTCTCATAAACGGGAATCATGTTCCCCATGCCCCTTCCCGCGGTGAAACTGCCCCCCTGGTAGGCTGTGCAGATCTTAAGGCTGCTAAACCCTGAGAGCACGTCAAGAAGAGTAACTGTTACAGAGGTACAGCCGTTGAGCCTTGCGGTGTATTCCGCAAGAACACAGTCCAGCCAGCCGCATCTTCTGGGTCTTCCGGTGGTGGTTCCAAACTCATTGCCGGCAGCACGGATTCTCTTTCCTGTATCATTGTTCTGCTCAGTGGGGAACGGCCCTTCTCCCACCCTTGTGGTGTATGCTTTCAGAATACCCTGAACTTTGTCCACATAAGTGGGACCAAAACCAAGACTGGTGCAGGCGGCTCCGGATACGCACTGCCCGCAGGTGACGAAGGGGTATGAACCGTGATCAGGGTCAAGAAGGGAACCCTGGGCTCCTTCTGCAATTATCCTGCAGCCTTCATTGATAAGCCTGCCGATCTCCCCTGACACATCGGTGCAGTATTCTGTGATCCTCTCTGATGCAGCAATGAATTCCCTGGTCTGAATCCCAAGTATCTCTTTTTCGTCTTCGCTGAGCTCAAGCTGCCTTAAGGCTTCAGCCGTGTGAAACTCAACCAGTTTCTTGAACAAAGCAGTATCCAGGGCATCTTCCAGCCGTATCCCGTTCCTCCTGAACTTTCTTTCGTAGGTTGGACCGATACCTCTTCCGGTGGTGCCGATTTTTCCTGCAGCCATGTTTTCTTCGGATCTTGTCTCAAAAAGCCTGTAAGCAGGATGTGTCAGATTCACCTTGCCTGAAATCAAAAGGCGGTCTCCAACGGTGACGCCGTTGTCTTCAAGGATTTTCATTTCTTCCAGAAGGGTGACGGGATCCATGACGCAGGAAGCTCCTATCATCGCCCTCACATTCTGCCTCACTATACCAGATGGGAGAAGATGAAGTGCAAACTTCCTGCCCTCAGCTTCTACTGTATGCCCGGCATTGGATCCTCCGCTGAACCTGGCGACTGCAGAGGCGGTTTCAGCGAGATGATCGACCATCTTTCCCTTGCCCTCGTCTCCCCACTGAAGTCCCACTACGATACTAACTGGCATGCTAGCTCCCCACTGATGTTCCGCCGGCGGTTGCATCCGCCAGCCATCTGCAAAGTTCATTCATTCCGCTGCCGTCAACGGCTGAAACTGGAATAACAGGCCCCATCTCTCCAGCCAGGCGGACGGAAGCGGCAAGTTTGCCTCGCTTAAGTTTATCGCTCTTCGTCAGGGCAATAATGTAAGGTTTTCCGCCTTCCTTGAGAAATTGAGCCATTGAGATATCGTTCTCCAGGGCTGGATGTCTTGCGTCTACGAGAAGAATGGTTCCCCTGAGGGGTCTCCGTTCCCTCAGGTACCAGCCGATCCAGTCGATCCACTGCCTGCGAAGGTGTTCCGGAGCCTTGGCAAAACCATACCCGGGGAGGTCCGCAATGTAGAACTTCCTGCTGGTGGTGAAAATATTGATGTACTGGGTACAACCGGGTCTGGAGCTGGTTCTCGCAACCTTCCTGCCACCGGCAAGCCGGTTGATCAGAGAAGATTTACCAACGTTTGAGCGGCCGATGAAAGCAACCTCAGGAAGACCATCGACGGGCAGTCCCTCGCGACCGGGACAGCTTTTCAGGAATTCAATTCCGAGTTTTACCAACTCAGACGGCTTCCCTGCCTCGAGCCCTGGGAATCTCTTTTGGTGGTTCGCCCATGGTAATGCATTTCTCATCGATTATTATTTTGCCAACGGATTCCTTGCGTGAAGGAAGATTATACATGGGTTCCAGAAGCACCTTCTCCACGATGGATCTGAGACCCCTGGCTCCGCTTTCACTCTTCCTGGCTTCATGGGCAATGGCCAGAAGGGCTTTTTTCGTGAATTCGAGCTCGATATCCTCCAGGGAGAACATGTACACGTACTGTTTGATAAGCGCATTCTTAGGCTCGGTGAGTACACGGACCAGATCCTCCTCGGAGAGGTCGTCAAGGGTAACCATCACAGGAAGACGGCCGGCAAGTTCCGGTATGATTCCATAGTGTACAAGATCGTAGACCTCGGCTTTTTTCAGAATCTTCATTCCCTCGAACTCGTCTTCCTCCGCAATTGGAGCATTGAAACCCAGGGATGAACTCCTGACCCTCTTCGAGATGATCTTCTCTATTCCGTGAAAAGCCCCGCCGCAGATGAAAAGAATGTTGGTGGTGTCAACCTGGATATGGTCCTGGTACGGGTGTTTCCTGCCGCCTCCTGGGGGAACTCCGGCCACGGTGCCTTCCACAATTTTCAGAAGTGCCTGCTGCACACCTTCCCCAGAAACATCTCTTGTTATCGAGGAGTTCTCGGATTTTCTGGCGATCTTGTCTATCTCATCGATATAAATGATCCCCTGCTGAGCGGTTTCCACGTCCATGTCGGTTACCTGAAGAAGCCTGAGCAAAATGTTTTCTACGTCCTCGCCAACGTAACCAGCTTCGGTGAGAGTGGTTGCATCTGCAATGGCAAAGGGTACATCAAGAACTCTTGCCAGAGTCCTTGCCAGAAGGGTTTTGCCCACACCGGTGGGGCCGAGGAGCATGATGTTGCTTTTCTCCAGCTCAACTGAAGCCTTGGTGTCCTGCATGCTGAGAAGCCTTCTGTAGTGGTTGTAAACCGCTACTGAAAGAACTCTCTTTGCTTCTTCCTGGCCAACTACGTAAAGATCGAGTTGCTCCTTGATCTCCCTGGGAGTAAGCAGTTCCTTCTGAAGAAAGGCAGGACCTGAACTCTTCCCGGAAGATCCTGTCTCGGTGACTATTTCATGGCAGTAGCGAACACAGTCGTCGCAAATGAACACACCGGGACCCTGAATAAGGTGCCTTACCTCATTGGTTGGTCTGTTGCAGAACGAACATCTGTTTTCTTTCGGCATGCTACCCTCTATTCACTAAAATATTATCGATTATTCCATATTCAAGAGCCTCTTCGGCATTCATCCAGAAGTTCCTGTCGCTGTCCAAGTTGATCTTTTCCACAGGCTGACCGGTGTGTCCGGCAAGTATGATATCCATCTGCTCGCGGATCTTCAGTATTTCACGGGCCTCGATCTGTATGTCCGAGGACTGCCCCCGAACACCGCCAATGGGCTGGTGTATCATCACCCTTGCGTGGGGTAGAATGCTTCTTTTTCCGGCGGTACCCGCGGCAAGGAGTACCGATGCCATGGAAGCGGCACTGCCCATGCAGAAAGTTGATATGTCAGGCTTGATGAACTGCATGGTGTCATAGATCGCAAGTCCCGCAGAAACCGATCCGCCAGGGCTGTGGATGTACATGTTGATATCCCGCTTGGAATCCTGACCCTCCAGGAAGAGAAGCTGAGCAACCACCAGACTTGCTGTCTGTGCGGTAATGCTGTCCCCGATGAAAATGATACGATCCTTAAGAAGTCTGGAGTAGATGTCGTATGACCGTTCAGAGTTTCCATCCCGTTCTACAACGAAGGGAATTACAGACATTATTCCGCTCCTTCGGCTTTGACCTCTGCCGTTTCAGTATCCACTTTCACCCAGCTCCAGGGTACTGTATTTGTATCCCCTGAAACCTCATCGGGTTCCACAGGCTCCTTCTCTTCAATTATTGCACTCTCAAGAACAAAGTCCAATGCCTTTTCGTTCCTGCTTCTGTCGATGAAGGCGGACCTGGAGTCGCCGGCGGCCACGGCCTCTGCTATTTCCTGCTCGGGTACCTCGAGGCTTTCCCTTATCGCTATCTCCCGAAGAAGAAGAAACTCCCTTACCTTCTGCTCAGCCATTTCTTCAGCGGCCTTCAGGGTGGCTTCGTCTTTCTCTTCGTCGTCAAGTTTGTCGAGGTAATCGTTCTTAAGATTTTCTACCATGAAGTTGGGAACATCGAAAGTGTTGCTTTCCAGAATACTGCTGACTGCAAGCCTTTCCCTGTAACCCTTCATATCAGCTTCGTATCTTGCGGTTATATCCTCCCTGACCTTTTCCCTTAACTCGTCGATGGTCTTGAAACCACCGGCTTTTGCGGCAAACTCGTCATCCAGCTCAGGATAGGAATGGGCTTTCACTTCTTTGACGGTGAAGGTATGCGCAGGACCTGCCATTTCTTCACCCTTCTGGATCTTCATCTGCATGGTGAAGATCTCGCCTGGACGGACACCGGTAATGATTTCGTCGAAACCCGGGCCCATGTCATTCTGTCCGATTACCGCTGAAAGTTCCTTCGGGGGTTGATCCTCTCCCTCAGGGGAAGGATAGGTCAACACCACAAGGTCGTTCTCAGCTGCAGGCTGATCGGTTTCAACGAAATCGACGAACTGCCTGCGAAGGTGCTCCATGGTTTCTTCCAGGGTACTGTCTGCATCCCAGGTGGGAACAGTGAGCCTTATCTCCTTGTAATCCACCGGTTCCGGAGCCTGGAAAGTGTTGTAGGTAACAGTGTATACGTAGTCTTCACCCTCAACGGGAAGGAGATCCTCGAACTGGGGATCCTCATCGGAAAGCACCCAGTCGAACTGGTCGAAAAGACCTTCGGTAAGTTCCTTGTGTGCCTTTTCAGCAACCTCAGCCAAAATCAGATTGCCGAACCTCTTGTCCAGGATAGTGTCAGGAACGTGCCCCGAACGGAATCCTGGAATGTTTATTTCTCTTGATATTTCTCGTTTGACCTTTCTGAATATCTTCTTCAGGTCAGCGGCGTCCATGGAGAATCGGACAATTTTTTTACTGCCGTCTTCCTCTATCAATTCGTAGCCCATCGTGTCCTCTTTTTCTTGATTTCATGAAAAAATAACAGGACAAATACCGCCAGCTAATTCGCAAACGGTTGTCGCCCAGCGAAATGCATGCTTCCAGAGGGAAACAGTATCTTTCTCTTCAGAGCTGGAATATGGTGGAATTCACCCCAGAAAGCCAAGTTGGAGCATTATTTCTACTGGGAGCTCCTTCTGCCAGCAATAAGCCTGGCTTCTTCACTGGCGGGGTAGATCTCCACGATAAGGGACTCGAGCCTGTTCATGTCCGATTCGGCAGAATGGGCTCCGTAAATGGCAGCTGCCCTGGCAAGGGCTGCCGGTGCCCTTTCCGATGCCGGATAACGGAAATAAACAGCAACGAATTCCTCGATGGCCCTGTGAGTCTCACCGAGGTTCTGATGACAAAGAGCAAGGTAGTAGAGTGCTTCAGGAGCAATGGAAGCCTGGGGATTTCCCAGTGCAATCTCCAAAAAGCCTTGTGAAGCAACGGAATAACCACCCTGCTGATATTGTCTGTATGCTTCTTCGAAGGCTGTCTGAACCGAGGCAGGGGTATCTGACGATAAAGATGAAGAGCCTGAACTCAGCATCCTCTCAAGTTGGTCGATGATCTCACGCAGGTCATCGATCTCTCCTGTACCCCTCATCCCTGCCTGGGCCTGAATCGCCCTGAGAAGAGCCTCATTCTGACGGGCAACCGTTTTCACGGAATCCAGAGTCCTTGCCATCTGCGCCGTTCTCAGGTCGATGTCCTCCACCCTTCCCGGGGAATCAACCCACTGACCTCCCCAGCATGCTGTAAAAAGAAGAACAAAAGCGGTGAGTATTGCCTGCTTTCCCATGGATTACTCCGGGAGTACGCGGAGGTGAACCCGCCTGTTCTGTGAAAAGGCCCATTCGTCGCTTCCTGTAACGAAAGGTCTTTCTTTTCCATAGCTTACCGTTTCCAGCCTCGACGCAGGAATACCGTAGTTCAACAGGTAGTCGTACACCGACTGAGCCCGTCTTTCTCCAAGGGCAAGGTTGTAGTCGATCGTACCCCTGTCGTCACAGTGACCCTCCAGAAGCACTCTGAAATCAGTGTTGGTCATGATGTATCCTGCGTCGGCCATTAGTACTTCAAGCATTTCAGATGAGAGTTCTTCGGAATTGTACTCGAAAAACACGTCATCAAGGGCAAGCTGATGACCGGCAAGTCGATCGGAATAGGTTTCGACGGTATCTTCAGCCCAGACTCCCACGTCCAGAGAGTCATCCGGTATGAACGCCAGAGAATCCGGATTACCATTCCCGTTGTCAGTATCATCAGGTCTGCAGCCGGTGGACATAACCGCAACAAGGCAGCAGAAGCTCAAAATAGCCCACTTTTTCACTGGATTCCTCCCTGAATAGGCACAGGCGACCAGGCGGCGCAGTAGCTTTCACTGCCCTCTGAGAGCCTGTATAAAGTTAGTTTGTTCAATTCCAGAAGGTATATGGATCTAACCCCGTCCATATCGCTGGAAAAGGCCAGATGCCTTCCTGTAGGGGACCATACAGGATCTTCGTTCAGTGTCCCCTCAAGTGTTACCTGTCTTACATCGGTTCCATCTGAATTCATCACGAAGATATGGAAATTGCCGTCAGATCTTGCACAATAAGCAATTCGGTCGCCTGTGGGCGACCATGAAGGGCTGTCGCAGTAACCGTGGGCGAAACCTGCCCTCTCCGCGGTTCCTCCGGCAGCGTCCATTATATAAAGCTGAGGATATCCCACCCTGTCACTGGTGAGTATCATCTGCTGCCCGGTTGGCGAGAACGATGCGGAAGTTTCGATGGATCCCCTGGCGGTGAGCCTTTGGAGTTCTTCCGTAGCCCTGTCATACCTGTATATATCCGAGTTCCCGTCTACACTTCTCGTGAATGCCAGGTAACGCGACCCCGGGGCCCAGGCGGGAGCCGAGTTCAAACCCCCGGATACTATCCTCCCGGCGGAACTGTTTTCGAAAGAGTACAAATACAAGTCGCCGGTGCCGTTCCTGTATGAGGTGAAAGCCATGCACGAGCCGTCAGGGCTCCATGCAGGGGTGGTTATAACCTCATCGTCGGTTATTACTGTCTGGGGAGACCTGTTATCGAGGGTGGCAGCCACCAGAGAGTAAACACCATTGCTTCGGGTAATGTAGGCAACCCGGGTGGATGCTATTCCCTGCTCGCCGGAAAGCAGAAACACAAGATCGTCGGAGAAACGATGCACCAGGGTTTCCCAGGAGGAACCGGAATACTCCTTCTTCAGAAGCATCTCTCCTTCGGCTCCGTCAACATCCGCAACCAGATTGTAATTACCCTGCCTGCCGGTAAGAACAACCAGGGCGTGGGCATAACCCTCTCCTTCGGGAACAGTTTCGAGTATCCCTGAAAAGTCAATATCGAATTCCAGCTGCTCCGCAGCCTCTCTGTTTCCTGTGAGTTGAAAGCTCACCGGTATACACTGGGCACCTATGGGAGTCATCTGCATGAATTCCGACGCGAAAACCGATGAGACGAAGCACGCAAGATGTATCAGAATCGTTTTTCTCAAGTGAACCCTCCTGAAAAGTCTACCAATACAGGTACTATACTATTCCCAACCCTGTATTTGTTCCAGGAGCTCCCAGTACCTCAAATAGCTTGCTGGAAATGTAGTTACCAGTTATAGAGCTCCGCTGATAATATACACTCCTCCAGCAACCACAAGTGCTCCGCATATGATCCTGAAGCCTTTTGCACTGCCACTTGAGCCGGACCAGTGAAGAAGTTTCTGCACCCTGTCCGAGAAAGAACCTGCAAAAACAACCACAAGACCATGCCCAGATGCGAAAAACAGGCCCAGCAGCAGAGCGCTTCCCAATCTCTCTGAACCAAGCTGGAACATCAGGGCAAGAACAGGGGCCATGAAGGCAAATGTGCAGGGACCCAGGGCTGCTCCCAATACAAGTCCCATTGAAAATGCTCCAAAATTGCCCCTTCTCCTGTAGGAACTGACCCCGGTTCCGGGAAGGGGCAGTTCGACAAGTCCCGATATGGAAATACCCACGTAGATCAGGGCAACTGCTACTGTAATGTCCCCGATTCTCCCTATATCTCCCGCGATTCTTCCCAGAAGCCCTGTCACCAGACCAATAACGGCAATGGAAACGGTCATTCCCATGGCAAACAGCAAGGCCAGTTTTGCTCTCTCTCTTCCTGTCGATACACGGGAATCTCCACTCAGGTAACCCATTACCAGTGGAACGCTGACAAGATGGCAGGGGCTGAGAACCATGCTTGCCAGTCCCCACAAAAAACTTGCTCCCAGGGCAATGGGGAATGATCCGTACAACGCTCTGCCGAGGGCCTCCATCACATCAGCCAGCATTCTCTACTCCACTGGGACGAAGGAGTAACCCAGTTCCGTCCATCTTGCCATCATGTCATCGCACGAGATGAAGCCTTCATGCCTGTACAGTTCATCACCGGTCTCTGAAAGAAAGATCTGAGTGGGAATGATACGGATCCCATACTCTGAAGCTTCATCCGGGCTGGCATTCACATCGATGAAGTGGACTTCCAGTTGTTCTCCTGTAAGCGAGTCCAGCATGGCAAGTTCATCGACCATCATCCTGCAGGGCACACAAGTTGTTGATCCAAGGTCGATTAGTGACGCCGTACCGCCTTCAGGCACGGCATCGAACGAATCACTCCCTGACAGGGCTGCCGTTTCATCTCTTGAGTTTTCCCTGGACCCGCAGGAAACAGCAAGGAGAACTGCTGCGACTGTCACAATCAGCAAAGCTGTTTTTGTCATTATACATCCTTTTGATATTTTCTATCTTTATGGTATAGATTACCTTTAAAAAAAGCGACGGTGATCCGCCGCTTAAACATTCATCTCAGTGGAGCATTTCCATAACTTCAGCCTTCGAGGGTACCTTGCCGCTTACCTTCACGACTCCATCTACTGCCAGGGCTGGAGTGAGCATCACCCCGAAGGACATGATCTCGTTCAGGTCCGTCACCTTCACGATCTCATACTCAACACCCAGCTCCATGGCGGCACTATCCGCTACTTCTGCAAGTTTTTTACACTTTGGGCAGCCTGTACCCAGTATCTGAATTTTCATTCTTTCTCCTTATACCATGGCCCCGAAAAGAAGGCCGCTTAAAGTTGCCATAATTACCACCAGAAAAACAAAGGCAAGTGTTTTTCGCGTGCCCATGACGCTGCGTATCACGAGCATGTTCGGAAGGCTCAGTGCCGGGCCTGCCAGCAGTAGTGAGAGCGCTGGTCCCTGCCCCATTCCGCTGTCAATAAGCCCCTGCAGTATTGGAATCTCAGTCAGTGTTGCGAAATACATGAGGGCTCCGGCAACCGATGCGAACAGATTTGCTCTTAAGGAGTTTCCTCCAACGGCCCATTCTATCCAGGAAGAGGGAATGATCCCCTCGCCCCTGACACGCCCAAGAAGGAAACCGGCAACCAGAACTCCTGCTAGAAGCAGGGGAAGGATCTGCCTCGCAAAACCGAAAGTGGAATCTATCCACTCCCTGCCTTCACCCCTCTCCAGTGAAAGAATGAGGGTCAGTCCTGCCATTGCGGTAACGAAGGGTATCAGTATCCCTTCAGGTGAAGCAAGAGAAGAAGCAAAGACCAGGGCTGCAAGGATCAGGACTTTCCAAAGCCGAATACCGATCCAGAGAACGAGAACCGCACCAAGTAAACTGCCGAATAAGGCGAGAAGCGGCCCCTTAATACCGAAAATCGCATTCTGGAAACCGCCGGAACATTCACCGCAGCCTCCCCAGGTCGCGGTTACCATTACAAGAACCATGAGAAGAAGGAAAATACCGTTCTTCCAGAGAGCCCTTCCTCCGTCGGTAGAAGTCTCCACAGGAACTGCAGCTTGTCTTGCCCCCTCTTCCCTGCGGAACAGCAGGTGCATCAGAAGTCCTATTACTACACTGAAGAGAACCGCTCCCACAGCCCTGGCAATACCCAGTTCCACACCCAGGACCCTGGCGGTAAGAATTATTGCCAGCACGTTGATTGCCGGACCCGAGTAAAGAAAAGCTGTGGCTGGACCTATGCCTGCACCCATTCTGTAGATACCGGCAAAAAGAGGCAGAACCGTGCAGGAGCAAACAGCAAGCACAGAACCGGATACCGATGCCACTGCATATGCCAGGACTTTCTTTGCACCTGCACCAAGATACTTCATTACAGAGCCCTGGCTCACGAAGACGCCTATGGCTCCGGCTATGAAAAAAGCCGGAAGAAGGCACAGGAGAACGTGTTCTCTGGCATAGCTCTTTGCCAGAAAAAGAGATTCCATCACAGCATTGTCGAACCTGGCATTTCCCAGGGGCATGAAATACACACCAAGGAAAATCGCAAGGGTCCAGAACACGGGTTTCCAGTAGTTTTTCATGCTCAATTTGCCACCTCCACACGGGAAAGGCACTGCTTGTCCCTTTCAATGTTCTTCTTCAGTATTTCATCAAAACAGCTTAAGAATCCCAAAACGCATGGGACACGCAGACTGTAGAAAACCTGTTTCCCGCTTTTCCTGTAACCGGCAATCCCTGATTTCCTCAGCACTGCAAGATGCCTTGATATCGTGGAGTAGTCCAGATCCAGAATTCTGTCGAACTCGCACACACAAATTTCCCCCTCTGATAGCATTTCAACCATCAGCAACCTGTATGGGTTAGCCAGAGCGCCAATCAGTTCAGCTCTCTTTCTGTAGGATATCATTTCTTCCATAGGGAACCTCCATTACGTTTGCAATTATATGCAAATATGCAATAGAGTCAAGGCACTTGAAAACTGCAGGGAGAAGAGCAAGGTTATAACTGGAAGGAGTAAAAATGGAAACGAAGGACATCAGCGGACACAAGGATCAGAGGGGTTTCGTAGTTAATCCCTTCGAGCACCTGGAAAATACCGGGGATATCACCAACTTCCATGCCTTCTCCATCGAGAAAAGCAACTCCAGAGGCAATCACTTTCATCCTGCCAGGAACGAGCAGGTTCTGGTGGTAGCAGGTGAAATAACTGTGATCACCACAGCAGGAACCACAAGACTCAATGCAGGAACACCGTCAATTCTCACCATTCCTGAAGGCATGCGGCACACCTTTTCCAATGAGAGTGACGAAACTGCGGTGGTTCTCTGCTGGAGCAGCAGAAAGAATGAGAACTATCAGGGTGAAGACACGGTGAGGTAGGTCCTGATTCCTCCAACGGAACAAGGCTTCCTCATTTGTCCCACATCTCCGGAACAAGCGTGTTGAATCAGAATTCTCTCAATTCTGCGAGAAGCTCATCGATCAGTTCTTTTACAGTGGTAATTCTGTTTACCCTGTGGGCATTCTGTCCGCAGAATATCAAGCCGTTATCCACATCGCCGAAATAGGAATTCAGAAGGGCCAGTGCTATGCAATAGTGCGCAGAATCCACTTTGCATGCTGTCAGGCACCTGTAGGGGCAGTTGATCTGAAGCTTGCCCTTCACTTCAAGATCCTTCAGGAATTTGTTGTAGATCGCCCTTCCGGGCATCCCCACGGGACTTTTAATGATGGCAATATCCTCTTCCTTTGCATCAATATATGCCTGCTTGAA
>CAZRCS010000019.1:0-20814 GCA_964598645.1 uncultured bacterium | reverse complement strand
TGGAAAAAATCCTGTCTGCTTCCACTGCGTCATCCATCCTTACCTGAAGCATGAGCCTGTTTTCAGGGTCCATAGTGGTGGTCCACAACTGTTCGGGATTCATCTCTCCCAGTCCTTTGTATCTCTGTATGGTAACGTTCTGCGAAGCGGTCTCGTTTTTCAGTACCAGATCCCTCTCCTTTTCTGAATATGCATACACTTCCTTCTTTCCCCACTTAAGCCTGAAAAGAGGGGGCTGGGCAATGAAAATGTGTCCCTCTTCGATAAGCCTCGGCATATACCTGAAGAAGAAAGTAAGAAGGAGGGTTCTGATGTGGGCTCCGTCTACATCGGCATCGGTCATTATTATCACTTTCCCGTATCTCAGTTTTTCAAGGTCGAAATCTTCCTGCCCGATACCTGTGCCGGCAGCTGTAACCAGGGTTCTTATCTCGTTGTTGTTCAAAATTTTATGCAGTGGTGCCTTTTCAACGTTGATGATCTTTCCCCTGAGGGGAAGTATTGCCTGGAAATACCTGTCCCTTCCCTGTTTGGCACTGCCGCCTGCTGAGTCTCCCTCAACCAGAAACAGTTCTGCCTTCCCAGGATCCCTTACCGTACAATCTGAAAGTTTTCCAGGCAGGGAAGCCGTTTCAAGGGCGCTCTTTCTTCGTGTGAGTTCTCTGGCCTTTCTGGCTGCCTGTCTTGCAGCACATGTGTCTATGCACTTCTGGACTATTTTCCTGGCAGTAGAAGGATTTTCTTCGAAATACTGCTCAAGTCCTGTGTAGACCGTGCTTTCAACCACTCCTTTGATTTCCCTGTTACCAAGCCTGGTTTTAGTCTGGCCCTCGAACTGGGGATTTCCAAGCTTAACGCTGACAACAGCTGTAAGGCCCTCCCTTACATCGTTTCCAGAGAAAGACTGGTCGGTTTTCTTGAAGAGATTGTTCTTCGATGCGTAATCATTCAGGCTCCGGGTAAGAGCCGCCCGGAATCCTGTGAGGTGGGTGCCTCCATCTATGGTATTGATATTGTTGGCAAAACTGAAGACATCTTCCTGATAACCGGAATTGTACTGTATGGCCACATCTGTGAGAACGAAAGAGTCGTCATCGAGAACGCCCTCCCTGGTAAGGTGCAGGGGCGGTTCGTGCAAGGGATGCTTGTTTTCATTCAGGAAACCAACGAATGAGGTTATTCCGCCGTCATATTTGAAAACTTTTTTCTTGCCTTCGGTGGTCCTTCTGTCTGTAATGGCTATCCTGAGACCACTGTTCAGGAAAGCAAGCTCTCTAAGTCTTTTCGCAAGAATGTCGAAGCTGAACTCGGTGGTTTCAAAAATATCAGCATCTGGAATGAAGTGGATAAATGTGCCTGTATCCACAGAAGAAACGGGAGTCTCAACTGGAGAGGAAACAGGAATTCCCCTGTGATACTCCTGCGAACACAGAACTTTATTTTTCTTGATCGTTACGGTCAAAGAGCTGGAAAGGGCGTTGACCACGCTAACACCGACACCGTGAAGCCCTCCGGAAACCTTATATGAATTATTGTCGAACTTTCCCCCGGCGTGAAGAGTTGTCATAACGACCTGTAGAGCAGAGATGCCGGTTTTCTGATGAATTTCAGTAGGGATTCCTCTGCCGTTGTCAGAAATGGATACCCCGCCATCGGCTTCAAGGATTACTTCTATACAGTCGCAGTGACCACCCTGGGCTTCGTCGACGCTGTTATCAACTACTTCATAAACAAGATGATGGAGCCCTGTGGATGAAGTGGATCCAATGTACATGGAAGGCCTTTTCCTGACCGCCTCAAGACCCTCCAGGATCTGGATAGATTCAGCTCCGTAGGTACTATTTTCTTTACCGGTCAAAATTATCCTTTCTGTCTCTCTCTACCCCGGGCCGAAGAAGAACCTTCAGCGAAAAGAAAACATCGGCACCGGCTTCAGCGTTCAAAGCAGAGAGAATCTCGCTGCTTCTGTATTTAAGTTCCATGGCCGCCGCAGGACTATGAACCTTGACTAACAAGGTTCTCCCATCAATCGACGGTTCTTCGCAGTATCCTGCAAGTTTTTCTCCGGCGATCTTTTTCCAGTGGGCAAGGGCCTTCCTTCTGGGAGATATGCTGTCAAGATCGAAGTTCCTGAAGAGCTCCTCCACAAGACCGCGGATGTTCTTCATCTTTTCAGACTGGATCCGGCAATCTTACAGGCATGACAAGAGTGAGATAGTCAAAGGTTTCGTCTTCTGTTACCTCTGTAATAATCACAGCCGTTGAGCTGTCGTGCATGTTAAGACTGATATCTTCACTGGTCATGCTTCTGAGTATGTCCATCACCAGATTTCCGTTGAAAGCTATCTGAAGAGGATCGTCGCCGTAAGTTGCCTCGAGGTCTTCTCGGGCTTCTCCTGCATCTGTGTTTTCGGCCTGAAGAATGATCCTGTTGTGTTCTATGGTAAACATGATCTGATGAGTGGCAGGATTAGCAATAATGCTCATTCTCTTCAGCGCTCCAAGAAGATCTTCCCTGTTAAGCACCAGTTTTCGTTCATTTCCCGAGGGTATTACCTTCTCATAAGGGGGGTAGGGCCCCTCTATAACCCTGCTGAAAATACTGGTTTCACCCACATGAAAGCTTACCTGTGAACCCTGAGACGACATTGCCACCTTGTTGCTGGTACTGAGGCGCTGAAGAAGATTCAGGGCTTTCGGAGCAATTATGGCTTCAAGGTCTGAATCTGTTTTCAGCTCCTTCATTCTTATCCTGGCCAGGCGATGACCGTCAGTGGCTACCATTTCAAGACCTTCTGGAAGGAACTTCCAGAGAGAACCTGTCAGTGAAGCTCTTATCTCACTGGCTCCTGCAACTGCGTAGGATGTTCTTCTAATGGCTTCTTTGATGTTCTCAAGGGGAAGTTCGATCATATCTTCCTCAGAACCAGCCGAAGGAAGAGAAGGATAGCTGTCGCGACTGCTTCCTGGGAGAGTGAAGGAACTTTTTTCGCAACTGATCGAAGTTCTTGTACCACTGGTGCTTATACTTACGTCAGAGCCGTCGAGCTCTCGTACTATTTCCAGCAGCTTCTTACCTGGAAGAGCCACGGCTCCCTGTGATGATATGGTTGCCGGAACCCATGTAATAACTGTGGTATCGAGGTCAGTTGCCGCAAGCCTGAGTTTTTCTCCGTCAGTCTCAAGAAGAATGTTGGAAAGAGAGGGAAGACTGGTCTTTGGAGGAAGGGCCGAAGCCACAGTGTTCAGTCCCAGCAAAAGCGTTTTGTGATCCACCAGCAAATTCACCATAGGAAGCCCTCCACAGTTGACAGTAATAAATACAGAAAAGAACAAAATACAACATCAGTAATTATACCTCAAAGACTGTGGAAAAGTAACCCTTTGACATGGAATCACGGTAACTTGCGGTGTTGAAAAAATGTTGAAAAAACAATAGTGAAAAGAAAGTTTTCAACAGGGGTATCAGCAGGTGAGATGTCAACAGAGTTATCAACAGAAAATGGTCAGTTATCCAGAGATCTTTTAACCTCTTCGACTTGTCTTTTGAAAGAAACATCCTGGTCCATGAGGATCTTAACCCTTTTAATGGAGTTAACAACGGTGGAGTGATCCCTGCCGAAATAATCACCAATTTCCTCAAGGGGCAGATTGGTCATGTCCCTTATCAGGAACATTGCAACCTGCCTGGGAACGAGAATTTCTCTTTTCCTTTTCTTGCCCTTGAGTGCTTCCTTGTTAACCCCGAAAACATCAGCGGTTACAGATGTGATCGATGCCGGATTGAGCCTCCTGGAAGCTGAGCCGAGAAATTCCTTTACGAGAGTTTTAACGTTTTCAATTGTGGGCTGTATGTTCTGAATCCTCATGTTAGCTGCAAGTATGTTAACCACTCCTTCAAGCTGCCTCACATTTGAAGTAATGTTTTCAGCAATATAATCAACAATACCCGATTCCAGCCTGATGTTTTCATCACGAAGCTTTTGATGGAGAATTGCCTTCCTGGTTTCGAATTTGGGGGGTTTTATATCTGCGAGCATTCCGGACTGAAACCTGGAAACAAGCCTCTCTTCAAGCGGTTCTATTTCGTTGGGATGGCGATCGGATGTAAGCACGATCTGCTTTCCCATTAGATAAAGCTCGTTAAAAATCTGAAAAAACTGTTCCTGGGTCCCATCTTTGCCTGCAAGGAACTGAACATCCTCCATTATCAGGTAATCGCATTTTCTGAACCTGTCTTTGAACTTTTCCATCTGACGGGCAGAGCTGTGTTCAAAACTGCTGGAAGGATCAAGGGCCCTGATGTAATCGCTGGTAAACTGTGAACTGGATATATAGGCAAAGGATTCTCCGGGTTTGTTATCGCGTACGTAGTGTGCGATTGCCTGAACAAGGTGGGTTTTCCCGAGTCCAACACCACCATATATGAAAAGGGGATTCTGGGTGGAATGGCCAAGGTTGTGGGCAACGGCAACGGCGCTTGCGTGTGCAAGTTCATTTGTTGGGCCGCTGATGAACCTGCTGAAAACATATTCCGGGTAGAGATAGTTATCAAAAAGTTGGTCCCTGGCGGATAATCCCGAAGAAAAACGGCCAAGGTTCAGGGTCACGGGCTTATCAGTGAATACGAGACGGATAGAGTCGTTATCCGTTATCTCCCGCATCAATTCTTCCAGCTTGCTTTTGTAATGCTGCGAAACGAAGTTGACGCGAATGTCAGAATCAAGACCAATGGTGAAAACGTTATTGTTGAACTCTCTAAAGGAGGCGTTAGCAAGCCAGGAATTGAATTTCTCAACCCCCATGAGTTCCCTTGCCCTTTCAAGACAAAGATCAAATGCTTCTTCAGGTGAAAAAACCATTACACTCTCCGAACGGAAGAAAAAATCTTAAAACACGCAGACGAATAATGCTAAACAAACTGAATTCAGCCAAGTGACAATGCTGAACTTGACACGAGAGCCTGATTTAGCTAACTTTCCGCTTCCGGAAGGAACAGATAAGAACGGTGAGTGGATGATGAAATTCACCACCAAATGCAGGAGACTACAATGAAAAGAACATACCAGCCCAGCGGTATCTCGAAAAAGAGAAGACACGGATTCAGGGCAAGGATGGCAACCAGAGGCGGAAGAAAAGTACTCAACGCCAGAAGAAGAAAAGGGCGCAAGCGCCTGGTGCCATAGTTTTGAATAGACGTTGTCTGAAGAGGGTCAGGAAAAGCTGGCACTTCAGGAAAATTCTTAAAAGTGGAAGATACTTCAAGGGCAGCGTCATCAGGGCAAGATACATAAAGAATTCCCTGGGCAGGATACGCCTGGGGTTTTCTGTATCGGCAAAAACAGGGAATGCAGCGCAAAGAAACCTGTTCAAGAGAAGACTGAGGCAGTATTCAGTGGAAGCGACTGCTGAAAATGGATATGATGCGGTGATATTTCCTCTGGTTTCTCTTGATTTAGCCGACTGGAAGAGAATGCTTTTGGATATGGAAAGACTTACTGCGGAAGCAGCGGAACCGGGGGAATAAAATCGGAAGGTTTTTCGTTTTCCTCATTAAGATATACAGAGCTGTAATATCGCCGCTGTTGCCACCGAGCTGCATCTACACTCCTACATGCAGCGAATACGCAATGCAGGCAATAACGAAACATGGAGTGTACAAGGGAACCGTTCTTGCGGTGAAAAGAATACTCAGGTGTCATCCCTGGCACGAAGGGGGATACGACCCTGTTCCGGAGGTAGAGAATAATGAGTGATCAATCAAGACTTTTCATCGCGGCAGTGCTTATGATGGGAGTTCTTCTCATAAGCTGGTTCATTTCCGGAAAGAGTACTCCGGATAGACCTGTACAGGCGGAGATCGCCGCATCGGGCACAACTGAAGAGGTAATACCCCCCATCGAAGAAGAGACTTTGGAAGAGCCGGCACCGGAGACTCAAGAGATCAGTGACTATCAGGAAAGAATAGTAACTGTAATTATTCCTGGAGAAAACGGAGACCCAATAGTAACCGGTGAGTTATCCACAACAGGAGGAGCAGTTGTAAAGTGGAGGCTGGAAAATTATGAAGATTATCCAGATCAGCAAACGGGCCAGCCGGTTGAACTTTCCGAAGAACCATGGCTAGTTTCCCGGGAAAACACAGGAGACCCGGTTCTGTTCACATACCAGGGACCTGACACAATAATTGCCGGTGAATACCCATCAAATGTAATGTTCACATCGGCTGCAGGAAGACAAAAAGAATATACATTCACGACTGATTACTATGGCTTTACCATGGAAAAAACGGGGCTTGATCAAAATACTTCCGTTTCAGCCGGAGCAATACCGGTAACGGAGGTTGCTGCCTCTGACAGAGGATACTTCAAGGCCTCATGGTACACAAATGACCATAATGACAGTGATTCAGAAAAAATAGAGGCACTACAGCCAGCAGGAAACGTATCGTGGATTGCAACATCGAGTAAATACTTCACAATAGTACTGATGCCCGGCACTATGACCCGTGCTGATGGATACACCGCTCCAGGGAACGGCGGTTCAGCAGAAGTCTCCATAGACGATTCTGCAGTAACGGTATATGCCGGACCAAAAGCCTACGGGATGCTCAGTGAGCTTGGCGGATCACAAACGGACATGATAGACTTCGGTTGGCCCATAATAAGATGGATAGGGAAGCTTATATTTCTTTTCCTCACTTCAGTACTTTCATTCATTGGAAACTGGGGAGTGAGAATAATCATTCTTGCATTTGCACTAAAAATCCTTCTTTCTCCCCTTACCACGAAGAGCTATGTATCAATGCAGAAAATGCAGAAGATACAGCCGCTGATGCAGGAGATACAGAAGAAGTATGCCAAAGATCCTAAGCAGCAGCAGACGGAAATGCAGAAGCTTTATAAAGAAAGCGGAGTAAATCCCCTGGGCGGATGTCTGCCGATTCTTCTTCAAATGCCGGTCTTCTTCGCAATGTACAGGGTTCTTGCAAACATGGTTGAGCTGAGAGGAGCAGGGTTCATCTTCTGGATCAACGATCTGTCAAGACCTGAAATCCTTATTCCCTTCGGATCGAAGATTCTCGGTCTTGAGGGGCTTGGTCTTATGGCGCTTCTTCTTGGTGTGATCATGTTTCTTCAGCAGAAGCTCACAGGCACCAGTTCTGCAGGGGCAGCGGCACAGCAGCAGAAAATGATGATGTACATGATGCCGTTTTTCATGACCTTCCTGTTCATGAGGTTTGCAGCAGGGCTAACCCTTTACTGGCTGATCTTCAACATTCTTACTTTCATTCACCAGGAATACATCAAGAAACGACTTCTGTCGGAATAGCGTGAAATGGCAAAACAGGATGATCTTATAGTCGCACGGGCGACACCGGATTCAGTTTCAGCAATAGCAGTAGTGAGGCTCTCCGGAAGGGGAGCCTCAGACGCTGTCGAGCAGATAATGGGACTGGAAACCGGAAGGCTCAGAGGCATGCGTCGAAAAGTGGGCGATTTCTGTGGTATCGACACTCTGGTAGCCCTTTCATGGCCGGCTGGAAAGAGCTACACAGGAGAAGAGATGGTGGACCTGATGTGCCACGGCACACCGGGAACAGCGGAATCCGTTCTAGGAAAACTCCTGGATTCAGGGGCAAGACATGCAGACCCTGGTGAGTTTACTAGAAGAGCATGGTTGAATGGAAGACTATCATCAATGGATGTTCTCGAGCTTTCAGCAAGGTTCAGGAACATTACAACCGGAGACACGGGAAGGCTCCAGGAAAAACTCTTTGAGCTCATTACCGAGGTAGAGGCTCTTATAGAATTCGGAGAAGAACACGAAACCGCAGATGAAAACAGAATGATGTTTCTTCTCAGAGAAGCCGGAAAAGCTGCAGATGAACTAAGATCGGCCGCTGAAAGAATAGAGATTAAGCCAAGGGTGTTCATAATGGGGCCTGTAAATTCAGGAAAATCGACCCTTTTCAACCTGCTCTGCAAAGAAACAGCTGCTGTTGTATCGCCCCGTCCCGGAACAACCAGAGACGGAGCGGAGAGAATGGTCAGCATTAAGGGTAAAACAGTAAACCTGGCAGACACCGCAGGCACAGGAGGAGACATTCTCGACGAAGAGGCTCTGGAAATCGCAAAGGCGCGCCTTCGCAGTGGCGACCGGTTGATATGGATGGACAAAGAGCAGAACGAACCACCAGATAACCTTAAAACTCATTATACAATACTTAGAATCGCCTCTCACCGTGACACAGAAAAAACCCCGCTGAAAAAAGGCTGGATAGCTCTCTCGTCATTCACTGGTGAAGGAGTGGACTCCGTTAAGAAATACATAACAGCAGCTGAAGGAGGGAGCCCTTCCTGGATTTACAGAAGAGCCGGTGAACTGATAAACGAGGCTGAAGATGCCTGCAGATCCTTCGATATTGCACTGGCTGCTGAGATCGTATCCGGGGTTCTTGAAGAGATCAATGCGGGAATGAAAAGAGGAGAAGCTGTGGAAAGGGCACTGGAAGTGTTCTGCGTCGGGAAATAGATGACAGGAAAGAGACCCGTAGTAGTCGTTGTTGGCGGAGGACACGCCGGCGTCGAGGCAGCAGTCGCTGCTTCATCCAGGGGAGCTGAGACCATTCTCATAACTCCGGATCCCGGAAAAATAGCCCTGATGTCATGCAACCCGTCCATAGGCGGCATAGCAAAGGGAACCCTGGTAAAAGAGACAGATGGACTGGGCGGGGTCATAGCAGTCTCAACAGACAGGGCAGCAATTCAGTTCAGAATGCTGAACATGAAGAAGGGTCAGGCGGTGTGGGGTCCCAGGGTTCAGGCAGACGTTGATATCTACTGCCTTGAACAGAGAACAAGACTACTGGAGGCAGGTGTAGCTATCCTTCCCGGAGTTGTGAGCAGTCTGGTTGGACCCAATGAAAAGATTGAAGGGGTACTGCTCCAGAGTGGTGAAACAGTCAAGGGAGACAGTTTCGTGCTTGCAGCAGGAACATTTCTCCGCGGCATTCTCCACAGGGGCAGCAAGAGCTGGCCAGGGGGCAGAAGGGGAGACATATCAGCGGACAGGCTTGAAAATGATCTCAGGCAAAGAATGTTCCACGTGAAACGATTCAAAACAGGAACTTCTCCCAGAGTACTAAGAAATACAATAAACACTACGGTTCTGGAGGAGCAGAGCACCCACGAAATGGGTTTCAGGTTCAGTATGCTCTCAGAGGAGCCGGTAAAGAACAGGGAGAAGTGCTGGGTTACAAGAACCTCTGGAGAAACAGAAGAGATAGTAAGGCAAAGCCTCAGACAATCTCCACTTTACTCCGGAAGAATAACGGGAAAAGGCCCACGGTACTGCCCTAGCTTTGAAGACAAGGTTACCAAGTTCCCGGACAGAACGGGTCACCCCATACATCTGGAACCAATGGGCCTCGATTCAAGAATCATGTATCTGAACGGACTGTCTACAAGTCTACCGGAAGAAATACAGGAAAAAACAGTAAGGTCCCTTCGGGGTTTCGAAAAAGCCGTGATAGCCGCATACGGATACTCAGTAGAATACACATGTTTCGAAACGGGACAGTTTACGTGCTCCCTGAGATTGAAGGGAACAGAAAACCTTTACGCAGCAGGTCAGATACTGGGAACATCCGGGTATGAAGAGGCTGCAGCAGCGGGCCTGCTGGCTGGAGCCAATGCCGCCGGTAGCGCCATGGGACTGGAAGAGCAGGTTCCCCACAGGCTGAACAGTTACCTTGGAGTAATGGTGGACGACCTTGTTCACCAGGGGGCAGAAGAGCCATACAGACTGTTTTCCAGCAGGTCAGAGAACCGGTTATACCTTAGACAGGACAATGCAGACCGCAGGATGTATTCCCTGGGCAGATCACTGGGAACCCTTTCAGAAAAGGCATTATCCATTCAAAAGCACAAGGATGAAACCTACAGGAGAATCCGGGAAGTGATGCGGACGAAAAGGCTTCAGGGGAATACCGTAGAAGAGCTCTGCAGAAGACCGGAAGTAGAAGCAGAGAGTGTTCTGGGAATGCTTGAGCTGGGCAAATCATTCGATATGGATGTGCTGAGATCAGCAATTATGGACGTGAAATATTCAGGCTATATAAAAAGATCCGAGAGAAAGCACCGTTCCAGAGAAAGATACACCAGCGTTTCCCTTGGAGGGATAGAGGATTTTTCACAGGTACACTCTTTGAGCATAGAAGCAGCACAGACAATGAACCACAAAAGGCCCTCAAACATTGGAGAGGCCGAGAGAATATCAGGAGTCAGGCAGGCAGATATAGAAGCCATCGTGCTTTTCCTCATGAAAAGGGATGTTTCACGTGAAACATCATGACCTTCCGGGAAGGGAAAGTGTTCAAGAAGCATGCTGCAGCCTGGGAGTGGTGCCCCCTGAAGACTTCCACGGAAAGCTGCTGACCTTTCTTGACCTTTTAAGCGATTGTTCCGGCAGGATCAATCTTGTGGGTCCGGGAGAGAGGGGAAGGCTCTGGGGAAGACACGTTCTGGAGTCTGTATGCTATGGTGCCCATCTTCAGAAAGGAAACGTTGTAGACGTGGGGACCGGTGCCGGTTTCCCCGGATTCATTCTGGCATTGCTGGGGTATTCCGTTACCATGGTGGAACCCAGGGAAAAAAGGTGCGGTTTCCTGGAAACAGCCGCAAGGGAATGCGGAATCAGGGCGGAAATACTCTGCAGAAGGATTGAGAATGCCGGGCCTTTCCCCCCGGGTACACAGTTTACATCAAGAGCAGTAAAGAAACCCGAAGAGATGCTGACTCTTCTCGAAGGTTCGGCATCAGGAGAATTCTCTCTTCTTATAAGGGTGTCGGACAGCGGGATGGCTGTTCAGGGGAGCCGCCGCCTTTTCAGGCTGCCTGTTCCTCCGCTTGACCGTGAGGGTTTTTTACTGCAGTATTCGCATTCCTGTTGACATGAATAAAGAAAGGTGCTCTGAATGACCAGAATCCTTGCCGTGGCCAATCAGAAAGGCGGAGTAGGTAAAACCACCACCGTGATCAATCTCGGCGCAAGCATCGCTGTACACGATAAAGACGTGCTCATCATAGATATGGATCCCCAGGCAAATGCCACCAGCGGAATAGGCTGCAAAGAAGCAGGCGAGAATGGAGTGCACGATTTCCTTGCCGGGGAGGCATCCTTCGAGAACTGTGTGTGGAAAACCGAACTTGAAGGGCTGCATATAATAAGAGGCTCCCGGCATCTTGCAGGTACAGAGATCGAACTTGCGGTTGAAGAGAACAGAGAGCACTTTCTCTCCCAGGCACTTGCCGCAGCCGATTTAACTAGATACGACTATGTTCTAATTGATTGTCCTCCTTCACTGGGTCTTCTTACCGTGAATGCGCTCGTTGCGGCCCACGGAGTTCTTCTTACTGTTCAAAGTGAGTACTATGCCCTTGAAGGACTGTCCCATCTCATGGACACCATAAAAAGGATACGGGCTCATTGGAACCGTGAGCTCTCTGTTTTCGGGGTTATTCTCACCATGTACGATAAAAGACTTAAGCTGAGCCGCGAGGTTGAAGAAGAGGCAGATTCTCATCTGGGAAAACTCCTCTTTAAAACCAGGATACCGAGGAATGTGCGTCTCAGTGAAGCTCCCAGTTACGGTATGCCGGTGATTCTTTATGATGCTTATTCCTCCGGCGCAAAAAGCTACATGAGTCTGGCCAGAGAGGTGATGTCAAAATGAAGAGAAAGAAAGCGCTGGGCAGAGGGCTGGAGGCTTTGCTGCCGGATATCGACGAACAGTCTACCGAAACTGGCAGCCCTGCGATGATCGAAGCGGACCTTATCGACCCCAACCCATTCCAGCCCAGAATAGACTGGGATGATTCTGAGCTTGAGTCCCTGGCCGAATCCATAAGGCAGCAGGGAGTGCTTCAACCTGTGGTTCTCAGGGCCATTGGAGAGAGATTTCAGCTCATCGCCGGAGAAAGAAGGCTTAGGGCATCTAAACTGGCTGGTCTTGATCTGGTCCCTGCTGTTATCAGAAAAGCTGATGACAGACAGATGATGGCTCTTGCCCTGATCGAGAACATACAAAGACAGGATCTCAATCCCATGGAGAAAGCAGAAGCATTCACAAGGTTCTGCCGTGAGTTTGACTTGACACAGGATGAACTTGGACGGCAGGTGGGACTGAGCCGTTCGGCGGTGGCCAATTTCCAGAGGCTCGTGGAGCTTCCAGATGCGGTGAAGAACATGGTGCGATCTGGAGCCCTCTCAATGGGTCATGGAAGAGCCCTGCTGGGACTGGGCAGCAATGACGCCATGGTAAGGCTGGCAAAGCTCTCGGCGGCAAGGGGATATAGTGTAAGAGCCCTTGAAGATGCGGTGCGTAAGCAGCTTTCCGGTTCAAATTCGAAAAGAAAGCCGGCAAGGAAAGTTCTTCCGGAAGTAACACAGCTTGAAAATGAGCTTCAAAGGTGCCTTGGAACTAAGGTGGTTTTAAAGGACTCCGGGGGCAGGGGAAAGCTTGAGATAGATTATCAGTCGCTGGACGAACTGGACAGGATTCTTAATATAATAAGGGGTCGGTGAAAGCCGGCTAGCGAACCCGACACCACAATTCAAAACGGAGGTTATAATGGCCTACAAGATCAATGATACATGCATCGGCTGCGGTGCCTGTGCCGGTGAATGTCCCGTGGATGCAATTTCTGAGGGAACTCCATTTGTAATAGATGCAGCTACCTGCATAGATTGCGGAGCCTGCGCAGCTGTATGCCCGGTCAGCGCCATAGAAGCGCCTTAGTTCCCTTTCCTGTCAATTGGCCGCACGCAACCCTAAAGGTTGCGTGCGGCTACATGTTTTTCATGAGAAAGGTGTAGAGCTGAAACAGCTCTTCGACCATTATTTTTGCACTGAAAGGCTTAAGGTCCTGGTCTACCGAGGCAAGCAACTCTTCACGAAGCTCCGGTGATTCAATCAGCCTTGTCACCCCGGAGGAAAGACAGTCCAGGTCGCCGTGGGAGCATAGGAAACCGTTCCTGAGGCCGTTTACCAATTCGGCGATTCCACCTACATCGGTTGCTACCACAGGAATCTTAACAGCAAGAGCTTCCAGCATTGCCCGGGGCAACCCCTCACTTCTCGATGTAAGAAGGAAGACGTCGAAGGCGGGAAGTATTTCCGCCACATCTTTTCTGCTTCCAAGAAGCATAAAATTTTCCTGAAGATTCATTTCTGCGACGTAAGAGTGCATGTAATCGGAAAGAGGGCCATCTCCAACGATGACGAACCTTGTAGAGGGATGTTTTGCTATAACCCTTACGGCCACGTCAACGATGGCTTCAGGATGCTTCTGGGGAGCGAGTCTGATTACAGTTCCCACAACCGGACAGTCCAGGGGAATACCAAGCTTCTCCCGGGATTCCTTTTTCATTCCCCGTTTGCTGAAGAAGGAATCAAACTCGACACCGCTCCTGATGAGCTGGTAGTCTTCAGGTTTGCCGATGCCCCAGTTGACCCCCTTTCTTATATCGTGAGGGCTTACAACTATATTGGAGTGTGCGAGACCGTATCCAACCTTCTCGAGAATAGAGTAGAATGCTTTTTGAAGAAGGGGCATGGTGTCAAAGAAGGACCAGCCGTGAACTGTCTGAACTATTTTGACGTGCCCCTTCGCCCTGGAGGCCGCCAGCCGGCCAAGGAATTTAGCCTTTGATCCATGGGTGTGTACTATTGAGAAATTGTGATCTTCAATTATTCTCTTTATTTCAAAAAATGCCTTTATATCGTGATAAAGAGAGAGCTTTCTTATGAGATGGGGAGCTTCATAAACAGGTATGCCGTATTTTTCGGAAAGGTCACTGAAGGTTCCTTCGGGGGAGATTTCAGGGCCTGTTAGAACCGCTGACGGGTAACCCATAAGAGAGATATCACGACAGCTGATAAGGGTGTTCATCTGGGCTCCACCCACTGCCATTTTGGTAATTATGTGCAGGATGGAGGTTTTGTTCTCAGGCATTTTTACCGGTTACTTCCGATGGTTTCCGGAAGAAAAGGCAAATCCGATAAAAAACGATGGAAAGAACGGTAAGACCAGAATAAAACAAAGGACTGATGAACAAGCAGCCGACAATCCAGAAAGAAACCAAAGGAATTACCAGTTTCCTGAAGTGCCAGGATACTGATTTCGGGTTTTTGCCTCCGTAAGAATTGTAGTCCCTGAAAAGATCTTCTGCAAAACTGAAAAGAACCACGGAAACCGCGGTGAGTATTAGATGAAGAGGCATGCCTCCTTTAAGATGCTCGTTATCTGCGAAGGCAAGTAGTGAAGTGATGAACGGAAGCATGAGAAGTCCCGTTAGAAAGAATCTCATCCCCCAGAGGAGGGCTGAATCAGAGGAGAACTCCCCTTTTTTTCTTTCCTCTGATTTTACGAACCGATGAAGGAGATACCTGGACAGTTTGAACAGAGACATAAGCACCAGAATCACTCCAAGAACAATGCCGTAATCTATAAGTCTCTGTGTCACTTGGACTTCCTTTTCTTTTTGAGCTGATATATCAAACCCGCAAAACAGATAACGATTGCTATTAGCCAGTAGACATACACACCGGCAAATACCCCTGCCCAGGCCATAAGATTTACTGAGCCGGTTGCTGTAAGCGAGGCCCCTAAAAGAGCCGTAAGTACCGAGAATACAAAATTCCTGAAGAAGTAAACAAGAGCACCTGTTCCAAGGGAAATCGCCACTGCTGCGAGAATTGATGCATTCGGCAGTAATATTCCCGTGAGAAAGAAACCCAGGAAAAATCCCGCGGCGAAAAAGGCAAGCCGGTATAGAATCAGTACGATCACCGAAAGAAGAATAGAGATTGCCACAGGCCCCCATTTGATAAGACCAGGGTCTTCGGTGAAAGATGCCATTATTCCGCCACCGTAGAGAAAACCCGCCGCCAGAGCAGAAAAGACCAGTGCCAGTATGACCAGCCTTCTGCCAGCAAAAGCAAGAAGAAGACCGCACACAAGCATTAATCCCGGAGCCAGCAGGGGATGATAAATGACAAGCTCACCCAGCATCAGGAACCTCCTGCCACTTGAATTATCTCGTAAAGACCTTGAATCTCAAGGGCGGCTCCGGTTGCGTCGAAGTCTTTGTTGTAGCGGTTTCTTACGAGAACAACCTTCATCCCCGCTGCATTACCGGCTTTTATACCCTTCATGGCATCCTCGAAAACAAGACAGTTCTCCGGATTAACACCAAGGGTTTCAGCAGCACGAAGAAAAATATCAGGGGCGGGTTTGCTTCTAAGACCCTCTCCGCCAATTACAGGAGGAAGAATTGCCATTTCCGAACCGGCAACCCTCCTGACAAGTTCGCTGTTGGTATTAGAGGCAATGGCGCAGGGTTTTTGCTTCATTACAGCATCGATAACATCTGCGGCCAGAGGGAAGAGTGGAATTCTACCTGCCAGGCAGAAGTCCCTGTATATGCCTCGCTGCCTTTCCTTTTCCTTCTCCGGAGATGATATGTTGAGACCGGTTCTTTCCATCTCTCCTTTCAGGCCCTCCCCAAGATATGACCAGTGTTTCCAGTATACATCTTCAGGAACACTGTGCTGGAAAGCTGAAAGAACCAGGTTCCACGATTTCCTGTAAAACGGTTCGCTGTCCGCAAGAACTCCATCAAAGTCAAAAAGCACGGCGGTGGAACCGTGCCAGAGTTTATCCAGATTCACCAATATCCCTCCGGGTCTGGTTGGAAAAGCTCTTTTCAACAATAGTATCATATCTATTATGCAACTCAATTTCCATAGAGACGGAGGTTCCACCTTGCTGGCTAATTTTGAAGAGATACGGGAAGCTGCAAGAGCGCGGTCCGGTATAAGGGTAGCAGTTCCAATGGGTCATGATCCCGCATCGCTCAGGGCTTTGATAGAAGCTTCAGAAACAGGTCTTGCTGGAAGTGTGATCATCGGACCTGAAGCAGAGGTGAAGAATTCTCTGCGGGAGACAGGTTTGAGCCTTCCCGGCGACATACTGATTGTGGACTGCTCTGACCCTTCAGAAGCGGCAATTCAGGCAGTCAAGCTGGTGAGTTCCGGTGAGGTTGGGCTTCTGATGAAGGGTCTTATAAAAACCTCTATCTTTCAGAAAGCAATATTGGACAAGGAGTTTGGGCTTCGCACCGGCAGAGTGCTCAGTCATGTGGCCGTGGTACACGTTCCAAGACAAGACAGGCTTGTTGCAATAACCGACGGAGGAATGAACATCAGACCGGACATTGAACAGGCAAAGCAGATAGCATCAAATGCCGGAGACATAATGGTTCGCCTGGGCGCAGAAAAACCCCTTATTGCGTTTCTTGCGGCGGTTGAAGTGGTAAATGAGAAAATGCCCGAGACCGTTCTCTGGGAGCAGATCGTCAGAGAGGGAATAGAAGGTGCCGAGGTAGCAGGGCCTGTTGCCGTTGACGGGGCAATGGATCCTGAAGCTGCTGAGATAAAGAAAATGACCGGCCCCGTGGCAGGGAAGGCCAATGTTCTTGTAACTCCGGATATTGCCTGTGGCAATATTTTCGCAAAGGGTTTCATGTACATGACCGACGCCGAGGTAGGCGGCATAATAGCAGGGGCATCGGCGCCTGTGGTAATGCTCAGCAGGTCAGACACAGCTGAAACGAAGCTGAACAGTCTCGCCCTGGGAGTGGTGGTTGCAGGAGGTAGAAGGTGAGCAGAAGGCTTATACTGGCCGTGAATCCCGGAGGAACCTCCACTAAGATGGGCCTTTTTGACAATGACAACATGCTTTTCGAGGAGAACATTCATCACGATCCCTCCGAGCTTGAACCCTTCGGTTCCACTTACGATCAGATGGGATTCAGGAAAGACCTCGTTCTCGACACACTGAAAGCAAAAGGATACACCCCGGCGGATCTCACTGCAGTTGTGGGCAGGGGGGGTACGTTCAAACCCCTTGAAAGCGGAACTTACAGGGTAAATGGCAGGCTGCTTGAAGACATAAAAGAAGGTTCCAGCCTCCAGGCCGATCATCCGTCGAATCTGGGAGCGCCTATTTCCATGGCCATTGCATCCGCTGCGGGAATTCCCGCTTACTTCGTTGATCCTGTCTGTGTGGATGAAATGGTGGATGAAGCCCGTTACAGCGGACATCCTCTACTACCAAGAAAAAGTCTCAGCCATGCTCTGAACATCAGAATGGTTGCTTACAAAGCCGCTGCGGAACTCCATAAACCTCTGAACGAACTGAATCTGGTAGTAATGCATCTTGGAAGCGGAGTAAGTGTAAACGCTATTCGCCGCGGAAGAATGATAGACACCAATAACGCCAATGACGGCGGTCCTTTCAGTTCTACAAGAACAGGCGGACTTCCCGTGACGGGCTTGATGAAAATATGTCTCAGCGGCAACTACTCTGCAGGAGAACTTAAAAAAATGTTTCTCAAACAGGGTGGGGTTTATGCTTATCTGGGGGAAGAGCACGTGGGGAAGGTCAGGAAAATGGTGGAGGCCGGAGACGGCAAGGCCAATGGTGTTCTAAGGGGAATGGCCTATCAGATGGCCAAGGAAGCAGGAGCCATGTCCGCTGCTCTCAAAGGGTCCGTAGATGCAGTTGTCATAACCGGAGGCATGGCATATAACTCCTGGCTGGTGGAGGAACTTGGAGAATATCTCTCATACCTTGGGAAAATTCTTGTCTTCCCCGGAGAAGCCGAACTCGAGGCGCTGGTCAGAGGTGTTCTCAGGGTTATGGATGGAACAGAAAAGGAAAAGGAATACATATAGAAAACAGAAAGGCAGGGAATGAGGAAGAAACTTAACGAAGTTGATTCCGGGAAGATGTTCCTTTCGGGAAACGAGGCCATTGCAAGGGGAGCGTGGGAAAACGGCGTTCACTTTGCAAGCTCATATCCCGGAACACCTTCAACGGAGATAATGGAAACCATCGGAGAAGAGTATCCTGAAATTGACGCCCAGTGGGCCCCCAACGAAAAGGTTGGGATGGAAGTGATCGCCGGAGCCTCCTTTGCCGGAGCAAGGGTTCTTACCTCCATGAAGCATGTGGGTCTCAACGTTGCTGCAGACCCCTTCTTCACCCTGAGTTACATTGGAGCAACCGGTGGAATAGTAATAGTCAGTGCCGATGACCCCGGGGTTCACTCCTCACAGAACGAGCAGGATAACAGGCTCATGGGCAGAGCGGCAAAGGTGGTCATCCTTGAACCGTCCGACAGCCAGGAAGCCAAGGATTTCACAGGACTGGCTCTTGATATAAGCGAGAAATTCGACACTCCGGTGATGCTCAGGGTGACAACCAGGGTTTGTCATTCGAAGAGCCTCGTGGAAGTGGGACCAAGGAAGAACATAGAGGTCACAGGATACACCAAGGACATTTCCAAGAGGGTTCCAATTCCTGCAAACTCCAGAAAGATGCACAGCAGGGTAGAAAAGAGACTGCTGGCTCTCGAGGAGTGGGGAAGCGAAAGCTCCCTTAACAGAATGGAAATAAATGATACTTCACTTGGAATCATAACCAGCGGTATAAGCTATCAGTACGTTAAGGAAGTTCACCCCGGTGCAAGCGTTCTCAAACTGGGCATGACCAATCCTCTTCCATGGAAACTCATAGGGAAATTTCTGGAAAAAGTGGACAGGGTAATCTTCGTGGAAGAGGGAGAACCCTATCTCGAAGAACGCATAAGATCCCGCTTTCTGGTAGACGGAAAGGGAAGCGAGCTTATCCCTGTCGAGGGAGAGCTCAACCCGGAACTTGTGAGAAAGGGAATTAAGGACGGAGAGCAGCTTCCCCTTACCTGGTCTGCTGTTGAGCTTCCCGGAAGACCTCCTGCCCTGTGTCCCGGATGCCCTCACAGAGGGGCGTTTCACTCGCTTTCGAAACTTCAGGCAAGTTCAACCGGAGACATCGGCTGCTACACCCTGGGGCTTATGCCCCCCTACAATGCCCTGGAAACGGTGGTTTGCATGGGAGCGGCCGTGGGGGTTCTGGCAGGAATAGAGAAGGCTCTGGGTTCGGACAATATGCCAAAACTGGTTGGAGCAATCGGTGAATCCACCTTTGTTCATTCGGGAATAACAGGACTCATAGATATGGTTTACAACGGGAACAAGGGAACCATAATGGTTATGGATAACAGTCTCACAGCCATGACCGGCGGCCAGCAGAACCCAACCACAGGGAAGACTCTCCGGGGTAACCAGGCACCGGTACTTGATATAGAGAAGGTCGTAAAGGCATGCGGAGTTAACCACGTGGTTACCGTTGATCCCCATGACCTTCCTGAAATGAAGAGGGTTCTCAAGGAAGAGATGGACAGGAAAGAACTGAGTGTCATCATTACCCGAAGGCCCTGCATTATGGCCTACAAGCCAAAGAGAAAGACCGTAGCAGTTCATCATCCCGATAAGTGCATACACTGCAGGCTCTGTCTGAAACTGGGCTGCCCCGCCATTAGCTGGGACAGTGAAAAGAACATTCCCGTTATTAACGAGATGCTTTGCTGGCCCAACTGCAACCTCTGTGTTCAGGTGTGTCCAAAAGACGCCCTGACAAAGGATCTTGAGGGGGTAATCTGATGGAAAAGGTGAAGAACGTAATCATCTGCGGTACCGGGGGTCAGGGTATACTTCTTGCAAGCGAGGTGCTTTGCAGCGCCGCCTGGCGAGCCGGGTTCGATGTTAAGAAGAGCGAGGTACACGGCATGGCTCAGAGGGGTGGTGCCGTTTCCAGCCACGTCAGGTTCGGTAAGAAGGTGAGCAGTGTTCTTGTTGAGAAGGGTGCTGCAGATATCGTGCTTGCCATGGAAAAAATGGAAGCCCTCAGGTGGGTGGAATACCTGTCTCCTGAAGGCAAGCTCATCGTCTGCGATCTTCGCATAGATCCCATGACGGTAAATACCGGCCAGGCTGAGTATCCTGACGTGAACGGAATAATAGACAAAATGGGAATTCCCAGCCTTTTCATGCCGGTCCATGACATAGCGGCTGAGCTGGGGAACATCAGAGTGGTCAACGTAATCATGCTGGGTGCAGCATCGAAACAGCTGCCGGAGATTCCGGAAAAACATTGGTTCGATGCCATAGAAGAGAGGGTTCCGCCAAAGGCCCTGGAAGTGAACCTGAAGGCCTTCAGCAGGGGCAAGGCCCTATAGGGCGATAATATGGAGTGGGTTCTGGGAGTTCTGGCAGGGATATCCCTCAGCGCCGCATGCGGGTTCAGGGTATTCGTTCCCCTGCTGGTTATGAGCATAGCTGCACAGACCGGACACCTGGTGCCCGCTTCAGGGTTCCAGTGGCTGGGAAGCACACCGGCACTTGTTTGTTTCTCGGTGGCAACCGCCGTGGAGATAGCCGCCTATTTCATTCCGGTTGTGAACAACCTTCTGGACACTGTCGCGACACCTGCGGCTGCGGTTGCAGGTACGATTCTCACCGCATCCATGGTAGGCGATATCTCCCCCTGGTTCCGGTGGGTACTGGCGGCGGTAGCCGGAGGTTCCGTTGCCGGAGGAATACAGCTGGCAACGGTGTCCCTGAGATCCGCAGCTGCTCCGATTGGAGGAAGCGGGGTGGTTTCTGCCCTTGAAGACGGCGCAGCGGTGGCTACTTCTGTTTTGGCAGTGGTTCTTCCTGTTCTTACGGCGGTGATTCTTCTTGTTTTCGGAATTTATGTGATGAGAAGGAAACAAAAAGCCCGGGCGGGGATAGAGTAATGAGACACATCAATATTCGATAGGAGTGGAAATGTTAGCAGTTTTCGTATCAGCGGTTCTTCTTTC
>CAZRCS010000018.1:0-21723 GCA_964598645.1 uncultured bacterium | reverse complement strand
GGGAATACCGTTGTGAATCCGTGCTTCTGGCTGGAGGATCAGATGCCTTTACCGCGGGAGTTTCACCGGAGATATCCAGCAATCTTCGTATTGGTCCGGCATGGTGCCAGGACAGCCGGGAAGGAAGACTGCTGGTTCAGGGGGAGTTTTCCAGTGGTTGTCTAATCATTGAGAGCGGAGGAGCTGTTGTTGACCATCGCGCGGTACACAGAACCAGCGCCCGTTTGAAGAAGTGGGGTTATACCGTATCGGCAGGTTACGACGGTTCTGACTATTTCGGAGTGACCGGCATTGAACCTCTTTGTCTTCTGCAGTGGCCTGACTGGGGTATTTCTTCGGTGGTGAGGTCCGGTGAGTCGATCGTCCTCTGCCTGTCCCATGGTCAGAGGGGTAGGTTCCAGGGGGAGCTTCAGCTCTGCATCAGTGGAATTACAGGCGGCTTTACCATCAATCGTATTGAAGGTGGAGATTTTAGTGGCGGATTCATCCTGGGCGTGGATATCTAAACCATGTGTACAACACTGATTCCCATTGTATATTCGGTGCGTTAACAAATTCGGTGCCGGAATGGTGGAATGGCAGACACAGCGGACTTAAAATCCGCTGCCCCACAAGGGCGTGAGGGTTCAAGTCCCTCTTCCGGCACCATTTATGACGTAGCGTCATAAATGGTGCCGGGGCGTAAGGTCACATGCAAGGCCGCTACCGGAACCATAAGTGGTTTTGCTGAATTCACTTATGATGCCGGGGTGCAAAGAGACAATCGGAGGACAATGGCAGAGGTAAGAAGGCTTCCTGATCACCTTGTGAACCTCATAGCCGCCGGTGAGGTGGTGGAGAGGCCTGCTTCGGTTGTAAAGGAGCTTCTGGAGAACGCACTCGATGCAGGTTCCTCATCGATCGAGATAGAGCTGGAAGCAGGGGGCAGGAAGCTTATTGCAGTACGGGACGACGGCTGCGGAATGAACCGGCACAACCTTCTCCTTGCGATTCAGAGACATGCCACCAGTAAAATAACCTCACCTTCGGACCTTAACAGCATCCAGACCCTTGGTTTTCGAGGAGAAGCCCTTCCGAGCATTGCCAGTGTTTCCAGAATGACCATCCTCACCTCGAACGGCGAAGAGGGATGGAAGATGGTCATAACCGGCGGCAGGATGGATAACCTTGAGCCTGCAGCAAGAACCCGCGGCACAACAATAACCGTGGAAAATCTCTTTTTCAATCAGCCGGCAAGGCGAAAGTTCCTCAGGTCTGAGGCTACTGAACTCTCCTGGATCGAGAGGATAGTAACGGGATCATCCCTTGCTGCCCTTCAATGCAGATTAGCCTTCAGTCACGGCGGCAGGAACATCTTTACCCTTTCTGCTGCAGAAAGTGCTGCGGAAAGGCTTCGATCCAGATATGGTCTTTCAAGGGAGCAGAGAAGCGTTGAGTCATCGGGATCTGCGGAAAACACACGTGTTCACCTTACCGTTTTCCCGGACAAGAGATGGAGCAGCAGAGGGCACCAGTTCATACTCGTCAACGGAAGACCTGTGACAGCTCCTGCAGTTTACAACCCTTTAAAAGAAGCATTTTCGGGACCCGCAGGTGATCCTCTGCTTGTTTGCTCGGTAACCCTGGATCCGTCCCTTGTGGATGTGAACGCCCATCCTGCAAAGCGTGAAGTGAGGTTCAGAAAACCATTCCAGGTAGAGTCTGCCGTCCGATCAGCCGTTCTGGGTATCACGGCAGGCAGAAGGGACTCCACTGTTCCATCATCAGCGGTTTCTTTCTCAGGAACCCCCGGGGCGGGGGGGTACAGGGAAGAGCGTAGAAAGCTTTCACCCAGCGCTGCAGTGTTTCAGACCGTAATGGAGTTCGAAAGTCCTGCTGAAAGGGATTCACAGCTTGTGAAAAGGTCCGTTTCTTCCTGGGACGACTCTGTGGAGATAATGATCTTATCCAATTCCTATCTGGTTACACATACAGCGTCCGGGCTTCTGCTGGTGGATCAGCATGCAGCCCATGAGAGAATACTTTACGAGAAAATTCTTTCTTCCGTCAAGGGCGCCATGACCGCTGGACAACAGCAAATGCTCCTTCCTGAGGAAATCCTGATAGACGGTGAAGAGAAAGCTGTTCTTAAACTGTATGGAACCATGATCAGACAGGCTGGATACGATTACAGGGTGGATGGTGATACTCTTTACCTTTCAAGTGTTCCTGTTGGTGTAAGACGAGGGGCAGAGGCAATTCGGGAGGTCATGGAAGCCCTGTCGCGCGGAGCAGAGGCCTCCCAGACTGAAGCGGAGAGAATAGCCGCGGCAAGCGCATGCAGAGGAGCCATCAAATTCGGAGATAAAATTACCAGTTCAGAAGCTGCCAATCTCTTTCACACACTCTTTACAATGGAGGACCCATTCCATTGTCCCCATGGAAGACCAACAATGATAGAGATTCCGTTCAGTGAACTGGAGAACCGTTTTGGAAGGTAGCATTCCAGTTATCGCAGGATGCACGGCATCGGGCAAGACCGCTTCAGCGCTGCAACTGGCATCGATGTTTCCCGATATAGAAATAGTCAGCGCAGACTCCAGGCAATTCTACAGAGGTATGGACATCGGTACCGCAAAGCCCCTTAAGAGGGAACTTGATCTTGTCCCGCATCACATGATCGATGTGGCGGAACCTGATTCTCTTCTCTCGGCGGGATGGTATGCCGTGGCAGCCATGGAGGTTATCGAAAACATTCTCAGAAGAGGGAGAATTCCTCTTGTGGTGGGTGGTTCAGCTCTTTACATAATGTGTTTGGCAGGACTGATGGACGATCTGCCCCGCAGGAACGATGGAATTCGTGAAGCACTTGAGACCATCGAGGAACAGACGCCTGGAGCTCTTCACAGAATTCTCAGTGGTCTGGATTCCACCGAGGCAGGCAGGATAGGTCCATCGGACAGAGTAAGACTGGTGCGTTCAATAGAGATAGCACTCCAGAGCGGCAGGCTCCCCTCTGAGCTTAAAAAGGGCGGGGAACATGATCCAAGGTTCAGATTCGCAGTGCTTGAAGCGGGAAACGCTGAGCTGAGGGAGAGGATCGAAGTCAGAACCGGAGCAATGATGGATTCAGGTCTTGTTGATGAGGTCAGTGGGCTTCTGGAAAGAGGCGTTCCCGAGGAGCCTGTTCTGGCTGCTACAATAGGCTACTTTGAAGTGATAGATCATCTGAGGGGCAGGTGTAATCTGGAAGAAGCTGCCCGGAGGATATCCGTGAACACATGGAGATATGCCAGAAGACAGAGGAACATGTTCAGAAGGCTGCCTGGTGCCGTGAGGGTACCGGGCGATCCGGACAGACTGGCCGAGGTTCTGTTCGGGGAGAGGATTTCCAATGGATAGAGAAACTGAGTTAATGGCTGACCACCTTCCCCTGGAAGAGATTCTGATAGCGGAAATAGATGGTATAGAACCTCCAAACAACTGGACCAGGGAAGATGATGACGAGACACCTGAGCTTCCACCGGTTCTCATTGAAGAGGACAGGGGCTATTCCCTGGTGGGGAATCACAGAACTGTGTGGCACCTGAAAACAAAGGGCAGAACCATGGTCAAGTGCCTGGTTGTTAGATCTACGGTCCATGTGCGACCTGCACATGCACTCATAAGCAACTGCTCGGAAGAGGCCATGCTCTTCGAGGCCATTCTGCGCAGAGAAATAGTAACGAATAGAAGCCGTCTTGCAGACATGCTCGGATACTCCAGGGCCAGGATTACACAGCTCTTGAACTTGCTGAAGCTGCCCAGGGCGATCAGACAGAAGGTTCTGATCACCGATGACATCAGCGAATTCCAGCTTAGGCAGCTTCTTAAGGTTCTTGATGATGATCAGAGACTTCAGGCTGGTTTCAAGAGACTGCTCGAAAAGAAGCTGTCCGGTCGTCAGATGGCTCTGTTTGCCAGCAGGGAGGAAATTCCCGGGGAAACGGAACCTTCTGCAGGGGATACAGATACACCAGAGCAATCTTCAGTGGACTCCATGGCTGAGCTTGAGGAAGTATTCATGGAGGAGGAAAACCCTGAATCGGTGAAAACCGAAACGGAGAATTCCGCAGGGCCCGTTGAGGAGCTTCTTCCTGAAGTGAAGCCGGATATGAAGGATATAATCAGGGAGATAGGCAGCCTGCGCAGTAAGGACTGGCGAAACAGGGCTTCAGAGTACAAACTTTCTCCAATGATGATGGAATTTCTCGAGGGAGTGTCATTTATCAGGACAGGGCTTTATGGAAAGGCAATGGACATACTCACGGAAGTAGTTTCCGAAGATTCCTCTTTTCACCTGGCATGGTTCTATCTTGGAAGGTGCGCTAATCTTACCGGATTGCTCCAGGAGGCTGAGGAGTATCTGCGCAACGCAGTTTCCAGCAATTCCGAAGATCCCGACTACATAGTCGAACTGGCAATCGTTCTGGAAAAGCAAAAAAGACATTCCGAAGCCGAAGCGTTCTACAGGAAATCTGCACAGATACGGAAGAAACTGGCCGCTGGAAAATGATAAACAGAACAGGGATCTTTCTGCTTATCTTAGCCTCCGCCTGTGCTCGTGTGATTGCGCCTTCCGGAGGACCCGAAGACAGAGATCCACCTGAGATCATTAACATTCTACCCGAACCGGGTCCTTCAGACACCATTCCCCAGCGTATTGTCATTGAGTATTCTGAAAGGATTTCAGGGGAAGAGAGCATGGTGGAAGTATATCCTGGTCGTGCAGAAGTTGTCATTTCCCGCAGCAGCATCGAGATACTGCCCCTGGAGACCATGGGAGTGTTCGCAGTAACCATTTCAGGTCAACTAAAGGATAACCGCGGAAACATAGCAGGTGAACCTGTGACATTGGTCTGGAACTCCATCCCTGAGAGCGGATTTTCCGGACTAACGGCATCAGTAAGCAGAACCGGCGGTGGAAGTGTGACCGAATCGGCCAGATGCGATCTCTTCCTTCTGCCTGATACAACTGTGCCGCTCTTGACCCAATACCCCGACTCATCGGGGGATTTCACCGCCGGTTGGCTGCCTGAAGGCGAATACATGCTCTTATGCTACGAGGATAATGACAGAAGCAGGTCGTGGGATCCCGAAAGGGAAGCTGGAGTAAGAAGTGAAGTTTCTCTTCTCATGGGTGATACAGCTACGGTGTCTCTTGCCATGACCATCGTCGACAGCATAGGGCCTGTGATTTCAGCGGTGGAAGTATTGGACGGATGGCATCTGGAGATAAAATGGAATGAACAGATAGCTTCCCCGGAACCGGATAATGAATACGTAACGGTTACAGGTCCTGACAGTCTTCCAGTAATGATTTACGGCTTGCAATCGTCCGCAGGCAGGTCTTCAACAGGGCGCATCACCGTTTACACCGGCGCCATGCAGGATACCCTTTACACCATTCGCGTACAGGGAATTGAAGACCTTTCAGGTAATCCGTCCCTTCCTGACTCACTGGAATTCTGGGCGGTGGATTCCATGCCGTCTTTCGACTTCAGGATCCAGTCGGCCTATCCCGAAGACGGTGCTATCGATGTTCCGGCAGGGGGGCCATACATGATCTCTTTCTCCGACTGGGTGGATCTCGATGCCCTTGATTCCCTTTATACTGTGACCAGGATCTTCGATGAAGCAAGGGTGCAGGGATCAATTGTGAGAACATCACCCGTTGCTTTCTCCTTCTTCCCTGACGAAGAACTGCTGGGAGAGAAACAGTACCGTATTGACCTGGATTCAGGCCTGGTTTCTCTTCAGGGAGATACCCTTGCAGGAAAAAGCTGGACCTTCAAGCCGGCTTGGAGCGATCTACCAGGTTCCATATCCGGCATTCTTACAGGAACCTCTGCTCCGGTGATACAGGTGGTTGCTGCATCCACCGGGGGAGGGGAGGGAAGATTCACCGGCGAGTTTGCCGGTGGTGAATTCCGCCTGGAGGATATTCCCGGGGGAAGATACACGGTGTCATGTTTCGTTGACTGGAACGGTAATTCCATATGGAATCCCGGAGAACCATATGGAGCATGGCCCGGGGTGATAGAGGTTTACCCGGGAATGGATACCCCCGATGTGGATATACAGGTGGTACCGTGAGCACATTCGATCCCCGTTCAAGTTTCAGAAATGATCTCTGCAAAAGCTGCGGGATCTGCCGCTCCGTATGCCCTGTTTCGGCTGTGATGACAGATTCCGCAGGCAGGGTCGTTTCCTTTTCATCCATGTGTATAGGGTGTGGTCACTGCGGTTGCTATTGTCCCTGGAACTGTTTCGGACTCGAGCCCGTTGATGATGGCTGTAAAGAGTCACAAGAAGGGGCATTGACAGCTATCATCAATAATCGGAGATCAAGCAGGAGCTATCTTGATAAGGACCTTTCCGAGGAAGTTATCCGGGATATTCTTTCACCGGTGGGATACTCACCCACAGGCCACAACGACCAGGGAATTCAAGTGACTGTTCTGCGGGGAAAAGAGAATGTCATGAACCGGGTGGTTGTTCCACTGGTACGATTGGTGAGGATTCTCGACTCATTCAGACTGGTATCCCTCCTTGCAGGCCCGGGAAGAACATCGGTGAAAAGGCTCCGGGAGGGTGAAGATCTGATAACCTGGGGAGCTCCCTGCGTGCTGCTGTTCAGGGCCCCGCGGAGGAACGTCACCGGTTCCACCGACTGCGTGATAGCGGCTTCACTTGTTTCTATCAAGGCTGAGGCAATGGGACTTGGCACCCTCTGGAATGGCATTTTGAAAGTGCTAGCACCCTTTCTCGGGCTGGGACGGGCATCCGCTGTGCTATGTGTTGGGTACCCGGGGATCAGGAAGTATCAGAAACTTCCTGAGAGGGAATGGAAACGTAGGGACCTCTGACTAGGGGCGCCAGGGCAGAGGATCATGAATTGAAGGTCTTTCGATGCTCTCTGCCATGATGTTCCGCCATCCCAGGAGTCTGTTTACGCTGTAGAGGGCCATGTCTATTCTGCTGATTCTGTATCTGCCCTGGCAGTCTTCCTCATAGATCCTGCTAAGATTCTCCACTGAACCGTCGACCAGGTAGCCCTGAACCACCGCAGGCCGTCCCTGATACTCCATTTCACTGAGAAGCTCTTCCGCACCTGCAGCAGCAGGCAGTTTCCCCCCGGGATATGCCAGGGTGTTTATACCGGAAGTTCTCAAGCCCAGCCTCCTTCTGAAGGAGTCCAGGGCGGGGATAACCTGTGTCGAATACATGGAAGGGGGTATTGCCATGAAGGATCTGTGGTCAGCGGTGTGATTCCCGATGGAATGTCCCATATCCAGAACCTGGTTCAGTTTTTCTTCTGTGTCGCTTCCGAATGGGACCTTGTCCCAGCTTATGAAAAAAACCACACCCCTTCCGAAGTCAGGATGCTCATTTATGAAATCGTTCACAATGGCAACTGCACAGTCGGGATCCAGGGTTCTTGCCGTGCCTTCTCCGATGTACCTGAAGTTGTCTTCCCAACCGTCATCGAAGGTTATCATCACAGGTCTTCTGTCAAAGGGAACTCTGGAAAGGCCATCTTCGAGGTCACAGGGCTGAACCAGGAAGAATCC
This sequence comes from uncultured bacterium, assembly GCA_964598645.1. Lineage (GTDB taxonomy): Bacteria > Fermentibacterota > Fermentibacteria > Fermentibacterales > JCC-6 > Sabulitectum. Next base: position 14,131 of record CAZRCS010000018.1, on the reverse strand, counting down.
GGCATCATAAAGCCGCTGAAGATCATCTCTCAGCTTGAAGGGAGTTGCGGCATACTTCGACTGATTGTTCGATATCTGATGATAGGCTAGAACCGGAAACCCGCTGGGATACTGGCAGGGTTCCGGCGCAGCGCCGTGTTCAAGGGCAGGTGCAGTGGTACAGACAGGTGAGTAAAGCGCAAGGAAAACCATGAGCAGGCTCAAAAGGGCACCACCGTAATTCTGTCCAGTTCGGCATTCATTCTTCCGTCTATGAAGATGCCGATCTGGCCGGTTGGGGGCACCGCAGTTCTCACCACCTGTATCAGCTGTCCGTTCACTGAGAAATCGGTGTAGCTGCCGTGAACCTCGGCGGTCAGCTCGACCTGATCGATGTAGTATGGAAGAAGCCTTGACTCTTCGAAACTGTCCAGACCCATAACCGGTATCCATAGACCGTTCCTGCATCTCTGAATGGTGTACTGACCTCTTCCGTTCACTCCAAGCATAAGGAAATCGTCCGGTCCCGCTGCACGAAGCACAATGCCGCAAACCGCTTGAGAGGGAGCTTCTGTTATGTTGAATTCAGCCTGCACTATACCGTCCTTTACAAGACCTGCCGTGCTGAGAAGAATGACCGGATCGTCGAAATAGCCGTTGTTCAGGTGAAGCGCTCCTCCGTAAACATCGTAGGGAATATCCGGGCCGAAGGGTCTGTCAAGGATTCTTTCGAATGAGCAGTTGAGAAGTGAATCTTCCGGGGAAGGCATCTGAACCTCCGGCAAAGGGGAGGAAATGGTCTCGGTAACCGTTTCAGCAGCTCTCCCGGATGCCGTGCCCACGAAGAATCCGCTTGTCTGTTCAGTCTGGCCGCATCCAGAGAGGAGAAGAAGTACCGGAATAAATATTATGTATATTCTGTTCATTGAGAAATCAACCGCCTTTTTCGAAAGCTCAAAGGATTAAGAATGGATAGGAATTCTATTTCATTGATCATCATCTGTCCAGTTCTTTTCGGCATCGGGTGCGGCGGGGAACCGTCCAGAGAGATTTTCCCCGGGACTGAATCCCCCGAGGGTTTCGCGGAAAAAGCACCTGCCTTCGCCGTGGAAAGACCGGATTCCATGATAAGTTATCTTGTGTGGTCCGGGGATTCCCCCCTGATGATTCTCGAAGCATACGGTTCTGAAACCGTTGAGGCCGGAGACACGGCTGCTCTGGGGTCCGATCCGTTCCTTGAGATCGAAACCGACAGGTTGACCATGGAGCTGCAGTTCGCCGTGGCAACCGGCGATTCCGGTTTCGCTGACAGTCTCAGGGCCGTTCTTGCAGATTCTTCGGTTTATGTGCCCGTTATCTACAACGCATTCGGAAGGGCTGAACTGAGGGTTTCTGCAGGTGAAGAAATTCAGCCTGGAGATACCATTGCTGCGGTAACCGGCCCGCCTCCTGACTCGGTTTTCGTGATTTTGCCTGGAACGGGACATCTTCTCTGGCCCGATGAAGTTGAAGGTACGAGGCTTCCATCCGGAGGACTCATAGTTCATGGAGCATTCCCCGGTGACTCCATCAATATTGCCGGTTTCTACTCGGTGGCTTCTCACTTTATTCACGAAGAGGGACTTTCCACTTTTCTGATCACTACCGGCGGTGATACCCTGCATGTCGCAGTTACAGCCAACTCAAACGGGACTCGAACCGTTTATTCAACTGCTCCACTTGACTCACTGATCCTTTCCGGTTGGGACTGATCAATTGGGAAATCTGTTCACGCGCACATGACATGATCCCCTGACTCCGTTTTCTTCGAAGTAGTTCTGGTGATAGTCCTCCGCAGGATGGAAAACTTCGGCCGGTTCAATTTCAGTGGCAACCTGAAGACCCTGGTCTTCAAGTATCGACACAAGGGCCCCAAGAGTTTCATGCTGGGCCTCACTGGTGTAAAAAGCCGCAGAACGATACTGAGTGCCTGTATCTACGCCCTGGCGGTTTACCTGGGTCGGGTCGTGGATCTCAAAGAAGATTTTTGCCAGTTCCTCATAGGAAACCACGCGGTTGTCGAAGACAACCCTTACGGTTTCCGCATGCCCTGTGGTTCCGCTGCAAACATCATCATAGGAAGGTGATTCCAGGGTTCCTCCCATGTAGCCGGAAACGGCGTCGATAACACCTTCGGTACCGTCGAAGGTGTGTTCGATGCCCCAGAAGCAGCCTCCTGCAAAGTATGCTGTTTCCAGATTGTCTGCAGGGATGAAATCCATGGAGATCGAATTTACGCAGTGCCTGGTATTCGTTTCAGTGTAGCCCTCTCCTGTAAAAACGTGACCGAGATGGGCTCCGCATGCGGAGCATCTTATCTCGGTTCTCATTCCGTCGGCATCAGGCAGCTCATCCACTGCGCCTTCGATGGCGTTATCGAAAGCAGGCCAGCCGCAGTGGGCTCTGAACTTGCTTTCCGATGTAAACAGGACAGCTCCGCATCTTCTGCAGGTATAGACACCGTTCTCGAAGGTGTCTGTGTACTGTCCCGTGAAAGGTCTCTCGGTACCTCCGTGAACTATTACGTATTCCTCTTCAGGGGTCAGTTCTCTGTATCCCATATTATCTTCTCCATCTGACAGTGATGCAGCCAGCATAGCAGCTGTAATCAAAGATATGGCAAAAAGGGTAGTTTTCATCATTTTTTTCCTCCTGTTTCACATGGGAATACAAACCTCTGCGTCTTCAGGTTCCCCGGTGTATATTTCACCGGATGGAACTTGAGCCTGCAGGGAGGGGAAATTGACATCGAAGCTATTTAAGTTCAGTACCGGCTACAGCTGGGAACCGATTACTGAAAGAGCACTCGATCTCTTTCAGAAGTGGAACCGCTCAGGAAAACTTGGTTTCATGGAACTGCCTGTTATGGAGGGCCTTGTCAGGGAAACCGTTGCCAAAGCAATGGAATATTCCGGAGAATTCGATACTCTTTTCGTTGCGGGAATAGGCGGTTCATCCCTTGGACTGCAGGCAATGCTCTCTGCTTTTCCCAAGTGCCGGGGAAGGGTATGTCTCCTTGATTCTCCGGATGCCCGGCTAATCGCCAGAGCAGTAGAAGAAAGAAATTCCGGAAAATCGGCCTTGTGCGTAATCACCAAGTCAGGCGGAACAGCGGAAACCCTCTCGATATTCATGGAGTTAAGAAGACTTCTGGGGAATCAGGTCCCAGTGATAGCTGTAACGGATCCTGAGAAGGGGGACCTCAGGAAACTAGTCGTGGAAAAGAGCTGGGACTCTCTGCCGGTTCCATCCAACGTAGGTGGGCGGTTCAGTGTTCTCTCTCCCGTGGGAATCTTTCCCGGAGCCTTCGCCGGCATAGATACGGAGGCCATTATGACCGGAGCCTCCGCAGTGCGGAGCGATTTTCTTCATAGAGGCACTGACAGTCTTGCTGCAAGAGTGGCCGGGGCATTTCTATCACGATTTTCCTCTCATCCTGTTCATGTTTTCATGCCATACACTGACCTGCTCTATCAGACGGCCTTATGGTTTTCACAACTCTGGGCAGAGAGTCTCGGTAAGGCCATAGACCTGGACGGAAACAAGGTGCAAATCGGTCAGACACCAATTGCCTGCAGAGGCCCCGGAGATCAGCATTCCCTGGTTCAGCTTTTCATGGAGGGTCCCCTGGACAAAACGGTAACTTTTGTTTCCGAAGAATTCGGCCCAACTGGAAAGCCTTCACCCGGGGAATTCAGCCATGTTCCTTCAATGACTTATCTCCAGGGTCGGAGTCCCGATGAGTTGAGGGCCTCTGAGGCTCGGGCAACGGCAGAAGCCCTAACTGAAAGAGGAGTTCCCGTCTCGGAGATCACCATACCAGTGGTGAACGGAAATTCCCTTGGTCAGCTATTCATGGCACTGGAGATCGCCACGGTTCTCTGCGGTCTGTCCTTGAACGTGGATCCTCTGAACCAGCCGGGTGTGGAGAGGGGAAAGGTACTTACATACAAAGCCATGGGCAGGGAGGGCTATTGATTACCCTTCTCTTTCTTGTGGCCGCTCCTGTACAGGATGCATCCGACTGGTATACACTGCTCCAGACACGGCACGGCTGGGAGTGTTCCGCTGACTTCATTATTTCAGGCGGATCAGCTCCGGTTGTTTCTAATGGACTTCCTGTTACCGCTTTCGGTTCGCTTCCTCCGGATCTTCCATGGCCTGACGCTTCGGTTTCCGACCCGCTTGAAAGTGGTTTATGGGGAGGAGGACGGTGGTGTACGGATTTTTCCGATGCTGAAATGCAGGATTCAGTCAGTCTTTCCAGAATAGGTCTCATACAGAACACAATGGACCACAGCCGCTATTCATTCGAGCTGTCAAGACCGCTTCCCGCAGGGATATCGGGAAATTTCGAAATGATACGGGACGACTCGGTGGCCCTGCAGTCAGTGCTGATGAAAAGAGGGAACCTCAATCTCAGAATTTCAGGCTGGGATGGAAACGATTACGGTTGGGGAGCCTGGACAGGGTGGAACACATCAGAGTATTACGCAAGGGCCGGATTCACAAGACTTTCCCCTGGCGACAGGAGACCGGAGCTGCTTGGTGGTTTAGTGCGTACTCTCGGCCCACTGAAGGCTGAAGTTGGAGCAGCGGCGGTGTATTCGGATTCAGCAATGGAGTACAGAGGTGCCGGTGAGCTCACTCTCCCGGCAGGCGACTTCAAATTCATCGCCGCAGGGGACATCACCGGTGACCAGACCGGCTTCTGGGGGGGCATCAGCTGGAATCCGGGAGATGTTTCCTTCTCAGCGGTCTATTCAAATCCAGAAGGGTACGATCCATTCCAGGCAGTGTCCATTCGGCACGAATCATTCAATATAACCGCGCGATTCATGGAAGATCCCGCTGTGGCTGCAGATGTTCAGGCTTCTTTGGGAATACTCAGGGGCAAAGCTGCTGCAGGCTGGTTCTTCGATTCCGACTCCCTCGACCTGAACTGTTATCTTCTTATGGGTTATGACTGGTACAGAGGCAGGCTGGAAGCTGGCCCCAGGCTTTGCTCAACGGTGGATTCTGCAGGAGACTGGGAATCTGCTCTGGACGGGGTAATCGGTTTTACGCTGCTTCCATTCTCCATAGCAGCAGGTATGGAAGACATAACTGATCCCTATGAAAGGAGCTGGTCTTTCGGTATTACCTGGGCGTTCACCGATCGGCCCCCGCAAGAACCGGAAGGAGATGAGGGTGGCAGAGGACGTAGTTAGAATTGCGGTTCTCGCATCGGGAACAGGCTCGAACTTCAAGGCCCTGGTGAAGGGTGATACATCCCCGGGAAGGATAGATCTTCTTCTTACGGATACACCAGGATGCAAAGCATTGGAACTGGCAGGAGAACTTGGTGTTGAAGGCATGTACATGTATCCCGGCAGGTTCCGGACCAGATTTGCTGAGGATGAAGAGCTTAAATGGACCGAATTCCTCATTGAAAGGGGAATTGAGCTGGTTTGTCTTGCTGGTTTCATGCGGATTCTGAAGGGGCCGCTTCTTGAAGGTTTCTCAGGAAGGATAATGAATATCCATCCATCTTTACTTCCTTCTTTTCCCGGCCTGGATGCACAGGGACAGGCTTTTGATTACGGAGTAAGAATCAGCGGGTGTACCGTTCATTATGTGGATGCGGGAACGGATACGGGACCTGTGATCATTCAGAGCCCTGTTCCAGTGCTGGAAAATGACACCCGGGACTCACTGGCCGGGAGGATACTACAGCAGGAGCATCGCATATATCCTATGGCGGTGAAGGCCCACTGTCAGGGAAGACTGAGAGTTGACGGTGGTCGTGTGTATATTACCGGTGTGCAGTAGGGTTCAATAAGGGGGAGTAGTTTGAGCATTATACTTTTATTTCTTTCATTCCTGTTGTTTTCAGGCGCTGATGATCCTATCCCCCCTGGTTCGTGTTTCACTATTTATGTGAACGGAACCATTCTCAGGGACCACATGCTTGCCTTTACAGCTGAAGCAGGTGAGGAAGTCACCATCAGCTGCCAGGATTCCATCCAGTGGTCCATAACCGAGTTGGACCTGCAGGGTTCGGGAACGGAATTCACCGTTGCTATTCCCAGAACCCACGGCATATACACCCTTGTGGGAAGCGACTCAAGTTCTGTTCAGCAGTGGTCGGTGATCGTGCCCCTGGACCCGACCCAGGTGCGGACCGCAACCCTGAATTCATTCCCACTTGGTTTTTACGGCGACGGTAACACCAGGGAGCACCTTCCCAGGAGGGGCTTCATAGAACTCTGGCCCGAAGACTACAGCAGGAGGGTATCAGCCCACCTCACCTTCGGTGACCTTTTGTGCCACACGGAAGGCAGCTGGCCCCAGTACATGGTTCTTGATACCAGGCTGGTAGATAAGCTAGAGCAGGTTCTCGAAGAGGTATCAGCATATTATCCAGAAGCCCGAGTTATTCACTGCATAAGTGGTTTCAGAACACCTGCATACAATGAGGCTATTGGAAACGAAACCGGGTTCAGCCTCCACCTCTACGGTGCTGCAGCTGATATCTGGATTGAAAGCTGGCCTGCCAACGGTCTCATCGACGACCTTGACAGGAACAAGCGGATAGATGTCTTTGACGGAGAAGTAATTGTTCAGTCTGCAAGGAACCTTGAAGCCGCAGGGGAAGTAGCTGTGGGCGGAGCTTCCGCATACAGGTGGATTCCCACCCATGGTCCCTTCGTTCATCTGGATACACGGGGTAGCGCAGCTGTCTGGCAGACACAGCGCAACCTGGTGGAAAACCCAGTCATCTGATCGGAGTCGTTTTGAGAACCCCTTTGACAGTTCTTCTGGCAGTTTTTTCGGCTGCTCTTTTTGCCAGCCTCTATACTATTCACCACCTTGACTCCAGGATGGAGGAGTTCAGCAGAGTCACAAACGATGCTTTGGCTGACCTTGAGCAGGTAACCGCTCAGAGAGACACTCTTGCCCTGATAAATCGGGCATTTACCCTGAGAGAAGACTCGGTGCCCATGCTTCTGCACAGGGCCGATTCCCTTGAGGTGCGTCTTACGCAGGCAGAGCTTGTCCGCAATTATCTTGATTACTATCTGATCATAGACACTTACCAGAACAGATTTCAACTTCGCAGGGGAGAGCTTCTGGTAAGAACCGGATTCTGTGGAACCGGCAAGGGCTGGGTTGAGAATGACAGCGGACTCGTATGGAACTTCAGCACACCCAGGGGCATAAGGTATGTTGTAAAAAAAGGTGAGAATCCCTACTGGTACAGACCGGACTGGTACTGGTTGGAGCAAAACCTCCGGCCTCCCAGGCCCGGTATGGACGTGCTGATACCCGACAGTCTCTCCTGGGAGGAACAGATAGTTTACTACAATGATTCCCTGACCTCCGCAGAGAGGGTTTGGGTAAGGGCAGTGCCCGGTGCTCTGGGAAACTACAAACTTGACCTTGGCGGCGGTATTCTGCTTCACTACGGCGTAGGCAGGGGAAACAACGTCAGCCATGGCTGTATAAGGCTGAGTAACGATGACCTTGAAGCTCTTTTCCGGACACTCCCGGTTGGAGCTCCGGTGTTGATATACTGACGGGAATGACAGCATGACTAATGCAACATCCACCAGAGCAGAACACAGAAAACCACTCACAGGTAGAATTACCGTGATTTCGTTAACCATTGCAGCCGTACTGGCTGTTATTCTGATACTGGAGGGCAGAGGGGACACAGATGCACCCCAGTCATCTTCACCTCCTCCTTCCCAGGTTCACCAGACCACGACAGGAGCGGAAGGCATCACGGAAAATGACTTCGAGCAACCTCCTGCCGAATGGCTTCAGGCCTCCGGTTCATCAACAGGGAATGCCGCATGGGCCCCTGCGGTGAAATCTCCCTTCGATACACTGTGGGTTCTTCGAACGGGCTCTGAGATATTCTCTCCCCCTGCTGTTATGGGCGACTTCATCTATATGGCCGGGAATGACAGGGTTCTTAGGGGCCTGAACAGAATCACTGGAGACCAGCTCTGGAGTAGAACCGTTACCTGCGGACTTTCCGGCGGTGTTGCTGCTGATTCACAACTGGTCTTTTTCCCCGGTCAGGATGGCTACCTGTATGCCATTAACCGTATCGACGGCTCTGAAGAGTGGAGAGCCGGGCTTGGTTATCACATTTTCACAGATGCCGCTGTCCTGGCAGATACCCTGGTTCTGGCCGGGAACTCAATGGGTTCTCTTGCTGCTCTGAACAGGGCAACCGGCGAACCGGTATGGAGTGATACCATGGAGGGTCTTTTAATAGGACCTGCCGTATTGGACAGCACCGCCGTTTTCTGTACGGAAGCAGGCCACGCAGCCGCATGGAATTCCTCAGGAACCCTTTTATGGTCACGCAGTTTTACCTCCCAGCCTTCTGCTCCCTCCATCATGAATAACATTGTTTACATAGGTTTTTCCTCTGGAAAACTCCTGGCCCTGTCTCTGACCACAGGTGAGACTGTCTGGGAAACAGCCCTTCAGGGGGTGCGGGGAAGAACTGTGGTTTCCAGACCATCACTTACCGCTGATTCGCGGGTAGTTGCAGGAACGTGTGACGGACGGGTTTTCTGTGCTGAAGCACAGAATGGCGGTATACTCTGGGAGACCCAGCTTGAAAACTGGGTGACTGTATCTCCAGCAGTGTGCGACAGCATTGTGTATGCAAGCTGTGACGATGGAAGGATATACCTTCTCAGTCTCAACACCGGTCTTCCTGCAGATACCATAGAAACAGGTTCCTATTCCGGAACGCCCCCTATTCTCCTCGGGGGTGTACTTTATACCGGGAACTCCGCCGGTGACCTTATTGCTCTTGCAGGAACGGTTCCATCAGACTCAACAGAATCGGAGACAAATTGCCCAGCGGACTTATAAAAAGCGGATATGCCCTTCTCACAGGTTTTTCCAACACCGGAAAGTCCAGCCTCCTGAATGCACTTACTAATTCCGCCATTTCACCTACGGCTCCCCAGCCAGCCTCTACCAGAATGCCCATTACCGGTATATGCACACCGGGTAACTCACAGATCTGCTTCGTGGATACTCCTCCACTTGAGGGGAACTACGACTCGTCGATAATTCAGTGGGTGGATGTGGTGGTGATGCTTCTGAACATAAAGACATTTGAAAGTGACCTGGAAAACCCCGTTCTTGCTTCATTCATGGAAAACATACTCTCAAAACCTGTGATACTAGCCCTCGGCAGGAATGACTACGTAAAGGAACAGCACAGAGAGGCATATTTGAAAAAAGCAATATATACCAACAAATTCACAGCATCTGTCTCTGTGAATCCCCTGACGGGTAAGGGAGTTCAGAATCTTCTCGAGGCGGTCCTTGAAAACATTCCTTTACGGGAAAGACTGTTTCCAAGAAGCGTTAAAACTCTTAACTCGAAACGTTTTCTCATCGCTGAACAGATCAGAGCGCAGCTTTACGCAATCCTTCCCCCTGAAGCAGCCGTTGAAACGGCAGTACAGGTGGAGGAGATATCACAGAGGGACGCAAAGCTATACGTGAGGGCGAATCTGATTGTCTCGAAGGCTTCCAGCAAAGGAATGCTTATCGGAAGGAAAGGGCAGACTCTGGAGCACATTAACAGCCTTTCCAGAAACTCGATTCAAAAATTCACAGGAGACACCTGCAGGCTGGATCTCTGGGTCAAGGTCAGGGAAGCCTGGCCTGAGAACAAGACAGACATGCTTGAATTCGGATATGTCTGCTGAGGAGCAGGGCGCCTGCCGCATCTCACTCGAGGACTTCGAGGGTCCCCTTGATCTTCTTCTCTTTCTTATAAGACGAGACGAGCTTGACATAACAACTATACATGTGGCAATGGTTGCCGATCAGTATCTGGAGTACATCAGGAGTGCGCAGAACCTCGATCTTGACGTTGCCGGCGAATATCTCGTAATGGCCGCCACCCTGGCGAGGATGAAGAGCCGGTCAATGCTCCCGGTGGAGAGAGCGGTAATGGAGCAGGGAGAAGACCCTATGGAATCCCTGATGAGGCATATCGTTCTTTACAGGGCGTTCAAAGAGGTGGCCATGGACCTACGCGAGAGTGAATCAATGTGGAGGGACGTGTTTCCCGTTCCCGGCGAAAGGGAACGTTACCAGGAGAAATCAGGCCCTCCCGACCCGGGGCAGACTTCACTGCTTGATCTTCTTATTGCAGTGGAGAACATGGCGGAGAAAAACACCCCTCCTCCCGGGCACAGGATACTAAAACCTCTGGCATCCCTCTCCCAGTGTGTTGATGCCCTGGAGCAGCTGATTCCCCCTGGAAAGACCAGACTTTTCAGGGAAACGATCGGCCAAACCCCTGACAGCGGCAGGATCGTATCGTTTTTCTCTGCGGTTCTGGAACTGATGAGAAGGGGATGGCTCCAGGCGGACCAGAGGTATCCCATGGGTGATATCACCATGAGAAGGACTGAAAGGTGGGCGAGTAATGCTTGATCAGCTTGCCAGACAGATAGAGGCGCTTCTGGCCGCCGCTGAAGATCCTCTTACCCTTGAGAGGATATGCGAGATAACAGGCTGTGGGACAGAGTCTGCAGAGCAGGCTGTCGAGAGAATAGAAACAGAGCTTGCTGCAGGGGGACACGGGATAATCGTAGCCAGGCTTGCGGGGGGATACAGAATTGTAACAGATCCGGATCTGGGTTATGTGGTTGCCCAGCTTTTCGAGGGTAAAAGGCGAAGCCGGCTATCCAGGGCTTCCCTTGAGTCTCTGGCTGTCGTTGCATACAGGCAGCCTGTTACAAGGGCTCAAATCGAGGCAGTAAGAGGAGTTAACAGCGACAGCGCAGTGAGAACCCTCCTTGAGAGGGAACTGATTAAAATAACCGGCAGAGAGGAAGTTCCAGGAAGACCGCTTCTTTACGGTACAACCTCACTGTTCCTTGAATACTTCGGGTTAAGCGACCTGGAGCACTTACCAAGAATGGACGAGATCGAAAGCCTTCTCAGCCTCTCAGCCGAGGACCTGGAGAAAGCCGCCGAAGAATCGGAGGAACTCTTTGACCGCAGCTAGCAGAGGAAACAGAACGGTTCCGCAGAATGCAGACGGAATGAGACTTAACAGATATATAGCCCGATCCGGAATTGCAAGCCGCAGGAACTGCGATGATGGAATAGTGAACGGAATGGTTACGGTAAACGGAAAGCTGGCAATGAATCCCGCATACAGGATCAAAGCCGGAGACACCATCCTCTGGGATGGCTCTGCTGTAACCCTTCCTGAATTGTTCATTGCAGCCATGAACAAACCTTCCGGTTACGAGACCACTATGGACACGAACAGCCCAAGACCTGTCAGCCTTCTTTCCAGGGGAATGCCGGAGGCCTCTGCTCCTGTTGGAAGACTGGACATAAAAACCGGAGGGATCCTCCTTTGGAGCAATGACGGAGAGCTTGTTCACAGGCTTTCACATCCCCGCTGGAAGGTGGAGAGGGAATACCTGATCAAAACAGCCAAGCCGGTGAATCCGGATCAGGTGGAGCATCTCCGCAAAGGAGCATTTATACAGCCAAGAGTATATTCAAAACCTCAATCGGTGAAACAGACAGGCAGAACTGAAATCTCCCTGGTACTGAAAACAGGACGGAACCGTGAGGTTAGAAGACTTGCAGCTGTTTGCCGCGTGCCCCTCATAGGTCTTGAGAGAACAAGATACGGCACCATCAGCGTGAGTGGTATAGAAAGGGGAGCATGGCGTGAACTCACTCCCGAAGAGGGAAAAGAACTCTGCAGTCTGGTGGGTCTCAACAGGTAACGGTTGACGAAACATCCCCGTTAGTGCATATTCGCGCCACTACGACGAGGGGATGTGAATTTGACTGTCTGAGATAATAGCTGTAGACGGACCGGCCGCTTCCGGTAAAAGTACCACTGCGAAGCGAATAGCGGCTGAACTTGGTTTTGAATATCTGGACACCGGCGCCATGTACAGAGCGTCGGCTTTTCTAGTTACCGGATCAGGTATTGATCTATCAAACGGCAACAGGGCCGCAGCCCTCATAGCCGATCACAAAATAGACGTATCCAGCAGAGGCATCTTCCTCGACGGTTTGGACATATCCGGAAAGATCCGAACACCTGAAGTAAGTGAAGCCGCCAGCATAATTTCATCCCACAGGGAAGTCAGAGATCAGATGGTCACCCTGCAGAAGGCATTCGGAAGAAGCCATGACACCGTAGCTGAGGGCAGGGACATGGGCAGTGTGGTTTTTCCGGAAGCAGATCTGAAAGTCTATGTGGTTGCAGACATTGCCATAAGGGCAGTAAGAAGACTCAAAGACCTTGGGCAGGGTGGAATGAGCCAGATGGTATCTGCCATGTTCAGAAGGGATCACCGCGACAGGAACAGAGCAGAAAGTCCTTTAAGGCTTCCTCCGGGTGCCCTATGGCTCGACGGCACTTCAATGACAGTTGAAGACCAGGTGGAATTCGTCCTCATGCACTACAGAAGGGTACACTCATTGTGAACAGAACACCGCTTGTTGACTTCCTTCTTAGACCCTTCGTGGCCGTAGTTGCCAGAGTTCTGTTCAGATTGAAAACCTACAACCGCCACCTCATTCCCAAAAAGGGCGGTATCATAATAGCAGGTAATCATATATCTGATTGGGACCCTCCTTTTATTGGTGCTGCCGTTCCCCGTGGAATTTACTTCATGGCAAAGTCCGAGCTTTTTAAGAACCCTGTAATCGGCTGTTTTTTAAGTGCTCTCGGAGCATTCCCGGTTTACAGAAAAGCATCTGTCAACAAAGATGCCCTCAATACCGCCAGGGATCATGTTCTGGCAGGCAGAGGACTTGTAATCTTCCCCGAGGGAACCAGAAGCAAGAACGGAAAAATGTTGCCTGCAAAAGCCGGTGTGGGTCATATCGCGCACGCCACAGGCGTGCCGGTTTATCCATTTTTTGTAAGAGGGACAGACCATCCCCTGGGTGCGCTCTTTTTCAGAACCAGGTTCCTTGTGCGGTTCGGAGAACCCATAAGTCCCGAAACTCTGTTGAAGTGTCATGAAGAAGGAGGCCCAAAGCGGTCGGCGGAGTACATAATGCAGAAGGTAAAAGAACTCAAGGAAATAGAGGAAAAGAAAGGAAAAATGAATGAGCGAACAGAATGAATTCGTTGTAGGTCTAACCCCTGAAGAGATCGAGACCATAGAAGGTCACGATTACACCCAGGCAGAGCGAACCACCCTGGAAGCAGCATATGAGGGGACCATCTCAAACAACTTCACGGTGAAGGTGGGAACCATCATATCGGGAACCATCCTTAAAACCGCTGAGAACGAGGTGATCGTCGATCTTGGTTACAAGAGCGAGGGCGTTATCCCTCTTCAGGAGTTCAGGGACGGAGAGGTTCCCCCTTCGGGAACCAAGGTGGATGTTTTCGTGGAAAGCCTGGAAGACTCGGACGGAAGGGTTTCCGTCTCCAGGGAGAAGGCTCACTTCCACACCGTATGGAACGACATCAAAGTGGCCTACGACGAGAACTCCATACTAAAGGGCAAGGTTATCAAGAGGATAAAGGGCGGTCTAACCGTGCGCATCATGGGTGTGGACGCCTTCCTTCCGGGTTCACAGGTAGCCCTCAGACAGGTTCCCAACCTGGAGAAGTTCTGTGGAGAAGAGCTGGACTTCAGAGTAATCAAGCTGAACAAGAGGCGCAGGAACATCGTGGTCAGCCGCAGGCAGGTTCTCGAAGAGGCCAGAAGCGAGCTAAAAGAAACGCTGATCAAGGAGCTTGAGGAGGACCAGGTCCGTACTGGTATAGTTAAGAATATTACCGATTTCGGAGCCTTCGTAGACCTTGGCGGTATCGACGGACTTCTTCACATCACAGATATGAGCTGGGGTAGAGTCAGGCACCCGTCCCAGCTTGTTGCCATTGGTGATGAGATAGATGTGAAGGTATTGAAGTTCGACCGCGAGCGTGAGCGTATCTCTCTGGGTCTAAAGCAGCTGCAGCCGTTCCCATGGGAAGGTGTTGCCGAAAGGTATCCCCAGGAAACCATGGTTGAGGGTAAAGTTGCATCTATCACCGATTACGGAGCATTCGTTGAGATCGAACCCGGCGTCGAGGGACTCA
>CAZRCS010000017.1:0-22320 GCA_964598645.1 uncultured bacterium | reverse complement strand
AATCAAGAACATGTTCAGCACTTATCGTCAGTTCCAGAACCGCAAACATGATCGAAATCGGAGACCGGCTGTTCCTTACCAGAAGCCAGACAGACTGATTCCAGGGGTAACGGTTTGGCCTTCAAGATAGTTCTCAGGGGTGAAGAGCCCTCTGGCAGGATGCTTGCGCTTCTGTGCGCGAGAACCGGGGATACCATCGATCGTGTGAAGCAATACCTTCAGGCATCGGATGGATTAACGCTGGTTGAGGGTCTTACCAGGGACAGAGCTGATGAGATCCTGGCTTCGCTGCCGGCAGACGGATCCGTTGAAATTACAGTTCAGAGGGAAGTTGATTCCTGGGTGGCCGTTCTCATGGGCTATAGACCCGGAAGCCGTGGAAGGCTAAGGGTTGCTATTCAGAAAATGAGCAGATTGTCCACGGAAGAGGTCATACACTTCCTGGCCAATATTCCCGTTGCTCTGAAAACAGGAGTCAGCCGTAAAACCGCCGAGGCCATAAAGGAAATTCTCGAACGTGATGGCGGTATAATTGAGATCCGGCCTCATACTGGAATTCCCAATGCCGAAACCACAGGTTCCGAGAAAGTATCTTCCCCCTCTGATCAAATCTCAGAGGAAAAGATTCACGGTGAAGCTGACCACGTTTCAACAGAACCTCCAGGCAGTGAGCCGGACGTTCCTCCTCTTGTTGCTGAGATCGCTGCTTCTCTGAAACCGGTTATGAATGTTAAACCTCCTCCAGTATTCAGTTTCATACCTCCAGAGAAGGAAGCTGTATCGGCTCCGCCTCTTCCCGATCAGGATAATGGAGCCGGGGACCGTTCCCCGGCGCCTTTCCCATTCAAATTCACCATACCTGCAAGACCTGTTCCACCGCTGGTGTATTGCTCTGCAGATGATGACCCTCCGGAAACTACGGAAGATGCCCGTGTGGTTCCAATTTATCTTCATCCTGTGGCACAGGGGCAGAAGGAAAGAGTATGTAAGATACTTACAGAGTCGCTGGGTATGAAAAGTGAACGCAGTATGCAACTTGTTAATAAGGCACCGGTTGCAGTCTGGGCATGCGCAGAAAGACTCAACGCTCTTGTAACCCTTCGCGGACTGTCAGAGAAGGGTGTGCCTGTATCTCTTTTCCCGGGCAGCAGCAAAAAACAAGATAACTCATACGGACCATCGTTCTTTGGCTGGATGAATGGGAAACAGTGAACTCATAGATTCCTTCCTTACCTATTCAGTTCTGGCCAGGGGTCTATCTCCAAACACAGTAACCGCCTACAGCAGAGATCTACTGGAGGCAGAGGATTATCTCGGAGAACTCACGGAAGCTGATTCCATGCTTCTGTCGGAGTGGATTCATCACCTTTCCAGAACCGGGCGGAAAGCCTCCACCATAGCAAGGAAGATTTCATCCATAAGATCATTCTTCTCGTGGCTTCAGGAAACCGGACAGATCCACTGCAACCCGGCTTCCAGGCTGCGCACTCCACTGGGAACCCGCAGGATGCCCCATGCTCTCACGGTGGAGAGCGTTGCCTCCATGATAGAGGTATGGAAGGGGGATAGTGCTCTTTCCGCACGGAACAGAGCTCTCATGGAAACTGCCTACGGTTCAGGACTTCGGGAGGGTGAGCTCATATCACTTACCGTGGATCGTCTCAATCTTGATGACCAGTGGGTAAGACCCCTGGGAAAAGGTGCAAAGGAACGGATGGTTCCCATGAGCGAACCCTCGGTTCACTGGCTTGGTATCTATATTGACATGTGGCGGAATACTCTCAGATCTTCCAGGTCAGGGAAAACTGTTTTCCTCACCAGGAATGGTAATCCTCTTTCGAGAATGACAGTCTGGAATATCGTCAGTGCTTCCGGGCTGAAGGCAGGTGTTCCCCATGGGGTTCATCCCCACACCCTGAGACATTCCTTCGCCACACATCTTCTCGAAGGGGGTGCTGATCTCAGGGTGGTTCAGGAACTGCTCGGTCACTCTGACATCAGAACCACGGAGATTTATACTTCAGTGAGTAGAAAACGGCTTTCAGAGGCAGTCAGGAAGTACCATCCAAGGGGGAAAGAATCCTGGTAAAATATCCCGTTAGAATAAAAGATCTTGAAGACCTTGAGGTTCTCGTCAGGAGAACGGCGTACAGGTCCGCCAGCGGAAGGAATGCGGTAAGGGTGCCCCAGCTTCCGAGACTCAGACAGATCGCAGCGGATATTTCCAGAACTCCTTCGGGAGAAAGAGTCAGGGAGATATACAGGCAGGTGAATCTCTGGACCGATGAGTCCGTATCCAGTTCTTTCCTTCCGGGGCATGGAGCTTCCGCCCTTCTTGAGGCATGTGCAGTTGAGGCTTCCGCCATTCTTGAGCTGGGATACAGACGCGAGGACGGAATAGATTTCATCACGGCACTTCCTGAACTCCATAGGAATCCGGTTAGACCGGTTACCCAGATCCGAGCGGCGGTGCATCATCTTGGTGGTGATATGCAGCTTTTCAGAGATCTGGTTCAGAGACCGGATCCATCTTCACAGCAGCTCAAACTGGTTTTTTCAGCATGGCCCCTGGGGGGAAGACTTCCCGATGCCTGGAGACCCGGAGAGGAGATAATGTCCGTTCACCTCCAGGTGAGTCAGGCCACGGTTCCCATTGTGGTTTCTTTCAGCCGAAGGCTTCTTGGATATGCCGCTCTTTGCATCTGGGATCAGGCCTGCAGCCTGTCCCGGGAACGGAAAACTGCTGAACTTATCCACCCTTCATTCAAGGCATTTGCCCAGGAGTTCCCGAATTTTGTCAGCTGAGTTCAATCCTATTATCGTATAAGCTTCCTGTATGTCATTCAAGGACTATACCCATATGAGAGGCGGGTTTTTTCGTGAGTTCAGTCATTATTGCATTTTTCGCCCTTATCACCGTTATTCTTCCCGATGCAGGGGAGGTCCCAGGGATAAGCGGAGAAGCCGAGGTAGCAGGTGCCATCGTCGACGGGTCTTCCTGGCTCAGGATTCTGGAAACTGATTATGCGGTTCTTCAGGTCACTGTGGAACCTGCGTCATCCATGACCGCCTATGATAATCAGGGGGATCCTCTGGTTGTGTCACCGGAAGGTGCCCCGTTGGTTCTCTCCGCATACAGCGACTACTGGTTCTGGGTGAAGGCCGATAACGGGAATGCCGTGTTCACCGTTGAATACGTTCAGCCTTCGGATTTTGCCGGCAACACAGTGTCTTCGGGTCTTTCTTCGGCAGAGATGGCCGAAATATGGGCCTTCGTACCGGATGAAGACGGCAGATGGAACTTCTTTCTCCGGGGAGCTGACGAGAATACCGACCTGGATCTCGAGATTTATTCTGCCGGTAATACTCTTTTAGGCGGCAGTTACAGTTTGAATTCCACCGAGAAGCTCTCCATGAATCTTCTTGCCGGTGAAAACGTTCAGCTTATGATTTCCAGGTACAACAAGGGTGGAACCGGCGAGTATACCCTTGAAATGGTGAGAGCAGGAGATTTCCCCATTCTGGAAACCGGTATGACCGGAGATGCAATACAGGGAAACGTCCAGAGGTACATGCTTCCGGAACTGGAAGAAGATACTTTCCTGGAACTTTCCTTCCAGGAAGATGGCGATCTGGACATCTATGTCACCGACCTGGATGGAAACGACATCTGCTCATCCAGCACCTATTTCTATTCCGAGGGGGTTTTGCTTGAAGCAGGTGTTACGGGGATAGTGGAGATCTACCCCTATGACATTGGTGAAGACCTTGCTTCCTTCCCCTGGACCGTTTTTCTCAGCGGCCTTTCGGGGGAGTTGACCGGCGATTCGAAAACTCTTGTTCAGACAGGTTACGGTCAGTCACCGCTTCTGGGCTTCACCGCCCCCTCATCGGGTTTTTACACCGTTTCAGCAGTATTCGACAAGCTCAGGGACGGCGATCTGAGACTTTTCGATGATTTCGGAGAGCCTGCTGTTTTCCTCTCTACGGAGAGAGGAGATGAGAGTTTTTGTTTCTGGATAGACGGAGGAAGCAAAGTCTGGGTAGTTCCCTGCTTCATCAATCCCTCGTCAGGAGGGGCATGCGAAGTATCCGTCTCACCCTCTGAAACTGAGGTGCTGACAGGGCTGGTTCACGGCAGGATTGATGACACCACAGGTTCACGGGACTATTACACGGTAAGGGGTGAGGCCGGAACCACCCTTGTTGTAGAGCTTCGGGGTGATCAAAGGGACTTCGATCTGGACATGCTTGTAAGCGGTCCCGGTTATGTGCTCCAGGCCGAAGGGGGCTTGAGCAATACCGACAGCGCCGCGGATGAAGCCGTTACTTTGTACTGCAGGGAGGATGGCTACTACGGAATAACGGTTTACTCCTACGAAAGAAGCGGTGAGGGAACCTATACCCTGGAAGCAGAAAGGATCCCCGCTGAAAGGCTCGCTGCGGGAAACCCTTCCCCTGAGACCTGGGCGGTTGTTGCAGGAATCAGCGGATACCAGTCACGGGCGGACATACTTTCCAGGGCGAGCATGGACGCAATTGAAATGTACAGGTTCCTCCGCGACGAGCAGGGAACAGATCCGGATCACATGATACTTCTCGTCGATGCAGAGGCCACCTCTTCCATGTTCAGAAATGCCATTGGAGACATATCGCGACGAGCAGGGGTCGAAGACAGACTTGTTGTGTTTTACAGCGGTCACGGTTCCCAGGAGGCTCCCGGTTCCGGCGGTGCTGAAGAGGCCGATGGAATGAATGAGGTTCTGTGTTTCTATGACGAAGACTTGAATGACGATACCATAAGAGAACTCCTTTCTGAGTTTCCCGGGTACTGCTATCTGTTCGCAGATGCCTGCCACTCCGGCGGACTGGTCAACGATTTTTCTCAGGATGACGGAGTTCTGCTGTTGACAGCAGCAAGAGAAGACAAATCAGTAAGTGAACGGATACTCACTCCCATTCTCCTGGAGGCATCCAGGGGAGCGGCGGATTCCAACGGCGACGGGATAATCAGCGCAGGCGAGCTGGTTTCCCATGTGGACGAAATGCTTGCAAGGATTTGCCCCGTTTGTGATGCCGTTGTAGACCAGGGAATGGCTGAATGCCCTGAATGCGGAACAGTACTTAAGGGAGAGTACCGCATCCCCCGTCCTGAACAGGGATTGTATCTGCCTGCAGACCATCAGGTATGGAATTAGGAGAAGTTATGGTGACAGAAGATACCGCACGTGATCTGCATCCCTTGGAGAAGTCCCTTCTGGAATGGCTTCTTGCGAACTCACCATCTACCGATGCCCGGTCCATCAAGGGTACCGGCATGGACGACGGTTCATACAGAAGAGCTGTTCAGTGGCTTTTATCCAGGGAACTTGCAGAGTCGGTAAGCAGCCTGTCAAAGGTTGAAATTGAGCTGGGTCCCCTGGGAAGAGAGAATTTAGAGAAGAAAACCACTCCTGAACTGGCCCTTTTAGAAGCTTTGAAAGAAGGTGCAAAGGACCTTCCCGAAATACAGAAGAACGAGGTTTTTGACCGGGGCCGATGGGGAAGCGCAATGGGTGCTCTTCTTAAAAGCGGAGTGATCGGAAAGGGTGCGGAGGGTCTGAGTGTAAAGGACCCCTGTGGAGGAGTCTTCGGAAGAATCTGGAAGGAAGTCTACATTCCCCTTTCACAAAGTGACTCCATACCCTTGAACGGGCTGAACGAAGAAGTTGCTGAGGCAGTTTCCGCACGCGCCCCTAAGCGCGGGAAATCCAGAGCAGAATTCATTTTGAACGAAACCACAGAAAACACCCTGGCAATCACAGAAAAGGGTAAAAAGGCCCTTGCCTTGTCCGCAGGGAAGGTAACCATAGGAAAACTTACAAGGGAGATAATGACTTCCGGCCAGTGGAGGAACGGTACCTTCAGGCGCTATCAGGTCGACATTCCCCCGGCAAGGATCCATGCCGGGAGGCTTCATCCCTACGGGGTTTTCCTTGACACCGTTCGAGACAAACTCCAGGCCATGGGATTTACCGAGATGAAGGGATCCCTTGCTGAGAACGAGTTCTGGAATAACGATGCTCTTTTCATGCCCCAGTTTCATCCTGCCCGGGACATACATGACGCCTACTACCTGGAAGAGGGAGTAAGGGTTTCTCCTCCCGACGCAAGAACGGGAGAACTGGTGAAGGCAGCCCATGAAGACGGAGGCGAGACAGGAGGAAGAGGCTGGGAATATACCTTTGACTGGGACAGGTCGCTTCAGGCTATCATGCGTTCCCAGGGAACAGCCCTGTCCGCCAGAACCCTTGGCTCGAATCCGGAGATACCCGGGAAGTATTTCGGTATAGCTAAGTGCTTCCGGTACGACCAGGTGGATGCAACACACCTTCCTGATTTCTACCAGGTTGAGGGAATAGTGCTTGGGGAAGATATCAATCTGAAGCATCTGCTGGGGCTTCTCAAACTCTTTGCCACAGAGGTTGCAGGGGCAACCGAATACAAATTCGTTCCCGCCTACTTCCCCTTCACCGAACCCTCGGTCGAGATCCATATCAAACACCCCACTCTGGGATGGTTCGAGATGGGTGGAGCGGGTCTCTTCAGGCGGGAAGTCTGTCAGCCCATGGGGATCGACGTTCCAGTGATAGCGTGGGGACTGGGGCTGGACAGAATGGCCCTAATGGCTTTGAACCTGTCTGACATCAGGGATCTTCTGACGCCTGATCTGAGCAGGCTCAGGGGAATGACTGCTAAACCGGAACAGCTCCTTGGAGGTGGAAAGCATGCCTAAGATCGAAATACCGCTGAAGGATTTTCTCTTCCTTGCGAAGCTTGATTCCACTGAAGGCCTCGAGGAAAAACTGGAACCGCTCAAGGCTGAACTGGATGGTCTGGACGAAAACACCATAAAGATCGAGCTCAATGATACGAATCGGCCG
Source organism: uncultured bacterium (assembly GCA_964598645.1). GTDB lineage: Bacteria > Fermentibacterota > Fermentibacteria > Fermentibacterales > JCC-6 > Sabulitectum. The sequence goes on along the minus strand of CAZRCS010000017.1, from coordinate 15,397 downwards.
GATCTCTGGACAGCCGAGGGAGTTGCAAGGGCACTAAGGTGTTACGAAGGATGTCAGGCTGAAGAACATCTGAAGGATATGGGTGGGCCGGAAAGGTTCATAGAGGTAAGCGAAGATCTTAAAAACATAAGGCCGTTCATTGCGGCGTTCACAGCCACTGGATGGACCGTGGACGAGGAAGGGCTTCTGGCCCTTATTGCAGCCCAGGAGAAACTGGCTGCCAGCTTTGGAAGGGAAAGGAAGACCGCAGCAATAGGATTCTACTCCCTGGAAGGAATAAGCTTCCCGGTAAGTTACCGAACCGAGTCGCCAGCCACTTCATTCCATCCCCTCGGGGAGGAATCGGAGATGAATCTCAGGGAGGTTCTTGAAGAAACCGAAGCGGGGATCAAGTATGCAGGACTGCTTCAGGGATTAACAAGGTATCCAATACTCAGGGACAATGCCGGGCAGATCCTTTCATTTCCGCCTGTTCTGAACAGCCACACAACAGGCAGGGTGATTCCAGGCCAGTCCGCACTTTTCTGCGAAGTAACGGGAACCGACTGGCATACCGTCAACCTTACTGCAACCATCCTTGCCTGCAACCTCGAGGACAGAGGTGCCGTTATCGAACCTGTTGAAGTGCGGTACAGCCAGATGGAAGACACTGTTACCCCGATGGTTTACAGAGACACTCTCACGGCGGGTCTCGATGACATCTCCGCTGTTCTGGGTGAAGATGCCCGGAAGCTTCCCCTGAAAAAACTTCTGGGCAGAATGGACTACACGGGAATAAAGATATCAGACGACAGTGTAACCGCTGTGATGCCTCCATACAGAAGAGACGGAATCCACCCCATGGATCTCATCGAGGACATAGCCATAGCCGTTGGTCTTAACAGCATAGAGCCTGTTCTTCCCTCTGAATACACAGTTGGCTCCGCTGCCCGGGTGGAGCTTCTCGCAAGGGCAGTGAAGAACCTTTTAGTTGGAGTGGGCTGCGAAGAGATCCTCAGGCCGGTTCTAACGAGCCGAGAAAAGATAAAAGTTCTAACCGGTACACCTGAGGAGCCCATTGCCATACTGAATCCCATGACAGCAGAATACGGTGTGGTATCCAACACCCTTCTTCCAGCTCTGCTTGAGGTAGAGTCCGTCAGCGGCCACGCCGCCTTCCCCCACAGGATATTTACCGTGGGCGAGGTTCTCAGGAGGTCTCCAGACGGTATCTGCAGCACAGAGATCAACCTTGCCGTAACCGCAGGCGACTCTGATTTCGGGTCGGTTCACTCCATTCTCGGGGTACTCTGCCACTTCAGAAGCCTTCAGCTCACCCTGAGTGAAACCGGCGACCCAAGATTCATTCCCGGGAGGAGTGCGGAGATTATCATCCAGGGGCGGAAAGCAGGAATAATCGGCGAGTTTCATCCTGAAGTTCTTGAAGCCTGGGGGATTACAGTCCCCGTGGCAGGTTTTGAGCTGCTTCTGGAAAGGTTGGGGTAAAGCTGCCCGGATTTAAACTGAAGGCCCCATTCAAACCCTCTGGACACCAGCCAGGGGCCATTGAGAGCATTGTCGGAGGTTTCAGCAAAGGGTATGAATGGCAAACCCTTCTTGGGGTTACAGGTTCGGGAAAAACCTTTACCATGGCTTCCGTGATCGAGAGAATGAACCTTCCGGCTCTTGTTATCAGTCACAACAAGACCCTGGCCGCTCAGCTATACGGTGAGCTTTCCGGTTTCTTTCCCGATAATGCCGTTGAGTATTTCGTGAGTTACTACGACTACTATCAGCCCGAGGCCTATCTTCCTGCCCGTGATATGTTCATAGAAAAGGATGCCAGCCTCAACGAGGAACTGGACAGGCTTCGCCTGAGAGCCACTGCAAGCCTTCTCAGCAGGAAGGACGTAATAGTCGTTGCTTCCGTTAGCTGTCTGTACGGTCTGGGGAATCCAAAAGATTTCATAAACACTGGTTTTCAGCTGAAAACAGGGGATTCGCTTTCGCGGGACCTTCTTTTAATGAAGCTTGTGGGAATGCAGTACAGAAGGAACGACATAGCCCTTGCCAGGGGATACTTCCGCGTAAGGGGCGATATAATCGACCTGGTTCCCTCCTATTCCAGCAGCGGTGTCCGCATAGAGTTTTTCGGTAACACCTTGGACTCCATCAGAAGAATGGACCACCTTACAGGTCATATTCTTGAATCCATGGATGAAACACTGATCTTCCCCGCAAAACATTTCGTCACAGGCGAGAAGAAACTCAATCTCGCCATGGGCAGGATCAGGGAGGAGCTTGACAAGAGACTCCTTGAACTGAGAGCGGAGGGCAGAATGCTTGAAGCCCACAGGCTCGAGTCCAGAACCCTTTACGATCTCGAGATGATGGGGGAAACGGGATACTGCTCCGGAATAGAGAATTACAGCAGGCACATCGAGGGCAGGGAGCAGGGCCAGAGACCTTCCTGCCTTCTGGACTACTTTCCCGATGACTATCTCGTTTTCATCGACGAAAGTCACAGAACCCTGCCTCAGATAAGGGGTATGTACAGGGGAGACAGGTCAAGGAAGGAAACCCTGGTGGTTCACGGATTCAGGCTTCCCTCTGCACTGGACAACCGGCCGCTGTTCCTGAAGGAGTTCGAGGGTATAACAGGCAGGAAACTCTGTATGTCGGCCACTCCTGCGGATTATGAGATGGAGAAGTCTCAACTGGTAACTGAGCAGATAGTAAGACCCACAGGTCTCATCGATCCAGAAATAGAGGTCAGACCTGCTGAGGGTCAGGTGGATGACCTTGTCGAACAGATAAGACAGGCCACAGAGAAGGGCGGCAGGGTACTTGTTACCACTCTTACCAAGAAGATGGCGGAGGAACTTACTGGATACCTTACCGGTCTTGTGCTGCGCACCAGATACATACACAGCGAAATAGACGCTCTTGAAAGGGTCTCCATTCTCAGAGAACTCAGGCTTGCCGAGTTCGATGTACTGGTAGGGGTAAACCTTCTGAGGGAGGGTCTGGATCTTCCTGAAGTTACACTCGTTGCCGTTATGGATGCTGACAAGGAAGGATTTCTCCGTTCCAGAACAAGTCTGGTTCAGACAGCAGGACGGGCGGCCAGGAACAATGTGGGAAAGGTACTGTTCTATGCAGACAGAATAACCGATTCCATGGCCTATGCAATTGAAGAGACCCGAAGACGCAGACTCATACAGCTGGAATACAACCGGGAACACGGCATTAAACCGAAAACGGTAAAGAAAACCAGGGAAGAGATAATAAGGTCTACAGGAATAGCGGACATCATGGGTAAGAAGACCTCCGGCAGCAAGGCAGGTAAAGCGGCCGAATACACCGGAGAAAGCATTGTGGACCTTGAGCGGAGAATGATGGAAGCTGCTGACAGACTTGAGTTTGAAGAGGCTGCCAGGCTTAGGGATATAATGAGGAAACTCATGGGTGGAAGTAAGTGAAATGCCAATTCATGGGACTTGACATGGGTTTCTGCAGGCTGAATGTTTCACTCATGGCAACAAGATGTCAGGGGTTCGTGCTACTCAAACACAGAAGAAAGGAGAGTCATGAAGAAGGCAATAGCAATTCTTGCTGTACTTTCACTTGCAGCTTTCGCAGGTCAGATGGCCGTTAATCTCGGTCCTATGCCTGAGAAAGATGCCGATTGGCTCGTGTACGACGACGGTTCACCAGCATGGCTTACATGGGGCGGAACCTACAGGGGTGTCTGGTTCAACATCGAGGACTTCATCCCCGGTGGTGGCAACGGCCAGCTCGAAGAATCAGAATTCTGGTTCTATCACAGTGCTGATCGTCCTTGGGATAGCAGTGACGTTTATCTCGAGATATGGAACGGCGACGCAATGGGCCCAACAGCTCAGCTTGATCAGACCATGGTGACAGCTATTCACTATGCTCCTGTATACGCTGAGTACGACCCTCAGGTCGCTGTTGAAGACAACTTCTGGGCACTTGCCAACACCGAGATGAGCGCAGGCGGATGGCCTTCGATTCTCGGCGACGGTGCACAGGGATCCATATTCCACAGCTTCTACAGCGATGACTTCATCGTCTGGGAGCCCTGGGATATCGGTGGAGCCTGCAACTACTTCGTCTCAGTTGCTTGGAACCCTGCAGATGCATTCGACAACACCACATGGGGTTCACTCAAGGCCACATTCTAGGTCTTAAGTACGCAAGAATTCAAAAGGGTCGACCTTCGGGTCGGCCCTTTTTTCTTTCAGGTTGTTTTCCTGTATGGATAACAGCAGAAAAAGGAGGATGAAATGAAAGCATTATTGCCGGCTATTTTAACCGTTTGTATTGCCATGGCCGGAGAGCTTCCTGTGAACCTCGACCCGATACAGAGCGATGGTGACTGGCTGACGTACGATGACGGAACGCCCAGTTGGCTTACATGGGGTGGAACCTACCGTGGTGTATGGTTCAACATGGATGACTTCATCCCCGGATCCGGAGATGTCAGTCTTGGTGCGGCAGAGTTCTGGTTCTATCACAGTGCCGACCGCCCCTGGGATACCGGTGATGTTTATGTTGAGATATGGAACGGCGGCGCAATGGGCCCGACTGTTCAGCTGGACCAGCAGATGCTCACGGCAGTCCATTACTCTCCAGTTTACGCAGAGTATGAGCCTTTCATTATCGCAGAGCCTGATTTCTGGGCACTTGCCAACACCGAAATGAGCGCAGGGGGATGGCCTTCCACCCTTGGCGATGGAGCTCAGGGTACAGTTTACCACAGCTTCTACAGCGATGACTTCATCGTCTGGGAGCCCTGGGAAATCGGCGGTGCATGCAACTATTTCATCAGAATTGAATTGGGCTGGGATTTCAGCAGCAGCACCTGGGGTTCACTGAAGGCCACTTTCTAGGATTCGGGAAGATACACAAAAAACCCCTTCCTGTTAACGGAACGCACCCGCATTTTTGTATCTTTGCCCCATGAGTGTGATAGTTGCAAGAACCGCAGGATTCTGCTGGGGAGTCAGAAGAGCCGTTGACAGGGTTGTCACCGAGATCAAGAAGGGTGATGCCCCTTTTCGCGTTTACGGCCCTTTGGTTCATAATCCGCAGGTAATAGAAGCTCTCCGCGACAGGGGTGTGGCAACCTGCTCCGAGCCATGGGACGAATCAGGTGGAACACTGTTCCTTAGAACCCACGGGGTCACCGTTGAGGAGAGGGAAAGACTGCTTAAGCTGAACCTCAGCCTCAAGGACCTTACCTGTCCCAGGGTGGGCAGAGCTTTGTCCATTTCAGGGAAAAGGGCTTCACAGGGTTACGATGTACTTATTTTCGGAGATCCGGGGCACCATGAGGTCAAGGCCATTCTCTCTGCCTCGGGGAAATCCGGAAGGGTGATATCATCCTTTGACGCGGTCAAAGACCTCCCCCCGCTGGAGAAGCCGTTTCTGCTCTCCCAAACCACACAGAACACCGAGGAGTTTGAGACTCTGCTAACAGAACTTCGCAGAAGATGGCCTGACATCGAATACGCCAACACCATCTGTGATTCCACTTCCAGAAGGCAGAAGGAACTCCGTGAGCTTGTGGGCAAGGTGGACGCCGTGGTGATAGTGGGCGGAAACAACAGTGCAAATACAGGAAGACTCGCATCAATTGCCGGGGAAACGGGTCTTCCGGTTTTCAGGGTGGAAACCCACGATGAGCTTGATTCTGAAGCTCTGTCAGTTTACAAACGAGTGCTGCTCTCCGCCGGTGCTTCAACACCTGAGTGGAGCATAAGGAAGGTTCGGGAGAGGCTTCTTGAGATCCAGGGTCAGTCCACCCGTTCCGGTTGGATAAGGAATGCGTTCAGGAACCTTGTTTTCAGCGGAATGCACATTCCCCTTATTGCCCTTGTGATTGCCCTTGCCCAGGGAGCCAGCATTGGGGGCAGAGGTTGGGCCCGTGCAGGATTGGCAGCTGGTTTTCTGCTCTGGAGTTTCACTAATTTCACAGCTGTGCTCGAGTGCCGCAGGGTGAGCATGACAAGCCAGAAAAGGCAGGAATTCATAAGGAACCACGAAGGTCTGATGCTTATTCTGGCAGCCCTGGGATTATTCGCTGCCATTGGTGCTTCCTGGGGCCTTGGTACGGTGTGGATGGCCTGGACAGTGGTCGCAGTGTTTTCCTGTTTGCTGTATGCTCTGCCTCTTATCCGAGAGAACCAGTTTTTCGATCTTCTTCGCCGGATACCAGGCTCCAGAGAGATACTTTTCACCCTTGCCTGGAGCTTTCTTGTCTGTGTACTGCCTGCTGTGACCCTGGCTGGGATGGAATTCGGCCTCCGGCTTCTTGTATGGCCTTTTTCCCTTGCCCTTCTTTTTTTCGCCAGATCACTTCTTATAGATCTTGTAGACCTTCAGGGGGATGCCCTTCTGGGGATGGACACGCTTCCTCTCCACCTTGGTGCTGCCAGATGCAGGGTGATACTTCTCACTTCTGCAGCAACTGCAGCGGTGGTTCATATGGCAGCGGTCTATCTAGGCGGACTTCCATTGTGTGCAGGAGGTTTCATTCTGGCCCCTATGCTCCTTGCATTCGCCTATCTGTTTCTCGAGAGAAAGCCCTTCCCCTCTGAACTCTGGGTCAGGGTGCTTTCCGACGGCAGTCTTCTTCTCGCAGGGCTTGTACCCTATGTTCTTTGCAGTATTCAGGGAGAGTTATGAGGATTAAAGGGATTATATTAACAGGTGTTGTGCTGCTTGCAGGGTGCGGCAACACAGTAGTGGAAGAAACGACTCCACCTGCTGCAGGTGGTTTTTCCGGCTCGAATCCATTCCAGACGGTGATTGTCACAGGAAGTGTGGTTAACCTTCGTCAGGGGCCGGGGACACAGTACTCGGTGGTGGGTTCAGCATGTTCCGGTGATACCCTTCTTGTAACAGGGGAAGCACCGGATTGGTACCGTATATACGTTCCTGAGAAATCCCTGTTCGCATGGATTTATTCACCGCTTACTTCAGGCACTGAAATGCCGGGCCAGGAGGGGAATCAATGATAGAGAGATATGCAATACCGGAGATGACTGAGATCTGGACCACCCAGGCCAGGTATTCCCGCTGGCTCGAAATAGAGATACTTGCAGTTGAGGCCAGAGCAGTTTCCGGTCTGGTACCGGAAGAAGACCTGGCCCTTATAAAGGAAAAGGCTTCCTTCGAGGTGGACAGGGTTAACGAGATCGAAGCCGTTACAAGGCATGACGTCATTGCATTTCTTACATCGGTTTCAGAGTCCCTGGGGTCTGAGAGCCGGCATATTCATTATGGGATGACCTCCAGCGACATACTGGACACATGCCTTGCCATGCAGATAAGGGATTCCGGGGAGCTTATCTCATCTGAACTGGAGAAGTACGGCGCTTCTCTGGCAGAACTGGTGAAGCGAACCAGGGGAATCGTGTGCATGGGCAGAACCCATGGTATGAATGCCGAACCCACGACACTTGCACTTAAGTTTGCCGGCCATTATTCCGAGTTCCTCAGATGCAGGAAAAGACTTTCTGATGCCCTTGAATCCTCCTGTGTCGGAACCATATCAGGTGCAGTTGGAACCTTTGCTTATCTGGATCCCTCCGTGGAGGAATATGTGTGCGGCAAGCTTGGCCTTGGTGTTGAAGAGATTCCCACCCAAGTGGTTGCCCGAGACAGGCATGCACAGTTCCTGTATGCTCTTGCATCAATAGGCGGAGCCCTGGAGAGATTTGCAACCGAATGCCGTCATCTCCAGAGAACGGAAGTCGGTGAGGTGGAGGAGCGTTTCGGTAAGGGACAGAAGGGCTCAAGCGCAATGCCCCACAAGAGGAATCCCATCGTCGGGGAAAGGCTGTGCGGTCTTGCAAGACTGCTCCGGGGATACCTTCAGGTGGGGCTTGAGAACACCCCTCTCTGGCACGAGAGGGACATAAGCCATTCGGCTGCAGAGAGGTTCATATTTCCAGATGCCTGCGGAGTTGCCCTGTACGGTCTCCGCAAGGCGGCGGAACTTGCCGGTGGCCTCAGGATATTTTCCGATGCGGTTGCTCTGAACGTGGAAAAGGCAGGAGACAGGTACTTTTCCCAGGCTGTTATGCTTTCCCTGGTCAGGCATGGGCTTACAAGGGAAGATGCCTATGCAGCGGTGCAGTCCATAGCCATGCAGGCCATGGAGAAGGGCACGTCCTTCGCCGTTGCAGCAAAGAAAGACAATAAGGTTTCAGGGGTTGTTCCCGGCGAGGAACTTGGCAATATCTGTACCATAGACAATCATCTGCGAAACGAGGACTATCTGCTTTCCAGGCTTGGCCTGGACCGATAGGGGTTTCGCGGGAAGGGGGAGACATGATTGTTGGTCTGGTTGCAGGATTTTTGATTGGGGGGATTGCCCTATGGCTTTTTATGGTCAGCAGGGCGCACAGCAGAGAAAAAGACTGGTCCGAGAAGGCTGAAAGTCTCACAGCAGCCGCAAGAAAGGCTTCAGCGGAGGCTTCCAGGCTGCGAATGGACCTTACCGAACTGGAACGGCAGATGAAGGAGGGGCAGGATCTGATACTGCTCTTCCCGGACCTTATAAAGATGATATTCAGCGGCAAGGACAGTGACGAGGTGGTGGATTATATCAACAGATCCTGTCAGAACCTGCTGAAAGCCAACGAGTCTGCGGTGTTCCTTGCAGACAGAAGCGGCGCCCGTCTCGGACTCAGTGCTTCCACAGGTCTGTCCGATGTTCTGGGACAAACCGTAAATATCGGACTGGGTGAAGGTTTCACCGGCCTTGCAGCCGAAACAGGCAGACTACTCGACAGATCGGAAATGGAACAGGAAAGCGTTCTTGTCAGAAGGAACATGATAATGACCGATATTCCAGGTTTCAAACCTGAGTATGCAGCACCAATGCAGTCCGAGGGGTTGCTCTTCGGTGTGATAACAGTGGGAGCATTCGAGGGCAGGGGCGCTATGCGGAAGGAAACCCTCAGAGCCCTGGCAGCAGTTGGCGCTGCAGCACTGGAGAATGTTCGTCTCTTAGAGAGATTCGGAAGAACGTCGGACCTTGACCCTGAAACTGGATTTTCAGGAAAGACCAGTCTTGAATCCACACTGGAAAACGAGCTTGAAAGGGTCGAACGTTTTGGAAGCCCAATGGCTGTAATCGAACTTGTTATCAAGTCCGCCGAAGCCGATGACAGTCTTGTTTCCAGGGAGATACTGTCAGCAGCATCGAGACATCTGAGATCATCCTTGAGGAACATAGACATAGGCGTAAGAACAGGCCGGGGTTCCATCATGCTTCTTCTTCCAGGGACAGATGAGAACGGTCTGGACAGCGTTACGGGAAAACTCGGTGGAGAGATTCCCCTTATCAAGGTGGACAGCGGTTCCACGGTGGGCACCGTTTCAATAAGGGGTTGCGTGGTGGAAGGCAATAAAAGACTGTCTTCCATGGAACTGCTCGATATGCTCAAAATGAAGGAGTCCATGGATTTTGACGGCTATTACGAGGTATAGGAAGGCACTATGGCAGAACTGACGGACAGGGAAGAGCTTTCGGCGGTAATTTCGCACCGCGGACTGGCAATGACCGTGGAAGAGGCTGAAAAGCTGGCGGGTTATGTTGGAAGAATGCCTACACCCCTGGAGTTTCATCTCTTCGATACCATGTGGAGCGAACACTGTTCATACAAAAGCTCGAAAAAGGTCCTGAAATCTCTTCCAACTGATGCCCCCGGGGTTGTCATCGGTCCCGGAGAGGATGCAGGGGTAGTTAAATTCTGCACCCACCAGGGGCGGGAATGGGATCTGGTGGTGGCCCATGAGAGCCACAATCACCCTTCACAGGTTCTTCCAGTGGAAGGGGCGGCAACCGGGATCGGCGGTATCGTACGTGATGTGTACTGCATGGGTGCCAGGGTAACAGGCTCAATGGATCTGCTCCGGTTTGGTGATCCTCTGGGTAAGAAGGGTGAAACCGCCAGAGCCGTTGCAAGGGGAGTTGTCGAGGGAATATGGAAGTATGGGAATGCTCTGGGAGTTCCCAACATGGGCGGTGATACCGAGTTCCATCCAGGATACGATGACAACTGCCTGGTAAATGTGGTTGCCTTCGGAATGGTTCCCCACGACAGGGTAGTTCACAGCTTCGTTCCCGAAGAAGCTCACAAAGAGCCATATGTGCTGATCCTGACAGGTAAGCCGACTGACGATACAGGTTTCGGAGGGGCCACCTTCGCAAGTGCCGACCTCGACGGGGAACAGGGTATGGGCGCAGTTCAGGTTGCCGATCCCTTTCTTAAGAGGGTACTTTCAGAGGCCAATGCAGAAGTACTGGAGATGCTTTTCGAACGGGGTATCAAATTTGGCTTCAAGGATCTCGGAGCCGGTGGAATTGCCTGCGTTACAAGCGAACTTGCAGCCCATGGAGGACTGGGTATAGATGTGGATCTGGATGCGGTTCCTGTCTCCATATCCGGTCTGCCCCCTGAAGTGATAGCATGCAGTGAAACCCAGGAAAGATACGGGCTGGCGGTACCTGAATCGGTTTCCTCAGACGTACTTGCGGTCTACAATGAAAAATTCGAACTTCCGAGACTGTTCCCCAACTGCCGGGCGGCGGTTATAGGAAAGTTCACCACAAGTCCCGTCTACAATGTCACCTGCCGGGGTGAAAAGTCCGCCGAAACCCCCATACAGTACATAACCGAAGGCGTGCTTTACGACAGAGAGGAAGAAAAAACAGATTTTTCCCTGCCGGAACCTCATGAAAGACCTTCCAACCCATCTGAAGATATTCCTGAAATGCTTTCCTCCATCGCCGGATGCAGCCGGCACGCGGTCTGGTCATACTACGACTCCGAGGTACAGGGCGCAACCATGTTCAGACCCGGCGAAGCCGATGCCTGTGTATCTGTCCCTGTAAAGGGTTCCAGAACAGGTCTGGCAGTCAGTGGAGACGGCAACCCCTGGTATGGCGAGCTTGATCCATTCCTTGGCGGAGCCCATGCTGTGGGAGAGGCTGTGCGCAATGTGGTTGCCACAGGGGCAACTCCCATATGCGCCACCGACTGTCTTAATTTCGGGAATCCTGAAGATCCCACTGCCTTTTCCCAGTTCCGCCAGGCGGTTGACGGTATAGCCGAAGCCTGCAGATCTCTTGGATTCAGTGGTGGTGTTTATCCTCTTCCCATAGTATCCGGGAACGTGAGTTTCTACAACCAGTCCACAGGCGGGAAGGCCATACCTCCCTCTCCCATAGTGGCTGTTTTCGGAAAGATTCATGACCACAGAAAAGCCACTGACATGGTACTTAGAAAACCCGGGAGCATAATCCTTCTCGTTGGAACCAGGAAAGACGAACTTGGCGGCAGCCTTTTCTACAGAACCTGCCTTGACCACAAGGGAGGTACCGTGCCTGTTTTCCGGGGAACATATGAGAAGAAAATGGCCGACTGGGTTCTGGAAATGATCCATGGAGGAAAGGCCCTTTCAGTTCATGACATAAGCTCAGGCGGTCTTGCTATTGCAGCAGCGGAAATGGCCCTTGCATCGAGGAAACTGGGTATCAAGTTCAAATTGGACTCTAATCCTGTTACTCTTTACTCTGAAACTCCGGGATTCTTAATGGAGGTAAGTGCTGAGTTTTATGATTCCGCAACACTTCCTGAATTCGTATCCGGTGTGGGAACGGTGTGCGAAGATTACAGCATATCAGGGAACGACTGGAAGGTTGATCTTGGAGCAGCGGAAGACAGGTGGGCAAACCGTCTTGAATCGGTAATCTGGAGAGAGGAGGAAGTCTGATGGCTCTTGCAGTTGTGATTAGATTTCCGGGCTCCAACTGCGAATTCGAAACCGCAAGGGTTTTGGAGCGGGTGGGAGTGGATGCAAGGATATACAACTGGAACCAGACCGCAGAACTCTCTCGTAACAGGGCAGACGCCTACGTCCTGCCCGGGGGTTTCTCTTTCCAGGACCGGGTAAGAGCAGGTGTCATAGCTTCAAGGGAAAGGATCATGGATCTCATCTTCGAGGAAGCAGCCAATGGCAAGCCGGTTCTCGGAATTTGTAACGGAGCACAGATCCTCCTGGAAAGCGGGCTTGTTCCCGGTTGGAAACCAGGAGCAGTTCAAGCTGCCCTGGCTTCAAACCTGATCCCCGGCAGAAGCGGTTACCTCTCCAGGTGGGTTTTTCTCAAGAAATCCGCTGGGGCCTCCTGTCCATGGCTTTCGTCTATGGGGGATGAACCTCTTCCTGTGCCCATTGCCCACGCCGAGGGCAGGTTCGTATTCAGAGCAGAAGACCTGAACAGAGCATCCGGGCAGTTGGGGCTTACCTACTGCAGACCTGATGGCTCCGAGGCTTCAGGATGGCCGCACAACCCTAACGGATCCATGCTTGACGCAGCAGGTATTATGAATTCAGAGGGGAACGTCTTCGCAATGATGCCCCATCCGGAAAGGGCCTTCGATCTCTGGCAGGTTCCATCTTCGCTTCCCGGTTCCTGGGGAGAAGCACGAAGAACGGCTTCCATAAAGGAGCTCGAGGAAATACCCGGCCCGGGTGCGGTGGTATTTCAGGGGCTGGCAAAACATCTGGGGGTGAAACCGTGAAAACCTTTTCCATAGCAGTAGGACTGAAAGCCCCTGACCCCGAAGCGGTAACCGCATTGAATGCAATAGGTTCCATGGGTCTTCAGCTTCCGCCGGCAAGGCTTGCAAGGTACGATGTGTGGGAGTTCCAGCTTTCAGAGGGCGGAGACGAAACGGTGAAGGAAATAGTCGGGCATTTCACTGACATAGTAAACCCGAATAAGCATATATGGTGTTTTGCGGTTCCAGGTGAAAACATTACCGGTCAGAGCAGCGATTACAACTGGACGGGTCTTCTGGTGAGTGACATGGATGACTCCGTTGGATCAAACTGGCGAGAAATCCTTAAAAGAAGGGGATTTCCTGTGCAGGCAGTTTACAGAAGGACCCTCTGGATGTTCGGATATCTGAAGGATCTGGACGATTCACTGGTAAGCAGAATGGCAATGGAACTGGCAGTAAGCAGCAACAGGACCGGCGGTCTTCTCAGTAATCCGATTTTCCAGGAGGTTACTCCCTGGACCTGAGAGAAGGTATTTTCACAGAACTGCTTGCGAAAGTTGAGAAGCCTCAGCGCTACACAGGTATTGAATACAACGTAACTGCCTCATCGAAAGACCCCAGGATTACACTGGTCTATCCTGATGTATATGAGCTTGGTGCGTGTAACTTCGGTCTGCGTGCGGTTCGTCATGTTCTGCTTCAGAATTGCAGTGTAACAGTAAGAAGAGCTTTTCATCCGGCTCCTGATATGTACCAGCTTCTCAAGTCCAGGAACCATCCCTGGCTGGATACCGAAGCCGGTGAGCCTGTTGTGACAAGTGACGTGGTCGGGTTCGGTGTAAGCTCGGAAGTGCTTTACACCAATGTGCTCTCACTTATTGAACTTATGGGTCTTGAACTACGCAGTGTTAACAGACGGGAAAGCGATCCTCTGATTCTTGCCGGGGGAGGTGGTCTCGCAAATCCTGTACCTCTAATGCCTTTCGTCGACATTTTCTTTCTGGGTGAGGCTGAAGCCGGTCTCTCCGGAGTTGTGGATGTTCTGTGCTCTTCACTTTCAAAAAGAGAAAAACTCGATAAGGTAAGTGATTTGAAGGGTGTTCTCGTTCCATCTCTCCATAATGGCAGGAAGATCTCCTGGCTACGGGCTGCCACACTGGACATGGAAGATGCCCCTGTAAAACAGATCGTTCCAATGGCTCAGATTACCCATGACAGGGCAGTGGTGGAGCTTTCCAGAGGCTGTTCCAGAGGGTGCAGGTTCTGTCAGGCTTCACAGCTTTCCAGGCCGGTTAGGGAAAGAAAACCAGAGGAAGCACTTACCCTGATTGAAGAAGCGGTGAAAAGCACAGGATGGGAGCAGGCAGGCCTTCTTACCCTTTCCTACAGCGATTACTCCGGCCTTGAAGAGCTTCTGAGCGGTTTGGGTTCACTGGAGGAGAAACTCCATGTGAGGGTTTCCCAGCCGTCTCTCCGTCCTGATACACTTCCGGGGCTGGAGCAGAAGAGGTTCTTCAAAGGAAGCCTTACAATGGCCCCCGAGGCGGGAAGCGAGCGCCTCAGACGGATCATAAACAAGCCTCTTTCGAACGAAGAAATAATGGAAGCCGCTTCTGTTGCTTCAAGGATGGGAGCCAGGGGGATTAAGCTGTATTTCATGGTTGGCCTCCCAGGAGAAACAGATGAAGATCTGCTGGCCATAGCATCACTTGCCGACGCCATCTCCTCGCTTATGGGAAAGAAGAGAACGGTTACCGCGGCACTGTCACCATTTATTCCCAAGCCCCATACTCCCTTTCAGTGGTGTTCCCAGCCGGATTCTTCCGAGATGTGGAGAAGGATCAATCTGGTCCGCACCGCCTGCACTAAAGCGTCTGTATCGTGGAATGACCCCAGGGTTTCAGCAGTTGAGAGCTTTCTCGCCTGCGGAGGCTCCCAGGTTTCGGATATCCTCGAGGAGGCATACAGGCGGGGAGCCGTTTTCGACGGCTGGAGCGACCTGTTCCGGTGGGATATATGGAAGGAGCTCTTGTCAGGGGTTATTCTGACACCGCGGTCACCGGGTGAAACACTTCCATGGAGCTTTGTGGACACCGGAGTTAGTGAAGAGTGGCTCAGGGAAGAATACCAGAGGTCTCTGAACGGGCAGATACTTCCTGACTGCCGGGAAAACGGCTGTTCAGGCTGCGGCGCATGCAAAGGAGATGTTCCCCCGATGCCGGGACCCGTTACCATAGTTCAGAAAAGGGCTAATAGCGAAAAGGAACCCCAGGCCGTCCAGAGAATAAGGATACGCTACGCAAAGAAGGGGCTTGCGGTTTTCTCCTCCCATCTGGATATGGTCAGAATGTGGACCAGAACCTTGAGGAGAGCAGACCTTCCTCTTCATTATACGTCAGGATATGCAAGGCGTGTGAAGCTTGCGTTTTCCCATCCTATTCCTCTTGGCATGGGGAGCGAGAGTGAATACGTGGACTTTCAGCTGGACGAAAGAAGAGATCTTTCAGCAGTTGTAAAAGCCCTGAGAAAGGCTCTTCCAGCTGGTTTTCCAATCAGAGCGGCAGCTGAACTCACAGGGAAATACAGGGCGCCGGACGCAATGTCTGCGGCGGCTGAGTATATTATAGAGGGAATAGAGGATCCCGGTCTCCTCGAAGACCGGCTTGAAAAAGTTGATTTGGTTTTCTCTCATCGCAGGGGCGTTGGGGGGAGTTTAATAATGGTATCCAATCCCGGTAAGGGTGCTTCCAGGCCAGACAGGATCATGGAAGCCGCCGGTATCAGCTGGAAAACCATAACGAGAACTGAGA
>CAZRCS010000016.1:0-22914 GCA_964598645.1 uncultured bacterium | reverse complement strand
AACCGCGGGTATGCACCCGCGGTTCTCCTGACAACATTACCGGAATAGTATTCTTGGACCCCTGGATTTACCGGTGTATGACCTATAGCCCGTAGAGATTGGTGGTAAGAAGATCTGCAAGCTTCACACTGGTTTCAATTCTGTCCAGGTCAGGATAAACTTCCGGTTCCCAGGATACGCTGAAGAACAGGTCGCCCTTGAGAACCACCATTCTCACCTGGGTTCTGTCTCCCGCTGCGACTTCACCGATAGCTGCTGAATCCCACATGGGTCCTGTTATCTCGGTGGGGTCGGAAAGGAAACCGGCGGCTGTATCGTATGCTTCCTGTCCTCCGTTGACATCAGCTTCAAAACGCACCTTGCTGTAAGGTACACTGCTGACATTGTAACTGCCTATGGGTCTTCCTGAAGATGCGCTGCTGGCGGCTTCCGGAAAAGCGCTGAAACCGGGTGTACCCATTATGGCTTCAACTTCCGATGCTGACACAGCGTCGGTCATGGCCCAACCATCTGGAAGAACGATACCGGTTCCCGTGCTGGGGGTATCTTCCTGCTGAGTTGCGGAGTCATCGGATGTTTCGGCTTCCGGAGCCGGCTGTTCACCGCAGCCGGTGAATGCAAAAACCAAGGTGAGAGCGAGTAAGGTAGCAAGTGATTTCATAGCATCCCCTTATCTGCATGTTAATTACCCCGGCAAAACTACTGCCGAGGGCAGTACTATAAATAAAATATTTGAGAATTCAATTCTTTCTGCCGGCATGACACATGCAGGTACAACATCTAAATACTTACTGCCGGATATTTCACAATTTCAGCTGTTATCATTCCTGAAACAGGTCGACCAGACTTAAAAAGCCAAACAGCTGAAGGGCATCAGGGTACTTGACATGGCCGTCAGTTAATGTAAATTGGTTATATTAGGAAACCGGCTGGGTTGTTAGGGTTTCCTGATATTTGTAAGATTATTCCATGGGAGGTGATATGAAGTTTATTAGTGTTCTTTTAGTTGTTTCCGTTGCCTGTTTCGCAGAGATCTCGGCAACCTCAGAGACTGCTCCTCCTGATCAGACTGACTGTCACTCAGCGCAGACTGAAGAAAGCTTTGAAACGCCTGAACTGATTCTTCAGCCTCTCAGTAACGAGATCGATCAGAATCAGCCAAACGGTCCGAGCAATATGGCATTGTTTTCTCAAACGAACCTGGCGCAAACATTCCAACAGACCAACGATAACATCTCCGGTGCCGGTATTCTGCTCCAGGCCGGAGTCGGCACTTCCGGCAGTGTTACTATCCAGCTCTGGGATAATCTTCCCAATGCCGGCGGCACTATGCTGGCGGAAGCAAGTGCTCAAGGTTTTGCAGGCAGCTGGGTGGATGTCTTCTGGACAACCATCGATATTGTACCTTCAAATACCTATTACCTCGTTTTCACCGGCAACACAACTCTGGGGATCTCCGGTGATACCAGCAATCCCTACGCAAACGGCTGTGTCTTCGCAAACGGTGGTTATGTGCCCTATACCGGTTTTGACTTTGCCTTTCGCACCTACTACGACACCGACGTACACATACAGCGCAACACCTGGGCAAGCGTCAAGGTGTTTTTCAACTGATCCGCTTCAATTCTGTTCGGGCCGGGTTCATCCCGGCCCGTTTTTTTCAGCACTTGACAATGGTGTTTTGTCTTCGCAGATAGTAATGGTTGATATTGTAATAACTTAGCAATTGTCAGCCTTGAAAAGGCGAAGGACGTGATACTTTGGGTATTCGCAGGGTAGAAGGCAAATCGTTAGAACTTTACTTACGGGAAATTGGCTCTAAAGAATCATTGACTTCCGAAGAAGAAGCTGACCTTGCCAGAAGGATAAAAAAGCAAGACAACGAAGCTCAGGAGATCCTTGTAGAAGCAAACCTCCGCTTCGTGGTCAGTATCGCAAAACAGTACGCCAACCAGGGAGTCGCTCTGGAAGACCTGATCAGCGAGGGTAATGTGGGGTTGATCAGGGCGGCAAGAGGTTTCGATGAGAATCGGGGATGCAGGTTCATTACCTATGCAGTATGGTGGATAAGACAGGCAATACTGCAGACGCTGGCCGAAAACTCACGTATTGTCAGACTGCCACTGAACAGAGTTAACGAGCTGTACAGAATGGGAAGGGCCACCAGGGAACTGGGACATTCCCTCGGCAGAGCACCTTCGGCGTCTGAGATCGCAGGCAAACTCGACGTACCCAGAAAGAACATCGAAGGGATGCTTTCAATCCACAGTACCCACCTCTCCCTTGACCGACCGGTTTATGACGGAAGCGAGAAAACCTTCCAGGAGATGATGTCTTCCGATAAAGATGAAGCACCGGAAAAGTCGGTGGCTGACGATTCACTGAAAAGCAGTGTTCACGAAATGCTTTCCGCTCTGGACATGAGGGAAAAAACCATAATCAGCCTTTTCTTCGGCCTTAGCACAAACCGCAGACACACACTTGCCGAGATAGGAAGAACCATGGGTATCAGCAGGGAAAGGGTCAGACAGCTAAAGAACAGGGCAATAGACAAACTTCAGGAATTCGCCGACTCTGATAAAGTACTCATGTACCTCGAGTAATCAGCCGGAATAGCATCTGCTTCCAGGGCCCGGACCACTGTGTTCCTCCACCCTCTCGGGAGAAAGCCCCTTTTTTTCAATTATCTCCAGGAAGGTTTCGCTGTCTTCCGCCCTGATGGAAATGCACATTCCGCAGTCCGTTGACAAATTCCTTGGAATTGGAACCATTCTGCAGGAAATCCCCTGCTTCCGGGCAGCCCGTTCTGCAGTAAGAACATGGGTCATGCTTTTAAATATGACGTATAAATGGTCACTCACTGAACATCCTTACTGCATTCAGGGTTTTCTCGATATCTTCCATGGTGGAAAAAATGCCTGGACTGAGTCTAACCGTACCACCGGGGAAGGTGCCTATGGTTCTGTGGGCACAGGAAGCACAGTGAAAGCCGTGTCTGCAGCAGATGTCGTGCTCTGAGGCCAGATAGTGGGCGATAGCCGCAGTACAGCTGTTTTTAAGAGTGAAGGATACTACTGCTGTCCATGGGTCTCCATCAGCTGGTTTGTAAACCTTAGCGCCATCTATTTCCCTGATGCCTTCCGCAAGTCTTCCTGCAACTATCATCTTTCTTCGATAGATCTCGTCAAGACCAAGATCGTCAACGTACTTGATTCCTGCGAGAAGACCTGCAAGTCCGGGGCCGTTCATGGTTCCCGCTTCGAACTTGTCAGGCATGAAATCCGGCTGCCTTGTCTCTTCAGATAGACTGCCTGTACCTCCCTGGGCCAGGGTGTGAACTTTACCGGTATCGAAATCTTCGGCAAAGACCAGCCCGCCGGTGCCTGGAACCCCGAGAAGACCCTTGTGACCTGTAAAAGCTATTATGTCAGCTCCCGAATCGAGTCTGATAGGCACAATCCCCGCACTCTGGGCTGCGTCAACGAGAAGAACGGTTCCGAAAGCCCGGCAGATAGAGGCTATTTCCCTTATGTTCTGAACGGTTCCTGTGACGTTCGAGCCGTGGTTGATCACAGCAATCTTGCATCCTTCGATCTTAGCCTTGAAATCATCGATGTAGAGATCCCCAAGCTGATTGCATCTGCTGAAAATGACTTCTACCCCTTGGTCTCTCAAGTCACTCAGTGGTCTTGTAACTGCGTTGTGCTCCATGGTGGTGGTTATGACCTTGTCCCCTGACCTGAGCATTCCATGAAGAACCATGTTAATGGCCCATGTTACATTATGCGAAAAAACAACATTCATGGGATTCCCGGAGCCGAAGAACTCTGCCACTGCTTCTCTGCAGTCCAGAACCACTCCCATGGCATCCATGGCGGCAGTACAGTTTCCCCTGGCGGGGCTTGCGCCAATGTTCCTGATAAATCCGGAAACAGCCTCCACCACAGATTCAGGTTTCGGCCACGACGTTGATGCATTGTCTAGATATATCAAGCTGAATCCTTTCTTCTCCGCTTTAATATAGAGACTGGCCGGCAGGTTTGGAAACTACCCGGTATAAATCTTTCGAAGAGAATAAGCAAGGTATTTATACTGCTCTTCAGAATTGTAAAGCTGGGAGGAAACACGAAGAAGCCTTGCGGAACCTATTCTGGTAACCGGAATCACGATACCGTACCGGTCACGAAGGGTTCTTTGAAGGGGGTCCACCCAGTGAAGAGACCTGCCCGCCAGGGGAATCTCACCGGGGAGGGTTACAGATGCCATTGAGCCCACCATTGATTCAGGGCATGGTGGTTCCGTTCCCAGTTCGGTGCAAATGAGATCTCTGGCTTTGAGAGCAAGTCCTCTGTTCTGCTCCATTATCTGTCCCCATCCTCCGGGGAGAAGCCCCTGCATGAAGTCCATGGCATAAGTAACGGAAAGCTCGGGGGTGGGATCCGGTGTACCATTCCAGGCAAAGAAGAGCTGGAAGTCTGAAAGATCGGTGCTGAATTCCCCTGGGAGATGACTGATCACCAGAGGCCTGAAACCTGCCTGAAAGTCAGGCCGTACATAGAGCAGAGCCGCTGAACGGGGGCTTCCCATCCACTTGTGACAGTTGCCTGTGTAAGCCATACAGCCCAGTTTTGAAAGATCAAGAGGAATCTGGCCGGGTCCATGGGCGCCGTCAACTATGGTCTCAATACCCCTGCTTCCAAGCAGCTCAATGATTTCTTTCAGGGGCATCACTACTCCGCTGGAGCTGACTATATGATCCACGAGGGCATACCTGACACCAGGCTTCAATGCCCTTTCGAATGACTCCAGTAGAGTATCCGGTTTCACCGGCCATGGAATATGGACTTTGACAACGGACAATCCCAGGTCATCGGCAAGAATTTCCAGGGCGTTCGCTGAAGAGAAGTACTCCTGATCGGTTACAAGAATTGAATCTCCAGGTTCCACAGGTAAATTTCTGAGAATGGTATTGATCCCGGTGGTAGCATTCGCCACCATAACAATTGAACCCGGCTGTGCTCCTGTGAAACTCTCCAGTAAAGCAGTCAGTTCCCTCTTCAAGGGCTGATGAAACTCCAGAAGAAATTCCATGGGGTCTCTCTCTGCCCTACGCAGAAGCATCTCTCTGTGTTTGAGTACAGCGGAAGGACAGGCTCCAAAGGAGCCGTGGTTGAGAAATACTATTTCTTCATTCAGATCCCAATGCCCTGCAAGGGCACCGGGGGAAGGCAGATATTTATGAACAGGCACAGGTCAGAGAAGTCTCACCCAGTATGTGTCCCTTCATGGACGCCATCAGTTTTTCTGCATTTACGCCCGGATCTGCAAAATCCAGCATTCTGTCCAGGGCATAAAGAGTAACTTTTATGCTCATGCCTTCCTTCATCCCGGAAGGTCCTGTCCAGCCGACATTACCAAAATCGTTGATCCCCTGCATAGAGCCGTCTGGCAGCTTTGTCTCAGGGGGCTGCTTCCCGTAGATAGTTTTCAGTGTGTTTGGAACGTTCCACAAAAGCCAGTGAACATTGCCGGCTGAGGATCTGCAGATAATGGCAAGTGAAACTGTTCGCTCAGGCTCTCCGTCCCAGCCCAGGGGAGGAGAAGCGTTCAGACAATCGCCACAATACCATGCAGGGAGATAGTCGCCTTCAGAGAAACTACTGCTGCAAACTTTAAAGTCCATCCTAAACCTCTTTCCAGTCTTTAGAGCAACATATCAGGCAAATGTATATTCTGCAACTAAAAGTCATGAAAACACCTGTCCGCATCTCCGCACGGGGCCCAGGGTTCAACCCTTGCAATTACATCCAGTATTGAAGGATCCAGATCCTTAATGGCTTCCTCCACCTTCCGGGCAATAAGAAAAGCCTTTTCAACCTGTATCTTCCCCTCCACCTGCAAATGAAGGTCTACGAATACACCTCCGGTCTGCATTCTTGCCCTAAGATCGTGAAAACCGGTAACTCCTTCGATACCGAGAACAGTTTCCTTAATTTTCTCCACAAGTTCTTTGGAAGGAGCCGCGTTCAGCATCTGCTGAAGACATGGCCCCAGTACTTCCAGTCCTGAAATGACTATGAATACTGAGACTACAGCTCCGGCAAGACCGTCTATGAATGCCAGTTTCGGAGAGATCACCGATGCTGTAACAGCAAGCAGAACCGGAATGGAACTAAGAGCATCACTTCTGTTGTGTCTTGCATTTGCAGCCAGAGCAGCTGATCTTATCTCTCTGCTTTTCTTCAGGGTCCACCTGTAGAGAACTTCCTTTACCGCAATGGATAGAGCAGCAACGGCAACAGCAGGCAAACCGGGTGCCTGAACCGTCTGAACAGAGGCAAGAGCTTTAACCGAATCATAGCCTATGCCTGCACCGGCAGCTATCAGCATGATTCCTATGAACATGGCAACTGCTGTTTCGATACCACTGTGCCCCAGAGGGTGAGTGTCATCGGGGGGTCTACTCCAGAATCTGGCACCTACAACCACGGCAATATCCGTGGTGAGATCAGACAGACTGTGAAAAGCATCAGCAGTCAGGGCTCTGCTTCCGGAAGCAATGCCTGCAAAACCCTTGATTAAGGTAAGACAGCAGTTTACTGAAAGACAGACCAAGCCTGTTCTTCGTGCGGTCTTAGAGTTGCCCTGCTGCCCTGGAGATATATTCTGCATAGAACCTCACACAGTTCAGGTAGTCGACCACCGTTATACTCTCATCAACGGAATGAAGAAGGGCAAGACCCTTTGCCCCGAGGTGAACAGGCATGAACCTGTAGGTTTCTTCAGCCACAGCCTTGTACCTCCGGGAATCTGTTGCCGCGGGAAACACTCCGGGAATCACCGGAAGGGAATCGCCAAGTACACTGGTGACAGCTTCCCTGAGATTCAGGTAGTCAGAGGTGGTAAGTCTGGAAAAGCCGGACGGCTCCGAGACACTTGGATTCATACTGAGTTCAACCTTCACATTCAGCGGCTGAAGGGCCGAGGCTATCTGCTCCCGGACAATATTAACCGATGAAAGGGGGGCCGGTCTGGTGTTCACAAGAGCCGTTGCACTTCCGGGCAGGACGTTTTCCTTGCAGCCTCCGTTTATCACAGTGGGGGCAATTGTGGTTCCAGTGAACGGTGCTCCCTGGAACTCCGGCGGACATGGGGGATCGATGATCTGAAGTTTCTCAAGAACGCACAAAGCCCTGGCGAGAACTCCAATTGCCGTTCTTTCCGGAGGAACTGAAGAATGCCCCTGAACAGCGGAAGAGGTAAGTTGAAAAGTTGCATACCCCTTTTCGGCGGTGGCTATTACTGCTTTTTCCTCTCCCTGTGGATCGGTGTAAACATAACCGCCCTCATCCAGAACGCTGGAACATGAAACTCCCCGTTGGAGAAGACTGTCGGTAATCACCTTTGCACCGTTCAGCCCTCCAATTTCCTCGTCGTGGCCAAAGGCGAGCAACACGGTTCTTTCAGGCACAAAACCATTTCCGATAAGTACTTCACAGGCTTCGAGCATTCCCGCAAAACCGCATTTATAGTCGATGGTTCCCCTGCCGAGAATCGATCCACCCCTTATTTCACCGGAAAACGGATCGAAGGACCAATCCTCTCCTGCCGGGACCACGTCCTGATGTGCGGTAAGCAGAAGGGGTCTGGAATCAGGTGAACGCCCCTGCCATTCCAGAAGAATGGAAGCCCCGCCATGTATTTCCATCTTCATGATAGAGAAAACCGCGGGCCACGTTGAAATGGAATACTCCCGCATTTCATGGAATGGTTCCAGAGAAAATGAACCCGAGGAAGAGATCGTCGGGAACTTAATGGTTCCTGCGAATCTCTCCTCGGGTGAATTATTAATCGGTGACATTAACCCACTTGATATGGAATCCCTCATAACCCAGGGTATCAGTGTAAGCAGACACGGATTCTGCCATGTCCACAGCCTCCAGCAGCGTTGATGTTCCCGGGAAGAGAAGAGTGATGTGCACCGGTCTGCCTTCGGTATTCCTTCTGGCAATGGTTCTTTCCGCCTGGTCAAGAAGCCTTGTAAAAGCCCGCTGATTAAATGCATATCCATCCGCAGGCTCTACGATATCAGTGTTGTACTCATCAACCATGAAACGAAGCCATTCTTCGGTGAAGAGTATTTTCAGATCGACAGGCTGAATCGCCGTTGAGTCCTGCTCCGGGGAGGGTACCGGTTTCAAAACCGGAACCGACAGATAGGCTGTTTCCGTGGAATCCACCCAGGCAAACAGAGAGTCTGTTGAAAGGTATCGGAAATCAGAACCGTTAATTTTCTGCTGCATGTAGTTAACCACTGGCTGGATAGACAATGCGCCTGATGCAAGGAAAGATACCCTGGTTCCTTCTGGAATGAGAGCCAGGTCGACATTCGTCCTTGGGGAAGCAGCGGTTCCCTCGGCGTTGAACACATATACGATATCGGTTCCCAGCATTATTGGAAGGGAGTCAAGGGGAGTTTCCTCTTCGATTAAGGCCAGATCGGCAAGGTCGACTTCGGGTTCGTATACCGCACGGTCGAAACTGCTTACAATGTAAACAGAGATGACTGCCCCGACCAGAAAAATCACAAGCCCAAGGAAACCTGCGTGATTTTTCTTCCTTGGTACCAGTTCTGGGGGATTGTCACATCTGTCAGGTCCCCTGCTTTCAAGGGGATCCTTCAAAGCCGATCGCAGTTCTTTCATTGGGAGATTCTGGTTTTCCAGTTTGAAACCGCAGTTATCGCATCTGCCTGTGCTCCGGCCGGGGTTGTCATGACCACAACTTCTACAGCGCATCGGTTACCTCCTGTGCCTCACCAGCTGCTGAAGCTGTATCAGGCTCGGCTGGAATGTAGAATTCCTTGAAAAATTCATAATCCACATAAGGATGATAAACAGCTTCCAGGCTGTCTACAAGCCCTCCGATTACTTCCATTTCCAGACGCTGCTCAGCAGTGGAGAAAACAAGATCCCTGATTTCCTCGAATTCAGGAGTGTGTTCCGGATTCACGCTCAACAGTCTGAACCAGAGTGAAGTGGTGTCGTTCAGTGCAATCAGTGTTTCTTCACCGACTTCCAGACTGAATAAATTCTCACGATCTGTCTCTGGAACCATAGCCCTTGTAATGGGCACTGTGACGTACTCCTCGCCATCGGCAAGAATGGGTGGAAAAACCTCGAAGTTTCCTGAGTTCTCAATCATATCACCGCCGGACTCCATTATGTTTCTGGCGCTGTCGATTTTGTCTGCACCTGCCAGGAAAAGAACGTTGAAAACTCGTGATTCAATTACGGGATTCTCATCCCTCAACTCCATGTATACCTCTTGCATCAGGACGGAATCAGGCTGAAGTAAGGGGGCAATCCTCTGTTCATAGTAGTAATCCAGAAGAGTCTCCAGCTCCTTCACTTCCAGCTGCCTGGCAGTGTTTTCCACAGTGTCCAGACCAGCCTGGAGCGCCAGCTCCATTTCAATGTCGAACATGGCCAGTCTTTCTGCGTAATCAGCCAGCCAGACAGGATTCTGTGTTTCCCTGGGAAGGTAACCGGGAAGACTAACGATATTCCTTGTAACAGAATAAACGTCCCTTGAGCCGCCATCCCATGAGACAGCAATCAGTGAATACTCTTGATCATCAAAGGGAACGAATGCAGAGCCGTCACCTCTTTCTGCAATCATATGGATAACTTCCGGATCAACGGTTACGTTGTTGGCGGTTTTCAGGCTGTCTTCCACGAACTGCTTCCTGATCTCACGATGTCTTGCCAGAAGCATTGATCCAATTCTCTGAGAGTCAACTTCGAAGGGTTCAGGGTCATATGTCCAGACAGAATCCACTTGAATGATTCTGTACCCTATGGGAACTGAGAATGGTCCTGTGATACTTCCTGGGATAAGATCAGTCAGGTGATCCAGATCCATGAGATTGGCATAGAGCCTGTCCGTAATCCGGATTTTACCTGCCGAGTTTCTTGTAACGGGATCCATGCCGAACTCCGCTGCCAGACGGGAAAGGTCTTCCCCGCCGTAAACCAGGGCTGCGATACTGTCCATTAAGAGGCTGTCCTGCAGAGAAAGGGCTGTATAGTTAACTCCCGTACCCAGTTTGTTACAGAAATCTCTTACGGTACCGTCGGGAAGAGAAACTTTGTCAAGCTCACTGGAAAGCCAGGCTCCCTGGAGTATCTCTCTTCTTCTCTCATGAACCAGACGCTGAACTTCTCTGTCATCCCCATACCCCAGTTCACGTGCATGGGCCAGGAAGAGTTCCCTGGCAAGAATGTTGTCCCTGAGAACGTTCACTGCCATTGAATCGCCCCTGTGAAGTTCGAAATTACTGATTACATCGTCTGCAAGAACCGACCTGCCCTGAACTGTAATCACCGCACCAGGTTCTCCCGGAACGGGTTCGGACCCGCAGGACAGAACGGCCAAAAGCATTGCTGTGAAAAACAGGTTTCTCATCTCATTCTCCATTCCATTTTTTCTGTTTTACATGTTTACCTGAGAGCATTATTGTTATGGTCTGAGAGAGAAATGTCAACTGCAGGAGGAGGTTTCTTTGATCCCATTACTGGCAGTTCTATGCCTGCAGCCGGGTGTTCCTGAGATACCAGGCACATGGCAACTGGGCACTTATGCAATGGATGCCGTTACAGGAGTTGAACTTATAAACATCAACGGATACGAACCCTTCAGGCCCGCCAGCACCGTAAAGGCGGTAACCACTCTTGCAGCCCTGGAATACCTGGGGCCCGAGTATCTCTATAATACCGCTGTAATTGCTGACACAGCCTCTTTTGATCTGGTATTGAGAGGATCCGGGGCTCCCCTTCTCTCTGCAGAGGACGTCACAAGAACCGCCATGGAAACGGCAGCTATCATTCCTTATCATTCCTGCTGGAGCCTCTATCTTGACATAAGCGCAATCGAAGGAGAACAGCATCTGCCCGGCTGGGATGAAAATGACTGGAACAGAACATACTGCCCCCCTGTTGAACCTCTGTGTATTGGTGATAACGTTCTTGAGATAATAATATCCGCCGTTGAGGATCCCATCAGGGTCTATACTTATCCCAGGCTGCCTTCACTGATCATCCATAGTACTGCCCTTTCCGCCGGGAGTTCGACTGCTGTTAACGTATCAGGAGGAAACTGGGATACCGGGTCACCGGAGATAACCATATCCGGAACAATAAAGAGAGGCACCCGGGAGATAATCTATAAGCCCTTTGCCGGCGCTCCTGTAGAACTGACCCTTTTCCTTGAGAATGAGCTGTCGGAGCAGGGGATCAACACGGTTTACAGGGGGATATACAACGGAAGCAGTGATACTTCCACTCAGCTTAGAACGTCGGTGATGTATTCTGACCCGCTTTGGATGATTCTCGGTTCCATGAACAAATGGAGCAGAAACATGGTGGCAGAGCAGATACTTCGAACCACTGCAGGGGAAGTTACCGGTATAGCCGGATCAACAAGATCCGGATGCGACGTGTCCGGAGCCCTTCTCGACAGCATATGTCCCGGGGTCACCGGCTGGCAGCTCGCTGACGGTTCCGGTCTTTCCAGATTGAATCTGCTTGCTCCGGTGCAGCTCGCCGCTGTTTTCCAGGCAGGGTCATCATCACTTGAATACGGTCCAGAGTTCATGGCGTGTTTCCCGGTTAACGGCAGAGACGGCACACTTGCATCCCGAATAACAGGAATACCTGCAGGGGCTTTCAGGGGAAAAACCGGCTCATTGAACGATACCTGTACCATCTCAGGCATACTCACCGCTCAAAGCGGTAGAGAGATTGCTCTTGCGATTTTCCTTCACATCCCCAGGGGACACATATGGAGAGCAAGATCCTGGCAGGATGGTTACATAGAAGCCCTCTACGAGTATTATTAGCCTTTAGCTCTCTCCATATACTCTCCGGTTCTCGTATCCACCCTTATCCTTTCCCCTTCTTTAACGAAGAGGGGAACCTGAACCACCACGCCGGTCTCAAGGGTTGCCGGTTTGGTGCCTCCTGTGGAAGTGTCTCCTTTGACACCTGGATCTGATTTGGTGATGAGAAGCTCTACGAAATTCGGGGGCTCAACCATGATGGGTTTGTTCCCCACGAAGAGCACATCGATATCACTGTTATCTATGAGAAAACTGGCTGCATCACCCACCAGCTCTGCTGAAAGGTCAATCTGTTCATAGGTGGACGGGTCCATTACAGTGTACATGTCATCCGTATGGTACAGGAGCTGAAATACCCTTCGCTCCAATCGTATTTCGTTTACCTTCTCACCTGCGCGCCAGGTCTTTTCCAGAACCTTGCCCTGGAGAACATCCTTCAGCTTTGATCTGACGAATGCTGCACCCTTCCCGGGATTCACATGCTGAAATTCCATTATAGAATAGTACCTGCCATCGATTTCAAGTACCATTCCTCTTCTAAAGTCATTTGATGTAGCCATTAACTCTACCTCCGAAGGAGTTCCAGTATTATTTCAATTGCTGATAAATAGCCCCTTGTTCCTGCACCGGATATGACTGCATCAGCACCCTGCGCGGTGAGCATCCTGTGCCTGAAGGGTTCCCTTCTGTGAATCTGGGAGATATGAACCTCCACCACCGGACCATGAAAGGCCCTCATAGCATCCATGACCGCCACAGATGTATGGGAATAACCACCTGGATTGATCACCAGCCCATCTGAAACAGCGGATAATCTGTTCACCGCAGCTGATAGATCACCCTGGGTATCGTGCTGTTCAAAGGTGATAGTACAGCCGAGTTCCCCAGCTAAATCACTGAGATGCTTCTTTATTTCTGAATTTGTTTCCCTGCCGTAAATCTCAGGCTCCCGGTTACCGAGAGTTGCGAGATTTGGCCCGTTAAGTACAGCGATGTTAATCATTTGTCGTAGGTGGACAGACCCAGCTCTTCACATTCATCCGGGGTAAACAAATCGAACAAACTCCTTGGAGCCCTGTCAAGATTCTCCGGTCTTCGCTCCTGTTCTCCTTCAGATCCATCAGACTGTTCCTGCTGCCGGTCCTCAGGAGCCCTATCCTTAGAAATGCCGTTATTCTGTGCGGCCAGGATCGATGCCATACGACCGGTCTCCGGATATTTGATATCCTGACCGGTGACCCTGGCTTCCCTCTGGGCATTTTCCTTCTTCTTCCTGGCTTTCTCCAGCATTTCCTCGATCTCGGGATCACCTGGATACTCGAAAAGGTACTCCTCAAAAAGTTCTATTGATCTGTTCCAGTTACCGTTCTCAAAATTGAGTTCGGCAAGACTCTTGATGGCAATGAGGTTAAGCGGATCAATGGAGATAACCTTTTCAAACACCTTCATGGCATCTTCATAAAGCTTCTCATCAAGTGCACAGCGCCCAAAAATAACGTTAACCGAGATGTTTTCAGGCCAGTCTTCAAGACCTTTTCTGGCCACGTCCATGGCCTCGGAGCTCCTGTTCGATCTGCGCAGTTTACCGGCAAGCCGAACACAGATCGCAGGAGATGGATTCGAAAGCCAGTCCTGGTACAGCTCCTGTATTTCGTTTTCGTTGTTCGGCATTATCTACTCCCTACGGAAAGTATTCATAATAATCCAACCCTCGCGAAGGTACGGTTCCTTCGCGTGTCCCGGATTATAAACTTCAATGTCGAGAATATACCACTCATCCCCTGCATCGAGCACCCTGCTGGTAAATGCACCTGCATTCAGGAATTCGGGATTACGCCAGACACCCGTGAGCTGAATCCCTTCAATACCGCCCAGGGTACAGGGTTCATAACGGGTTCTTGCCCTGTCCACCGAGTCTTCTGCGGCATCGTAAAAGTATGTTCTTGCCATGGCTTCCCTTGCAAGCATGGCGTTTTCAGGAGAAAGATCCGCACCGGAACGAATCACATTCATACTGAAAAGAAGGAGGCATTCGTCATCTGGCTGCCTCTGGTACTGCACGAAACGGTCTGTCGGCATCCACTTGTGGGTACCGTATGACTTGGGGACATCCATTGAAAAACCAAGAGCAGAACTCAGGCTGTCGATTCTTTCCTGCGACGTCATTGAGGTACTGACGAAGCTTCGATAGAGGTAACCTTCCATCTGAGATTCATATGCATCAAGGAGGGCTTCAGGAAGTTCCTCGGGAAGCGCAGATCCTCCACTGGTGACAACGGCGAATACTCTCTGATTAAGAGCCCATACGTTCTCTCCGTAATAGATGGAGGAAGCCTGTTGTTCAAGGTTTTCAGGTATCTCCCCGATGTCTTCAGGTGAAAGCAGAAGAAGGATGGTCCTTCTTTCTCTGAGAGTACCCTCGAACTCTGAAAGATCGGCAAATGCAAAACTGAACACCTGCTCGGTATCAACGGTTTCCACAACGAGATGGAGCGCATCAAGACCGCCTTCATCAATGAAATCGGCCAGTGAACTACTGTAAACCACAAGTATTCCGTTCAGTGGTCCCAGGGATTCCTGCCTGCATGCAAGAATGACCAGAGGCAGCAGCCAGATCAGCCTTTTCATCGTTTCCTTCTTCTGGAAAAAAGCGGTTTTATCAAATTGAGAACACCAATTGCAGCCGGAAGATAAGTGACGGCGCCTCCGATAACTGCTGGAGCGGATCCAGCATTAACCCTTCTGGTAAGAACTCTGACCTCTGCGGCTGTCTGGCCTACCTCCTGGCCGGTTTTTTCCACCTCCTGCATGGCTGAAGCCAATGCGGGGGTCAATTCGGCCAGGTCAGACTGAACCTGAGCCAGGGAAGCTTCAACTGCATCAAGGGTTTTCCTGAATCTGAAAAGAAAACCTGCAGCAATCCCTATTGCCCCCCAGAAACTCACCAGACCAATGAGCAGAATTATCGATGTGGCATCCATATGGTATCAGGCCCCTTCCCCGGTCATCTTCTAAGGATGACTATCTCAACCCTTCTGTTGAGGGATCTCCCGGATTCGTCATCGTTTGCGGCAGCAGGCCGCCTTTCACCGAACCAGGTAGGTTCGATCTCTATGTTGTACCCTGACAGCTGAGTTTCCAGATATTCAGCTACGTTAAGGGCCCTTTCCTTTGAAAGACCATCATTGAAACCAAAGGTTCCGTCACTGTCAGCATGACCTTCCACGGATACGAAAACCCCGGGGTTGTTCTTCAGTGTCTGCACTATCCGGTCGAGATCAGGATATTGATCGTCCCTTATTTCAGCAATTGCATTGTCGAAGTAGATGGTGGACATCGAAAGCCCTTCTCTCTCACGGGCTACTATCATGAACTGGAAAAGATTTATGGGATCGGTTTCATAATAGAGATAGTTCAAGTCTTCGTTGATCTGCCTGCAGTTCACATCAAGGGGAATACCACCCCTGACGCGGGTAAGGCCCAGGGTTGAGGGATCTATTCTGTTCTGATCCATCCATACCTTGCTCACCCTGAAGCTGAGGCTGGCCTCGATGATGTCCACGCTGTCCACGGAACCATACACCGTTTCAGGTTCCACCATCACAAGTTCGGCATGCCTGGAGGTAATCATGAAATCCCCGATTTTATCCACTGTAGCCTCGAAATAGTAATAACCCTCGTCCTCATCTACCAGTGCACTGGGCATTCTCTCCAGAGTATTGTCATCGTTCACTCTGAAGAGCCTGAGCAGCCTGAGTTCCAGATTATTCTGCTCCAGCCAATATCTGGGAACCCTGAATCCTGCCGTCAGGTCCCTGATATCCTCTTCGATGAATGTGGCCCTGGAGGGGAAGTAAGCAAAAAGAATCTGTCCAGGGTCGAGTTTCAGTGTACTGTTGAGAGGTATCTGGTCGTACTGTGCAACGGTAAGAGAGTCATGCTGGACATCCCTGTTGGCCCAAAGACTGAATTCAGTGAGGTCCGTCCCGGTTTGCCAGGTCATTCTGTCAACAAGGGGAGGCAGGGGAACCCTGGGCTCTTCTTCAAGCCACTGAGTTCCGCCCAGTCTGAAGGTGAGCCCTGCCCTGTGCCTGCCCCAGGTGGACTGGAGATCGTTCAGGGGAAGTGCAAAGCCGTAGTCGAAGGACAACGGAATCGATCCTTCGTACCGGGCTGATAAACCTGCCGTAAACTCGGAGGCGGATCCAAGGGCCCTGGTACGAAACCCTGTTCTCAGTCCCCAGTTCTCTGCTGCGCCTATCCATTTCTCAAGACCGAGAGCAATATCGATGTCTTTGGTGCCGTCGATATCATCCATGCTCCAGTCAGCCTGGATTACAGGGGTAACAAATCTGGGATAAAACGCAAAGCCAAGGGAGAGTTCAAGTGGTTCAGCATCTTCCTCGCCTATTCCCAGATCAGGCTGAAGAATGTTCCTGGCAACTCCGGCAAAGGTAACCTTTCTTCCCAGTTCAGCCTGAAAACCTGCATCCAGAGAAATACCCCTGGTCCTGAGGCCGCCTGAGAAAAGAGGATCATAGGAAGTGAACTCGTTATCCACATAGTCCCTGAACACATAACCGCCTGTAATACCGAAGGATATGGGGAAAATACCGGGTCTGAAAGCGAATGAGAGAAGACCCTCGCCCTGGGTACACTGATCTGAAGCACTGAGGAATTCAGCTCCCATTCCGAAGGCGGCAAACCTGGTAATGGGCTGAACATATGCTGCTGCACCAAGATCAATTGTATTGAGATCCATGTTCGGGTAGAGGCTGGTATACTCGGCTCCAAAGACTATTCTCCCTGATCGGAGAAGGCCGGCGGGATTCCACCAGCATGCCCAAGCGTCGTCGGCAATGGGAATAAAAGCACCTGCCATTCCCATGGCTCTCGCTCCTGGATTAAGAACTTCCGCGGAAGCAGTGGTGCAGACCAGAAGAGTCACAATGAGCAGGGTTATCTTGCAACGCATACTGTTCCTGTCACCTCCCCCTGCGGAGCCGCCGCGTGAAAGATGTATACCCCTGAAGGTACCGGCTGCCCGGAATTGTCATTCCCGTCCCATATGGGTTCTGCGGATGTAATTTCCCTGAATGGAATACCCTCGATGGTGTAAAGAACAAGATCGACAGGTGCACCGGAAGCTGCTGGCCAGACGAAGGCCGCAGTATCGTTTATGCCGTCACCGTTAGGAGTGAATGGTGTGGGAATAACAGTCATTCCAGGCGAAAAATCCCTTACGAGTCCTATATTGAAATCCGTGAACACGTTCTCATCTACGAAGGCGGTGTCTGTAAACAGGAGATATGGCTCCTGATCCACCACCACGGGTACAGGCCCCACCGGCACATCTTCAAAGTAATAATAACCGATATTGTCAGTGATGGAGGTAATTCCAAGACCGGGAATGGACACTGACATGTCAGGAAGGTCCCTGCCGGTATAGATATCTGTAACGGTTCCGCCAAGAGAGCCGGTTGGTCCCTGGGCGGTTGCAGAGGCCATGTTGCTGTACGTACTCTCGCCTCCGGGATCGGAATAGACACAAGTAGCCCAATAGTAGTAACCGATACCGTTAACGACCAGAGAATCAGTCCATTCCAGAGTGTCCGTGCCAAGCTCTGTTATTGGTTCGGGTTCCGGTGCAAGGGGACTCACCGACCTGTAGATCCTGTACGAGGAAAGTCCCTTGCTTCCTGCCGCAGCCTCCGGCGGCTCCCAGGAGAGGGGGATAAATCCGTTATTACCGCTCACCGCAACCAGATTCTGAGGAGGGGCGTATTCACCTGTAACAGTGAATGGACCGAAGGCTGAGCGATTGTTGGTTTCTTCCTGCTCAGTTACAGTTGAATCAGGGTCAACCACCGCCACCATGTAACGTCTTCCAATATCGAAATAGGTGAACCTGTAACCGCCTTTGAATGATGCGGTTTCACCGCTCTCCAGCGGAGGTACGTCAAAGGTGACAACCGGTTCAGAAAGCGAGTCTGGATCCGTGGTGAGATAATAAACGAGCCGGGTAGCCGGTGAAGGACCCTCACCATCATTACTCACAACGGTACTGAAGCCGGTTGTCTGCCCCACTGAGAATGGAGGCGGGATATCCGGCGAAGGAATTGAAACTGAGAGATCGGGATATGCGAGTAAAATTGTGAATTGTCCCTGTGTGTCATCAAGACCCCGGTTGGCGGCGCCAGCTATGACATTTACAACATGGGTTCCTGGCTCGTTAGGACATTCAAGAGTGAATTCAGCTGAAGCAGAAGAGTTTTTGTATACAAGATTACCAAGGAAGGAAGGAATGTTCACATCTCCGGTGAAAACATCAGGCGGATCCAGCAGAACCCAGGCCCCTGCAGCTATGTAACCTCCTGTATTTGCCACGGAGACAGGAATGGTGAGTTCCCCGCCGGGGGGAGCATAAATCACCGTATCCGAAGGGAAAGTAACGGAAAGCTCCGGATCTCTTGAATAACGGTAGGTAACCACTGTGAACTGCTGGTCTTCGCTGGGGTCTCCGGGATCGGCCCAGGATTCAGCCTCAACCCTTACGCTCCAGGCCCCGGGCTCTGGATTTTCAACCACGACCCTCTCAACGGGACTTTCGGCTGTTACCCCTGCGGGAAGGCTGTAGGAGTAAATCACATTGGAAGGAGATACAAGTGTCAGATCGAGATCAACCTGCAATTCAGGTGATGCTGAGCTTACATCGCTGTATCCCAGACCAGTTGAGATCCAGCTGGTATAAGCCGGTACGTACATTACCCATTCTCTGGCTGGCTGGCCTTCCACGATATTGGAGTTAATCCAGAGAGGTCTGTCGACTTCCTCAGAGAAGTAAGTACCGGGAAGATGATAACCGTCCAGAAGCCCGAAACCGTGCTCGGAATCGGCGTATCCCGTTTCTGCCGTTCCGGCAGATCCCTTCAGGGGTATTGCACAGGCCGCTATCAAGGCAAACGCATCTTCCGGGTGGAACAGCGTACCGTACTTCTCCTGGCACAGGGCCAGAGCAGCAGTGACGAAAGCAGCGGACATGCTGGTTCCGGTTCGCCTGGTATATGAAGCCTCTCCAGGCCACCTGTCAGCGGGATCGTCCAGCCATGAACCGCCGTAAAAAGCGTTGGTGGTTGCTACGCCGTACTGCATTGTAGACTGGTAGTATTCGCCTCCCGGGGCGAGAATTTCCGGCTTCATTCTGCCGTCTTCCGTTGGACCTCTGCCGCTGTAGGATGCGAGAACACAGTTTTCACCATTATCTGGTATAAAGGTTACAGCTCCCACTGTGATGGCATTCCTGGCAATTCCAGGTGAGGTTATTGATTCCGGGTCTGGATCGTTTCCTGCACTGAATACAGTAATTCCGCCGCTTCTGACCCACTGATCCACGATCTGGCAGAAGCCGTCGTAGGATGTGCTTCCCTGAAAACCCCATGAGTTGTTTACGATGCTGCATGAATTAGACGAGAAGTCTCCGAAAAAACCTGCTAACTGGGAAGGGGTCATGGAAGAGGGGCGCTGAATTACGTAGAGCTGCGCATCAGGGGCTCCGCCGCTGCCATTGTGCTCACAGCCGAGATCCGTTTCTCCCCTGGCTGCAATAACGCCGCATACAGCAGTTCCGTGACCGTCCTGATCCGGGGGACCTGAGTACACCGCCCCCAATAGATCCGGGTGCTCAGACCAGATTCCAGTGTCGAGAACACCTACTCTTATTCCAAGCCCGGTGTAGTAAGACCAGAGACCGGGAAAACCGGAAAGCTCACGACTGTCGTCCGCCTGGGTATTCAGAGCATGGTTGGATGCTGAAACATACACATCGGGGATAGCCCTTAGAG
This sequence comes from uncultured bacterium, assembly GCA_964598645.1. Classification (GTDB taxonomy): domain Bacteria; phylum Fermentibacterota; class Fermentibacteria; order Fermentibacterales; family JCC-6; genus Sabulitectum. The sequence continues at coordinate 3,174 of CAZRCS010000016.1, read as the reverse complement.
CGCCGTTCTCAGGAGGTGAGGGAACGCTCCACCAATCATCTGCAAGGGGAACGCCGTTTTCAGGTAAAAAACCAGTTGCCGTCTGAACCAGCCAGGGACCATTCCATTGAATATCTCCGGAAGCTGCGTCGGAGAAAGTCCAGTCGGATATTCTGCGAACGAATCCCGAACCGGTTAGAACATCGGGATCGAACTCTCCGTTCCTGACGGCCACAAAGGCATCAGGCTGAGGCGAATAACCTGCGGGCCAGAGTCCTGCCCGGTCAAGGAGTTCGAGATCACCAGGTGTGAGAGACCTGTAAACCTCAACCAGAACCAGACCGGAACCGCCGGGGGAAACAAAAGAACCTGTAAAAGGTCCTGAACCGTTATCGTACTGGAGATAACTTTCTTCCATCTGAAATAGAAGGGCACTTCTCTCTTCCCGGGGCAGCTGGGATATGGACTCGATTCCTTGAAACTCCAGGTAATCCACCACAGGATAATCCGCAAAAGCGGATAAGCTTGCAATCAAAAGAAAAAACACCGTCATATATGCTCCATGTATTGTTATCATCATTCATAGAGATACTATCTGAGCCATTGTCCCGTCAACCTCATAGCAGAGAAGAAACAGGGGTATTCAATCTGCGAATACCCCATCATTATTAGGTATAATAGTACGTTATAAGGCCAGGAAAGAAGCCCTTGCCGCAAGAGTGTTCTCAAGAAGAAATGCAATTGTGAGGGGACCAACTCCCCCGGGAACAGGGGTAATGGCTGAACACTTATCGACAACGTCTTCGTAATCCACGTCGCCGCATAGATTTCCGTTTTCGTCTCTGTTCATTCCAACGTCTACTATAACTGCGCCCTCGCCCACCCATTCGGAGGTAATCATCCGTGGCCTGCCCACGGCAGCAATGAGGATATCGGCCTCTCTGCACTTCTGCATAAGGTTTTCGGTTCTGCTGTGGGTAATGGTAACCGTGCAGTTTTCCCTTAGAAGCAGGGCAGCCATTGGTTTCCCGACGATATTGGATCTTCCGACGACTACCGCATTCTTCCCCTCAAGGGGAATCCCATGATGATGCAGAAGACCGATTATACCCGATGGAGTGCAGGGGAAAAGACCCTCTTCCCCTCTCCAGAGACGTCCCACGTTCACAGGGTGAAACCCGTCAACATCTTTCTCCGGGATCACCGCTGAAGCAACAGCCTGAGGAGAAATGTGCTCCGGGACAGGAAGCTGGACGAGAATTCCGTGGATGGATGGATCACTGTTCAGCTCTTCGATGATCTGAAGAACCTTCTCCTGGGAAACGGTTTCAGGCAAATGAATAACTTTGCTGTAAAAACCGACCCTTCTGCAGGCTTTCTCTTTGGATGCAACATAAACACTGCTGGCCGAGTCGTTTCCAACCATTATCACGGAAAGACCGGGAGGGGGACCTGTAAGCGCTGAAACCCGTTCTTTTATAGATTTCCTTACAACTTTGGCATATGCTTTACCGGAAAGAACCTCGGCCACGTCAGCCCTTTGAGATCTTGTCTATCTCGACCCAGGTCTGGTCCTGTCTGTGACCGGTTTTTCTTTCGTAACCCTTGCGCTTCTTCCGCTTGAAAATGGTAACCTTCGGTCCGAGGGTATGCTCTATGATCTTAGCAGATACCTTGATACCATCGATGAAGGGGTGGCCCACCACAACTTTGTCGTCTTTAGCTACCAGAAGAACATCATTGAAAACATGTGAAGAACCCGCCTCACCGGGAATACCAGGTACGAGGACCTTCATGCCTGGTTCAACTTTGAACTGGACTCCGCCGGTCTTGATGATCGCGTACAAAATGTACCTCCATTTTATAAGTAATATCAGTTGTTTTCAGTTACTATTTTCTCTGCCGAAGCAGCGCAAACTTATACTAGACAACAGCTGCCAGGTCAACCTTTTTCCCCGGGAGAATACAACTCCGTTATCTCATCGTGGGTATCCAGGGAGAACACCTTGAATTCTGCCTGACCGAGTCTGGAATCTTCGTGCACATGAACCGAGAGCCTGTCACTTCTGCTGGTGAGGTATTCCAGACGCTTGCCGTCGTCTTCGATGAGATATACCGCAACAGCAGGGTTAACGGAAACCACCAGATTGGTATGTTTCTTTCCGTTTGCAGCCCTTTCCAGAAATCTTTCGATACTGGTCAGGACACTGAGGGGTGCCTGAATCCTTCCCGTTCCGCCGCAGTGTTCACATACTCCCGACATTGATTGAACGAGGCTGGGTCTTACCCTTTTTCGGGTCATTTCGACAAGCCCCATTGGACTCACTGCACAGGTTTTTGTGGGTGACCTGTCCCTGCCCAGCTCGCTTCTCAGGCAGTTAACCACTTTGTCCTTATGGCTGGCGTTATCCATGTCTATGAAGTCGATCACTATTATGCCGCCAAGGTCGCGGAGCCTGAGCTGTCTGGCTACTTCCCTGGCTGCCTCCATATTGGTCTTCAGGATGGTATCTTCCTGTTTTTTTCTTCCCACATACCTTCTTGTGTTCACATCCACGGCCACCAAAGCCTCTGTATGGTCTATTACAAGGGACCCCCCGCTCTTCAGGGGAACCTCGCGGGTAACCAGGCCTGATATCTCCTTTTCGAGCCCGTAATGGTCGAAAATAGGTGTTTTCCCTCTGTAGAAGCGAACTTTGCCGGCTACAGCAGGATCGAAGGTCTTCAGGTACTTTTTGATCTGACGGGCAACTATCCTGGAGTCACAGACTATGGAGTTTACCTCTGGGGTTACCAGGTCGCGAACGGTCATGGTAATCAGATCGTGTTCCTGATGAAGAAGGGCAGGAGCCTTGGATTTAAGTGCCAGAGCACCAATTTCCTTCCACTTATCTACGATTCTCTCAACATCTGTTTTGAAACTTTCCTCGTCCTTGTCGATGCCTGCAGTTCTCGCAATGATGCCGAATCCGTCGCTTCTAACCTCCTGGGTTATGGTTCTGAGACGGCTTCGTTCCTTTCTGTCGGTGATCTTTCTGGATACACCGGCAACCGAGTCACCTGGCATGCTCACAACGTATCGACCTGCAATGGATATTCTTGTGGTAACCCTGGCACCCTTGGTCCCTATGGGTTCCTTGGTTACCTGGACAAGAATGTTCCTGCCCTTCTCAAGCACTTTCTCGATGGGTCTTC
>CAZRCS010000015.1:0-23296 GCA_964598645.1 uncultured bacterium | reverse complement strand
ACACTGCCCTGCGCGACAAGGTACCTAAAATGAAATACACCGAGAAACTGAACCTGCTTGAAACCCTAGCGCTGAAGGATGATCAGTGAGATACCGCAGATCACAGCCCTGGTGTTCTGTGTATTCAGCGCCATGTCCACCGGATCTCCGAAACTGTCTATAACCGCTGTAATTGAGTTGTCCGTGGTATTCACTATTGCGAACCCGTAACCGGGAACGGTTGCGTAAAGGTATTTGCCGCTGTCCGTTACAGCAAGGGCAGTTGGTGAACCGGGAACGGAGAAGGTTCTTGAATGCTGGCCGGTACCGCAGTCGATGGCCCATACCTCGCTTGCTCCGCCCGGAGATACGAACACCTCACCCAGAGGAGTTGAACACATTCCGTTAACACCGTTCTCAACCGTTGTCTGGGCCGCGGTGGAAAAATCGGCAGTGGATACCTTATAGACCGTTCCGTCACTGTCAGCTGCGAACAGGTAATTCCCACTTGTGCCGAGGGCTGCTGCGACGGGGTCCGTGCAATCTGTCTGGCCAACCTTTGTGATTGCCCAGCCCACGGTCTCCACCTTTACCAGAGTTCCGTCGGCGCATAGCACGAAAACCACCGTGGAATTCGGTTTGGGGATTATGAAGCTGCCCACCTGGGGAAGTACTATCTGGCTGTGAATGGTGTAGATGTCGTTGGAAACCACATAGAGAACGTTACCTGACAGGGCAAGACCGTAACCGCCTTCAGGCGAACCCTGAACATCGGTAATGGGAACCCCCAGGGATACCTCGGCTCTTACATAGGCTTCCTCGCGGTCCACGAAATAAAGATAAGTGCCGGCGCTTGCCAGGACATCGCCGTTGCCGCCCAGGAAACAGCAGGATGTGGGAAGAGCGCCTGTGTTTACGTCCTGGAGATAGAAGGCGGGAAAATCACTGCTGATGGAAGGCCCGGTGGAGTCGCAGGCCAGTATTGCCGCAAATGCTGAAATAACGAAAATCACTTTTTTCATCAAAAACCTCCGGTGCTCCCGGAAAGGAGTCTTTCCATGTCCTGCGCGTTAAGGGCTGCTTTGCCCATATGACAGTTGTTGAAGAAAACATAGCAGCTGCCGGTGCCTTCTGAAAGGCTCCTCAGTGCTTCGGCCCACCCGCTCAGTTCCCCTCTGCTGTAGAGATAGTCATAACGCTCCTGGGTGTTCCCCCACCACTTGCCCCGGTTCCTGCCGTGAAGCCTCAGGTAGACCGTTTCCCTGCCTTTGAGAATTCCTGTTTCAGGGAGGCCTTCAAGGCTCGGCAGATCCAAGGATACAGGGGTAAAACCCATTTCCAAAACCCTTTCAATAGCTTCTTCCCCGTACCACCTTCCATGCCGGAACTCAACTGCGGTTTTAAAACCCTCCAGATTTGCAGACACTTCTTCAAGCCAGCTGAAAGACCCTTCCTCCAGGGGAAACGACCAGGGAAACTGGGCCAGGACCATTCCCATTCTGCCTGTTTCCGTGAAGGGTTCAAGCATGGACCGGAAAGCCTTCCATTCATCGACGCCTGCATTCCTCTGGTGGGTCATGGACGAATGGAGCTTCACCGAGAAGGAGAAACCCCGGGGAACGGACTCGGTCATTGCGCCGGTTGCCCCGGGGGAAAGAATACCGTAGTAGGTGGAGTTTATCTCCACGGAGTTGAACCGCATGGCGTAATACCGCAGCCAGTCTTTCCCGGATATTCGGTCAGGGTAAAAAACCCCCTTCCAGTGGGGAAAGCTGTAACCTGACGTTCCCAGGAACAGCTGCGCACCTCCCGGAAGGATTTTCCTGTCGGCCTTCGTTTCAAAAAGATCCATAACTACCCTTTGCCCTGAATGTACTCAAGGGCCCTGCCGCTTACCAGGGCCCTTTCGCCGTGGCGTTTCCTTACCCTGTCGGCCACACTGTTAAGCGCCACGGTTCGTTCGGGGAAAAAGCTTAGCTGGGCGGTTTCCGCAGGAACCAGACTGCTTATGGAAACTCCTATGAGCCTGACAGGTTCATCTATGTGTGCCTTTGCCATCTCCCCTGCGGCTCTGAGTATGGTCTGATCCTGGTCGGTGGGCCATGGAAGTATTTTCCTTCTGGTTATTCTCTTCAGGTTCCGAAGCCGGTACTTAAGGGTCACAACACTGCCCTTCCAGCCGCCCTCTCTGGCCCTGCAGCCGGTTTTCTGACAGACCATGGCCAGGGCAGGCATGTACTGGTCGGGCCTTTGCACATCGGCGCTGAAGGTGTGTTCGTGCCCCATGGATTTGGGCGGCTCGGTGTGTCCGAACTCTCTCACCGGCTTGTCGTCTATGCCCCTGGCGTACCTGTAGAGTTCTTCCCCCTGTATTCCGGTTAAGGACCTCAGGGTTGATCTGGAGAGGGTTCTGAGCTTGCCTATGGTATCTATTCCGTACATCCCGAGTTTTTCTGCGGTTCTTGGGCCAATCCCCCATATGGCCGAAGCAGGAAGGTTCACCATGTCATCGGGCATGAGAAGCCCCACTCCCCTGGGCTTGTAAAGGTTGGAGGCCATCTTGGCCAGGAGCCGGTTGGGGCCGCAGCCCACCGTGCACCACAGACCCGTGGCATGGAAAACTGCCTTCTGTATCTGCTTACCCTTTTCTATCATGGAACCTCCGGTGTCTGAAAGGTCGAGAAAGGCTTCGTCGATACTTACGGCATGCATTCTGGGGGAAAAACTAAGAAGAACCTCGAGCACCCTGTGACTGTAGGTTCTGTAACGGGCAAAACTTCCCGAGATCACCACCGCGCCTGGTATGAGGTTAAGAGCCCGGGTCATAGACATTCCCGCATGGACACCGAACTTCCTGGCCTCGTAGGTGCAGGAGGTCACAACCGAACGGAAACCGGGATCGCCGCCGACTATAACCGGCCTGCCCCGGAGCTCTTCCCTTCCCAGAAGCTCCACCGACGCGAAGAAGGCGTCCATGTCAACATGAAGTATCCTTCTTTCAGGCTCCATGGGAATACTCGCAGTCTATGACCCAGCCCATGGTATCGGTGTTGAAATGTATCTCGTAAACGTCGTCATCGGAGGTGCGAACCACGTAGTGAAAGAACTTCACGGTTCCCCTGCGGCTTTCCCATGTTGATGAAACCCTGATCACATGATAGACCCTGTTCTGCCACCGGAACCTGCAGGGAACCACGCTGCCACCGGAAAAATGGCATATCATCTCTATTCTATCGCCCAGTTCCTGCAAGATTCACCTCCCCGGCTGATCAATTCCACAAGGAAAATAGTGAACGTTTGTTTAGTCGTAAAGGGCAGCTCCTTTTTCTATCTTAAAGGGGAAGTTACCCTCTGAGAAAGGGTGTGTTGTTGAGTTCTGATTCCAGGAAGACTCTGGCTGTAATGTTCACCGACATCGCCGGTTTCACAGCTTATATGGAAAAGAACGAAGCCAGGGCCCTTGAGATGATCTCCCTGATAAGAGAAAACCTGATCCCCCTTCTTGAAGCCAATTCCGGAACCCTGGTAAAGGAAATGGGTGACGGCACCCTTTCGGTATTCGAAGGTTCGAGGGCAGCGGTAAGGTGTTCCAGAGCTCTTCAGGAAAGGCTTTCGGGAAAGGATTTCAGCCTCAGAATAGGTATTCATCGGGGAATTGTTCACCTTCGTCCCGGCGATGTTCTGGGAGACACGGTAAATGTTGCATCCCGCCTTGAGAAGATGGCACCTCCCGGCGGCATATGCATATCCGGTGAGCTTCTGAACGGAATGAGCGGAGGGCGAAAGCCGGCGGTTCACCCCCTGGGGCTTCAGCAGCTGAAGGGTCTGGGCAGGCTTATAGACCTATACACCCTGAAGGGCAGCGCGAAAAACCCGCTACCCTGCGTCAGAAAAACCTCCGAAGAAAAAGGAACCATTATCCGTCTTGCGGGAGAGGTTCCTTCCGTGGCTGTAATGCCCCTGGAAAATCTGGGACTGCCCGGGGATGAGTACTACGCCAATGGAATCACATGGGATATGATCTCGCAACTGACCTCCGCTGGAGGAATAGCAGTTACCCCGCTTAACGATGTGGTAAAGCTGAAAAAAGCCGTAAGCTCCAGAGCTGAAATAGCTTCAAGGCTCAATGTGAGATTCCTGGTTACAGGAACCCTGTGCCGGGAAGAGAAGGAATTCAGGCTTTCGGTTGAGCTCCACGATCTTCAGAGGAGCAAGCTTGCATGGACAGATTCCTGGACCGACAACTGGTTCGAGCTGCCTTCCATAAAGGCCAAGGTGGCCGACAGTCTTCTTAAGGTCTTCGGCATTCAGCAAACCCTTGCTGAGAACCATCAGGGCGGTTCACAGGCCTATGAGCTTTACCTGCAGGCAGCGGATCTGTACAGGAAAAGAAAGAGCTTCGATGATGTGAAAAAGACCAGAAAGATCCTCCTGAAGGCTCTGGACATGGACTCTGAGCTTGTAGTGGCCAGAGTTCTTCTTGGTGTATCTTTCAGCGAAGCAGGTGATTTCGCCAATGCAGAAACCATGCTAAAGGCAGCCTACGAAACAGCACAGCACAAGGGTGACCGGGGAGGATACCTTCATTCGCTTATCTCCATTGGCATAAATCAGTGGAGACAGTCCGACTTCAGAGGGGCTAAAAAGACATTGCAGAGAACCATGATGCTTGCAGGGGCCATGAACGATCTTCAGACCAAGGCAAGAACCCTGGGCAACATGGGCCTCATGGAGTGCAATCTGGGTGAATACGATAGCGCCCTGGCACATTTTCAGAGGGCTCTTGAAGTCCCCGGGGTTTCATCCATGGGCAATCTGAAGGCCAACACTCTCTGCAACATAGGTCTTACCCACTGGCACATGGGTGACAATGAAAGCGCTTATGAGTACTACCTGAAGTCCTTAAGGCTCTTTGAAAAGCTCGAAAGCATCGACGGCCAGGCTACAATGATGATGAACCTGGGAATAGTAACCCGAAACATGGGGCGTTTTCAGGCTTCCATAGAATACACCGAGAAGGCCTATGACCTTTATGCCAGATTAGGCAACCGGCAGGGGCAATGCAGAAGCATGATCGGCATAGGGAATGCCCACAGATTTACAGGCAGTTGGGAAAAGGCCTTGAAAAGCTATGACATGGCCCTTGATACAGCCGGAGAAATAGGAGACAGAATCACCGGCAGCATCGCCCTTACGAACATCGCAGACATCTTCGTTGAACGCGAGGAATACAAAGAGGCAGAGAAGTTGTATCTCGATGCACTGAAGATATGTGAGGAAATAGGCGACAAAGAGGGAGAAGGGGAAAACCTCTCCAACCTGGGCAGTGTTCTTGTGCACCTTGGAAAGCCGGGGGAAGCTGCAGAGCTCCACAGAAGATCGATCTCCGTTTTCGAGCAGATGGGAGCACCGGCAAAAACAGTTATGGCACGGCTCAAACTTGCAGACACCCTTTTAGATGCGAATCCCGATGCTGCGGATCTGAAGGAAGCAATGGACCAGACCAGAAAAGCCGAGGATCTTGTCCTTCCCGAAATGAATGAGCTGACACAGACCAGGCTTCTGCTCTCGGACCTGTACCATAAATACTCCCGCATCCCTGCCGCAGGGAACCGGAAAAGGCTTGAAGGCAAGAGCAGGGCCCTCATGGCTGAGGCATACAAGTCCCTTATGAGAATCGCAGACACCATCGATGCCGATGATCTAAGAGAGTCCTTCCTGAGCATGAGAAGTCACGAAAGAATAATCAGAGCCTGCCGGGGAAACGGTTAGCCCGGAAGTCAGCTCCTGCCCAGTTTACGCCTGAGCATAAACAGATCTCTGAGTGCCCTGGGCACTCTTTTATGCAGGGCAAGGGGGGTTGGACGAATCTCTTCCAGACTTATGGGAAGCTCACGTATAACAAGGTTCCTTCGCTGGGCCAGAATCACAAGTTCAGAGGGATACAGGTCCGGTTCGTCACCGCAAAGAGGGAAAATGCCCTCTACCGATTCCCGTTTCATGATCTTCGGGCCGTGGGTGTCGGTTCCGTGAAAACCCAGAAGCAATTTGAGAAGACCCGTCAAAACCCTGGTGGCAGCCCTTCTAACCAATGGGCGTTTGTCGTTTCGGCCTCCAAGAACCTTTGATCCCTGAACCACATCCACGTCTCCAGCGGACATGAGTGCCAGGCCGGAGGCCCAGAATTCCCTGTCCAGGACATCAAGGTCATCAACCATGAGTATCTCCGCTTCAGAAGCTTCAAGGCCATGCCTCACAGCATTCCCATAGCTGGGCTCCGGCAGGGAAATGACATTGAGATTCCCGTATTTACTCTGAAGGGCTTCAAGGATGTCTGCGGTGGAATCGGTGGAACCATTTTCCACAACTGTCACTCGAAATTCCCGGGGAACGGAAGATAGAACCGGAAGAAGCTGCTTCTCCAGTATTCCCTCTTCGTTGTAAACCGGGATCACAAGTTCCACTGATTTGAAACCCAGGATCAGATTATCCAGGTTGATCACTCTTTCCCTTTCTGAAGGCAATTCGGGCCACAATGAGACTCAGTTCGAAAAGAATATATAAAGGCAGGGTCAGCATGATCTGCGTAAAAGGGTCAGGCGGGGTGAGTATGGCTGCGACAACCAGAAGCCCCACAAGGATGTGTCTTCTGTAATGTGCAAGATCTGAAGGTCTTGCAATGCCTGTTCTAACAATGAAGAGTACAGCAAGAGGAAGCTGGAAAGCGGCTCCGAATACCAGGAGCAGGGTCCCGATGAAGTCAATGTAGCTGGACACACTCCAGAACCCTGTGATCTTACCCGTTTCGAAGCTCTGGAACAATGCCAGTGCAGGTTCCCTGATCATGAACCATGCGAAGGCGGCACCTGAAATGAAGAGGAACGATCCTGCTGCGGTTACGGAAACAACCGCTTTCTTTTCGCTACTGTAAAGGCCTGGCGCCACGAACCTCCATATCTGGAAGAGGATAACAGGGCTTGCGGCAATGATGCCTGCGGCAACTGCAAGCCTCAGGTGGGCCGTTATGGCTTCCGCTGGAGAAAGGGCTGACAGCGGAGCCGGGGAGGTTTCTGTCACAATTCCTGCGATTCTTCCGCTGAAGAAAAAAGCAACAGCAGCCAGGATTGCCACCGTTGCCAGAACCATGAACAGTCTTCTTCTGAATTCTTCCAGATGATCCCAGAATGAGCCGTTTTCCCCGGTGTTCACCGCCATGATCCCGTAAGGAGTCTCCTCTCCTCATCCGGGTGGATGTTTACCATTTCGCAGTGTTCCCAGTTTTCCGGAATAATCCAGGTTCTTCCCGTGGAAAGGGTTTTTTTGTCGGCACTCAGATGTACCATGGCGTCCTGGGCCGTGATACTCCCGGGGATATGGGTGTTGATTCCCAGTGAGTGGGCAGCTTCATTGAAATCCTCTGCAAAGCCGTTGTTTCCCCCCATCCTTGCAGCCACGGGAATACCCATGGCCACAGCAAGGCCGTGGGGAATGCTGAATCTGGAGGCGGCCTCTATGCAATGCCCTGCGGTGTGGCCCAGATTAAGCAGTTTTCTCCTGCCCGATTCCTCAAGGTCTTCAGCAACGATTCCCCCCTTTACCATCAGACAGTGTTTGACCGATTCCGCATAGTCTTCGTTTTTCAGGTAGTGGACTATGTTCCTGTTCCCTATTACTGCGGTTTTCAGCGCTTCGGCAATTCCATTGTTCAATTCTTCCCTGGGAAGGGTTTCAAGGAATCCCGGCCATATGAGTATTTCACCGGCAGGGTACACCGTACCGGCCTGGTTCTTCCTGCCGCCTATGTTTGCCGCTGTTTTCCCCCCAAGCGAAGCATCCACCATGCAGAGAAGGGTTGTGGGAACAAGGGTAAGTTTTATGCCCCGCTTCCAGGTAGATGCGGCAAAAGCACAGATATCACAGACAGTCCCTCCGCCTATCACAAGCGCTCTCTGATCCCTGCGAAGGTTTGCTTCCCCCATTCTTTTCCATATTTCCTGGAGGGTTTTTGGTGTTTTTGCCAGCTCTCCGCCGGGTATTTCTATTACTTTTACCCCCCCCGGAAGGATACCTCCGTGGATGGAAGCCACCTTTGCATCTACAAAAACAATATCTGCTTCCAGATTCATGTCCGGATGGTTCAGGAAAGTAACCTTCGTTCTGTACGGTTTCCGGGCGAAATCGAAGTTCAGATCTTTCACGGGTGCCACACTAACCATATGAATGCCGCTCCTGCCGCGGTGGCAACCAGAGTGAATGGAAGCCCCACCCTTACGAATTCCCAGAAACTCACTTTGTAGCCGTTCTTGCGAAGTATTGATACAGATACGATGTTGGCCGCTGCGCCAACGGGAGAGATGTTGCCTCCCAGACAACTTCCTATGAGCAAACCGAATGTCAGGTAGAGGTGTTCTCCGTTTCCATGGCCCATGGAAGCTGCAATGGCATGGGTTACGGGTATCATGGCGGTTACGAAGGGTACGTTGTCCACAAAGGCACTGAAGATAAGTGAACCGGTTACTATTATAAGATATGCGGTCAGGGGATTGCCTCCGGCAATACCCGCAAGGAACTCTCCCACCTGCTCCATAACACCATAGTGATCCAGTGCCGCAACCATGAAGAATATTCCCGCAAGGAGAAACAGTGTGTCCAGATCGAAAGCCTTTACCACGTGCCTCGTTTTCCTGTCAACGCAGTTTTGGAACAGGTGACCCCGCTTCCTCCGGAAAAAAGCGTACCATACAAGGGACAGCAGACCGCCTCCCATACAGAGAAGCCCTGCGGTGAGATGAATTCCCGGACTGAAGAAGCTTATGCCCGCAAGACCTATGATCACCCCGGCAAGTATCCATGCGGGGATCCAGCTGGCTACGGGAGGAATGGGGACCTTGGGTACATCTCCTTTGTCCCTGCCCAGAAAGTGGTACAGAATGAAAAAACTTGCAACGGCGCCAAGCTGGACCGCCCAGAATATTCCCGGTTTCCCGTTCATTACGAAGAAGTCGTTGAAACCCATGTTTTCACTGGCAGCCAGTATCATGGAAGGTGGGTCGCCCACCAGGGTTCCCGTACCCTGAAGGTTGGAGGCTATGGCAATTCCTATGAGAAGGATAACCGGGTTTGCCTTGTGCCTTTTGCTTACTTCAAGGGCAATGGGAGCCACTATCATCACCGTGGCCACGTTTTCCACGAATATGGATATCACGCTGGACAAACCGCAGATCAGCAGGGCCGCCCACCCGTAGTTCTTGCTCATGGCAATGATTCTGCCTGCAAGATGTGCCGGTACACCAGCATCTATTAGTACCTCAGCGGTGAAGAGAATACCTGAGAATATCAGCAGGACGTTCCAGTTCACCATGTGCATGAGAGCAGCTATATCCACACTCAGGCCGAATATGGCGGCAACTCCAACGGCAATACCTGCGCCGGCCCACACCACGGCACCCCTGAAACGGCTGCCGAAGGCTATGTAGATGTAAACCAGAACGAATGATACGGAAAATATTACCGGGATGGTCAAGGTCTACTCCTCGCCGCCGGTGAAGGAAACAAGAGTGAGAACGCTGTCCGCGGACTCCATGGCCACCATTCCCACATCAGGAGCAAGCCAGATGTTCCTCACGGTGATGGTGGTTTCAGGATCGAATCCGGCGGTTTGTACCCAGTTGATCACCGTTTCCTCCTGGTGAACTCTGTAGCAGTCTGCCCACTGACCATCGGGGGATATTTCCGGCCCGTTTACCGTCTGGTTCCTTACCCAGGTGTGACTGAGGGTTACCCCCTGGCTTACCGCCTGGGCTCCCACGGAATCCCTTCTTGTCATGCCGTCTGCAAGGGGCCACTGGAGCATGGTCACCCACCCCTGATATATGGGTACCTGGAATCCGTTGAACAGAACGGTTTGATCCTCGTATTTTTCAAGCCTGCCGTTCTCGTTTATCCAGTATGTATAGTCAGCGCCGGACTGAAATCTCCAGCAGGGTCTTTCCCCCGTCACGGTCTGATCCACCACTGTCACTATCTTGCTTCCTCCGCCTTCCATGGCGTATTCCCAGGTGGCTCCCGAGGGAGACACAGGAAAATAGTCAGATGAAAGCCTGAGGTAGAGGGGATTGCTTTCACAGGCCACCAGAACGAAAAGGACAGCGGCACTTGTAATCACTATTGATTTTTTCACAGCTGCACCTCCCTTGAAACACCGAAGGTGAATTTGAAGGCGTCGCCACTCTTATCCGCCGCCATGACACTTTCAAGGTCAAAACCGATTCCAGCCCTCCAGGGGGAACCCAGGCTGAAGTTCCATCGCAGTCCGGTCCTCCAGAAGGGATCCCAGCTTGCAGGATCAACGCCTCCGCCTGAAGAAAGCCTGCTTCTGCAGTATCCGAAAGCAGCCACTATACCAGGGTTGAAGGAAGCCCCCTGGGGTCTGAGATAGAACGAGAGAATTCCCATGGGTTTCAGCTGGGAAAAAGAAGCGTTTCCGCTGCTGCCGTCTCCATAGGTGGCTCCCTCTATTCCCACACCTGCCCGAAACTTCCTCGAAACCAGCCAGTTGAACTGCACTTCACCGGAAAGGCCGCTGCTGAGGTTTTCGCCCCATCCGCCGATTGGCGTTACACCGGCGCAATCGATCCCGATCTCAATGGTTCCCGCCAATGACGGCGAAAAAAGAACCGCGGCAAGAATAATTGTCCTGAACAAAATGCCTCCTATACTTCCATGAAGGGCAGTGCCCGGTAGGGCATACCCGCTATGACTTCAAGCCGACCGGCGGCAGCTTCACCACATGCTCTCAGGGCTTTCTCCGCTGTGTTGTTCTCTTCGCTGAGATGGGCTGCAACACAAAACCTCAACCCTGGATGCACTAACCCCGAAAGCGCCTCTGCAGCAGAATCGTTGGAGAGATGTCCCTCTCCGGAGGCGATCCGCTGCTTAAGCGGCCATGGATACGGTCCGTTCCAGAGCATATCGATATCGTGGTTGAATTCAAAGACAAGCCCGTGGCAACCCTCCAGCATTTTCTGTACCATTGGTCCCGTTTCCCCCATGTCCGTTGCAATACCAAGCCTTCTTCCCCCTGCGGTTATGGTGAATCCGCTGGGATCCCTTGCATCGTGGGCAATGCTCCATGGTTCAACATGAAAGTCTCCTATTATCACAGTGTCCCCATTGGAGAAAACCTCAAGGCCGTGGAGTTTTTGATTCCTGAGCCCGGAACCGTTTATGGTACCGTCAGTTGCGAAAACAGGCACTTTCCATTTCCTGGCCAGTACACCGGCACACTTTGCGTGATCGCCGTGCTCATGGCTGATGAATAAACCCACCGGTTCAGCCGGGGGAAGCCCTGAGTTCGCAAGTCTTATCATATGCTGTTTTCCGCTGAGTCCTGCATCGAAGAAGAGCATCTTACCGTTGTATTCAACGGCAAAGGCGTTCCCTGAAGAACCGCTTGCGAGGACCGCCAGCTTCACCTGAGCACCACCCGGTTGAACATGGCAGGTGATACCCCGTGCTGCGGCATGGAGCCAGAACCCCACATGTTCCTGAGCTCTTCCTCCCCGCCTTCCGGCAGTGAATTGAGACTGAATACACAAATTCCAGCTGCTCCTGAAGAAAGTGCCTTTTCAGCACCCAGAAGGGCATTTGCCACCGTCTGGTTCCATACTCCTATACCGTAGATGATCCTTTCCGGATTCTCCGAAGTGGTTGATGCTGCGAGACCGGCGGCAAGCTCGGGATCGGAAGTGTAGGCCATGGGGAACACATAGTCCACCAGGCCCTGCTGAATCCAGTATCTCCAGTCGCATGAGAACTCGGATGCTGCACTGACCGGGTTCGCCATCACTGCACAGGTAAGCAGCACCTCGGGATCCGCTGAACGTAGAACGGCTCTCACCGTTGAAACCGTTGCGGTTACCTGCTGCCTTCTCCACTGATTCCAGTCATCGGAACTATCCCCGGGATGCTGTCCGGTCTGGAGATAGTAAAGCTCAGTTTCCCCCGGTGCGAATCCGAATGATGAGTTCGGGTATCTGATGTAATCCAGGTGTATTCCGGTAACGTTATAGTTCACGGCGATTTCCTCGGCTATTTCGGCTATGTATTCCCTTACAGCGGGATAGGCAGGCGAAAGGGTGGCACCGACGAGACCTGCGGCTTCCGCCTCTGTCTTCGAATAGGCGCGGCTGTTCTTGCCGCTGCGGTTTGCCGTAAACCACTCCGGATGGGAGTTGTACACATGATCCGGTGATCCGGGAGGTTCGGGGGATGACCACACCAGGAAGGCGTTTACCCAGGCATGAACCTCGAGACCCATGGGCCCTGCCTTTTGGATCACATATGCCAGGGGATCTTCATACCCTGAGAAATCGGCTGAGGGGAGTATTTCCGAATGATAGTAGGCTTCACCTCTGCCAACCACCTGAACCACCACGCCGTTTGCCCCTGCACTCTGAGCCCTTTCCAGAAGCTCATCCACCTGCTGCGGAGATTCCAGGCCATCTCTTACAAACCAGAAATACCTGCATTCAGCCTCTGTGGATTCCGCGGAAAACGGTGCTAGAAGCAGCATAAGAAAAGCTCCTCTTAGATATCTATGAAAGAAGGGCACTGAATTCTTCCTTCTGGGGCCTAAGGAACAGATGGCCTATTGCGGTCTTCAAGTCGATCTTCTTCTCTATTATATGCCTTACCATGGAAGTTATGGGAAGTTCCACCTGGTACTGCCCTGCCAGGGAAAGCATCGCCCGGGAAGTGGGTACCCCCTCGGCGAGGCCTTCAAGTTCTTCGCCTCTTACAAGGGCTTCGCCATAACCCCGGTTCCTGCTGAAAGGAGAGAAAAGGGTTGCCTCATAGTCTCCCAGATGTGATAAACCGTAAACGCTTCGCCAGTCGCCTCCACAGGCCTTCACAAGCCTTGCAACTTCCTGGGGAGCCCTTGCCATGAGGGCACCCTTGAGTCCGCTCATGTGCATGCCGTCCAGCATTCCAGCGGCTATACCAACCACGTTCTTGGCCGCGGCACCTATCTCGCATCCGATCATGTCCGTGGAGTGGTACATACGAACAAGGGGTGAACCCATTCTGCTTGTTATCCTGCTTGCAGCTTTATCGTCTTCAGAAACCACGAGCATGCAGCCGGGAACACCTTTCACGAAATCCTGCGGGTGTCCCGGTCCTACCCAGGCGCTTATGGATCTTGGTGTTAACCCTTCTTCCCTGCATACCGTAGACAGCCTTTTACCAGAACCCGTTTCCAGACCCTTCATGCACAGGACCAGATCGGTATCCCTCAGGTCATAGGCTGAGAGCTCGAAGGCAAGTTTTCTGAAATGCTGGGCGGGAACGGAGATGTTTATCTGATCAGCCTGCAGGGCTTCTGAGATATCTGTGGTTAAGCTTACACTGTCAGGAATGTCGAGGTAACGGTTCGAGCGTTTCTCCATGAGTTCCATGAAGGGGGTACTGTTTGCCGGTTCCCATCCTGTCACGGTAAATCCCTGCTTCGCCGCATACCAGAGATGGAAACTGCCCCACCTGCCGCATCCGAGTACGGAAATCTTCATGGAATGCTCCTTTCATCAATCGGCAATATACTTGTTTTCAGCGGTTTTTGACATTCCTGAGATGCCTTTGATATTACACAATAATCGAACTTGAAAAGGAGGATCGTATGAAGGTAATCGTGCCGTTCCTGTTCATAGTGCTTCTGTTCACCGCCTGCGGCGAAGATACGCCTGAAGAGAACTCGGCAGTTTCCCGGGGCATCGAGATTGATACACTGCGTATAGCGACTACCATAGGTACGGAACTGGGCGATTCCACCAGCACCTTCGGTATCCTGGGAGAAGCCGAGTATAGCGAGGTAACGGGGAACATCATAGTTCTGGACCCCGGCAGGGCATGCCTGAAGGAGTACACACCTGATGGACAGTTCATCAGGCAGATCTCACGCCAGGGCGACGGTCCCGGTGAACTTTCAACGGTTTCCCTGGAGTTCTTTCAGATAGGTGGGGAGACCCATGTAATGAACATGTTGAAACAGGGCTACGTTGTCTTCGACGATACCCTCGGTTTCAAGGATGAGATCTCACTCTGGGCACAGAACCCGCCCCTCCAGTGCGTAGCCGTTTCAGACACGAACTTCGTTGCCTACAAGCCTGATTTCGCCGAGGGCGACGGTCAGAATTTCGTTCTGTACCGTAGGATCGTGGATTTCCCCTATGCTGAGGAAAACTACGGACACGTCTTCTGGGCTGAATCCACCGAGGTGTCCCTGAACGACCTGATCAACAATGGTGCGTCCGATATGATCAACGACTTCCTCCTCGGGCTTACCCTCGGGGGAAACCAGGACATTATCCTCATGGCCCTCTGCGAATCCGATGAGTACAAAGTACACTGCTGGTACTCGAATGGGGCCGAACTAATGACCATTGTTCAGGATCTGGAACCGGTTCCGAAGACCGAAGAGGAAATCGCCGAGGAAAAGGCCTACATGGAAGGGTTCATGAACCAGATGGGCGGCGGCCAGGGTATGACCGGTTACAACCCGGAGCCCTACAGGGACATGATACTGAAGGTGGACATAGGGCCGGACGGCAACATATGGGTGCAGCGCGGAACCCTTGAAAGACCCATGTTCGATGTTTTCGACATGGGCGGTGAACTGGTAAAGCAATATGTCTTCCAGGAAACCGGATGGACATGGAGGTTCTCCATATCCGAACAGGGCATCCTTGCCTGGGAGGAAGACCCCATAGCAGGCTACCAGCAGCTCAGCATAGTCGATTGCTCAGGTATAAGTTCGTCAGAACCTGATGTGACAAGAGAGTCAAGCGAGCAAGTGTAGTAAAAAGGGGCGGCCATCCCGCCGCCCCTTTCATTAACCTGGTTTTAGTCGGTTAGAACCATTCTGCATGTGGACACGGCACCGCCATAAACGCATATCTCGGCAGTGCCGTAAGCGCCCTGAAGCCTTACGGAGATCCGGAAGCATTTACAATCAAAATCCGTAGCCGATCCCTATCTGGCCGAAGGGTATGGTAACATCTTCATCGTCCCACATGAAGAGACCCGCGCCTCCGGCAATTCTGAAGATAAAACCCCCTCCGGTTTCGTGCCTGTAACCTGCAGTAGCCGACAGGTAAACCGGAGGGTCATCTGAGGTGATCAGACCAAAGTGTTCATCGCTGATCTCTCCGACGATCCCGAAGCTGGCAGCAAGCTCAGCTGACTTGATCATTCTTATGTAGCTGATCCTTGCCTCGGGAATTATCCACAGCGTTCCCAGGGCTACGCCCAGTCTGTTCGATCGGTCAAAGGCATACTCGTAACCGAGTTCCGGCAATAGCAGACCGGGAATACCTGCGGAAATGGTCACGGCCTGGTTCCTGAATCCCTCTGAAGCCGTTGCAACTGACAGCAGCAGGAAGACAATTACTACAGTTTTCATGAATACCCCTCCTAATGAGTGAACCCGTGGATCACTCCGTGGCACTTCGAGGCTGTTGCGATAAGGAACCTGCCCCTCTTTTTTCTGACCAGGTCCAGAAGCTCGAAAAGAACTCCGCTGGTGAAGGCACCGGTTCCCGGCAAAAGCTGTGCCGAGCGCACAGCAAGGGTTGTATACGAAGGTACACTTAAAGAAGACATTATCTCGAAGAGGGGGGTCTTTCTTTTCCGGTTGGTCACAGGACACAGGTCACCTGGTTCATTGCAGTTTGAGGGGCAGATGAAATCACTCAGTGAAGAGTAGATGCAGCTGTCCTTACCGGAAACGGCCCCTGGGAGTTCTTCCATCAGCCCCACCGGAACAGGAATGCAGAAACCCAGGTGACTGAGAACCCAGTTGAATGCCGCGTGGACTGGAATGCACGGAACCACTATATCGTCGGGTGTCCCTTTCTGGAGACAATCATTCATCAGATCCATGGCCTCTGTTACCGGGAAGTGCCTGCCTGGCAGGGAAGGGTCGATGCTGGTTTTAATATCTGAAATCTTTATTGAGCAGCTGGGCCATCTGTCTGCGATTTTTACCGCAGCTGACGAGCCGAATTTACCGGCACCAAGTATAAGGGCATTCTGCGGCTTTTCAGGAAGAGGTCTGTCCAACAGCATAGCGGAACCACTCCTTACAAGAACCTTCCTGCCAGAGTCATGATCACCAGTACTATAGCAGCAATAAAACGGCTGAACAATACCTTCCCAACGGCGGCTCAGTTTTTCCTGTAGATGTCGGTGGTTCTTTTCCATCTTCTGTGGGCCCACCAGTACTGTTCCGGATATTCCCTTACAACATCTTCCAGTACCTTTGTGTACCTTGCCGTCACGTCAAGTTCAGCTTCATGCCGGGGAAGTTCAGGATTCGGCAGAATAAAGGCCCTTGGGGAGAATCTCTGGTAGGGTCCTTTCTCCCTTATCATCACGCCGCAGAGGATCGGCATGCCGAGTTTAACACTGAATGCCGCTGCACCCCTGGGGGTAGATGCCGGTTTGCCGAAGAAGTCCACCACCAGCCCGTTTTTCCCCCCATACTGGTCGCTTAGCCAGCACACTGCCCCGCCTGCTCTCGATATTCGGATTATTCCCCTCATGGATGCATCTCTGGTTAAAAGGCTGGGGCCAAGGGAAGACCTGAGCCTGTTTATGTAGCCGTCTATGAGGCTGTTGTGCTGTCTGCCCACCAGAAAGGTTGTCTTTTTGCCGAGGAACTGATGGCATACACCATTGTATTCCCAGTTCCCGAAGTGATATCCCAGGGCAATCACGCCGCCTTCATGGGCCAGAAAACTTTCCAGAGCCTGGTTGTGCTCCACTGTTATGTACTTCTGGAAATACTTCTCATCCATTCTGCCCTGGCGGATGAACTCCGCCATGAACCTTCCGATATTGGCAAAGGATTCCCTTCCTATGCGGTGGATCTCACCTTTTGTCTTCTCCGGAAAGGCGGTTCTGATGTTGATGCTGCATACACTTCTGCGAACTCCGAGAACCCAGGCGGTCCTTCCTAACAAAGCACCGCAGAACAGGGCTGCTTTCAGAGGCAGGATGGTTATCCAGAAGGAGAAGAACCTTGTCAGGGCATACTGAATCCTGTGGGAGAACCTGGGTTTGGCTGCCACTCTCAGCTCCTTCCCATGGGTAGTTTGAGCTCTACGGCATTCTCAGGGCACATTTCATGGCAGCAGAGACACATTATGCACCTGCCCTTTTGCATGTATGCCCTTCCGTTCCTTATCTCTATTGCTCCCACGGGACAGGCATTTTTGCAGATACCGCAACCGGTGCATTTGGAATTGGATACAGGCGCTCTGCGAAGAAGCAAACGGGCAAGGGTACCCAGCCACCGCGGTATATGGTTCAGATAGGATGGCCCGGGTATCTGGAAATCCTGGAAGTGGTGACTTCCTTTTACTTTGATCTCATTAAAGGGTTTACCCAGCCCCCTGCGCCTGGCTTCGCTGTTCGAATCAAGCTGCTCCCAGGGAAGCCCGGCCATCTGGGAAAGCACCATATCCAGGGAAACGCCGTCTCTTGACAGAGCCATGAATCCCTCTTTTCTTCTTCTGCCGTCGGTGCTGGGGCCCCTTCCGTCCATACACAGTATGCCGTCTGTAATGTTAAGGCTGAAACCTGCGAGCTGGAACAGGTCAACTATGTTCACCGCCAGATCCTTGGGCCTCGGACTTCTCATGTGAAGCATGGCCTTGCCGAAACCGGGTACGATCCCGAAGGCGTTCTTCACTGAGTTGGTCATTCTGGTATAGGCATGGGTCTTGAATTTCGAAAGGTTAATTCTGCAGCTGTAGCCTTCGAGAACCGGAAGAGCAACATCATACTCACGTCCATATATGGAAACCCGTCTGGAACCGGATGCCTCGAAACTGACCAGATCAGCCCCGGTTGCATCGGCTGCTGCCTTGAATCCACATTTATTCCAGTATCTCTGCACCCCTTTTACCGCTCCGCCCGGGCTGTCCCCTATGGTTACACTGCAGCCCCTTTCATTAAGCAGGGATGCAACCGCAGCAACAACTGCCGGATGAGTGGTTATCCCTCTGGAAGGATCCTTTGCCGCGAGCATGTTCACCTTCAGAAGCACTGAATCCCCCCGGGATGTTCCATCGGGCCAGCCGCCGGTTTCTTCCACCATCCGGATTATGGATTCCCGTATCGTTTTCACGCAGTACCCATTGAAGCCGTCTTCTATTACAACATCATACATCATGAGCCTCTATGTATAGCATACACGGTTCTTACCAGCTCTCTTTGCTCTGTACATTCTCTGGTCTGCAAGTTCTATCAGTTCATCCCTCTCCCTGGAGTCAACGGGAAAAGTGGCAACCCCGAGACTAAGGCTGACGCATCCTCTGGGCTGCTCCTCGGCATGGGGAATGTGCAAGTTGGCCTCTATGACCTTCGAGCGGATTCTGCCTGCGATTTCAACGGCCACCTGCTTCTCGGTAAGGGGAAGTATGCATATGAATTCCTCTCCTCCATAACGAACGAGTATGTCAACATCCCTGAGCGCAGTTGACATTGCCTCGGTGACCTTCTGAAGAAGTACGTTACCCATGGGATGCCCGAAGGAATCATTGTAGTTTTTGAAATCGTCTATATCCATCATTATAAGCGAGAAGGGGTATTCGTACCTCTGGGCCCTCTCGAATTCCTCCGGATATCTCTCCTCGAAGAAGGTCATGTTGTGAAGACCTGTAAGCCTGTCACGCCTGGCCATGTTTATCAGCTCGGTCTTCTGAAGTGCCGCATCGAGAACCCCTGCAGCAAAACCCACCACATTGTTCAGCCTTCGAAGATCGTCTGAATGGAACCTGTTTATCTCCGGGCTCTGTATGTCTATCAGCCCAACAACCCTGCCACGGCTGAGCATGGGAATCGCAAGTTCACTTCTTGTTTCTGCTATTCCTTTGATATAGAAATCACAGTGCATCACGTCGGGAATGTTGGTTATTCTGCAGTTGCGCACTGCCTCACATACAATTCCTCCACTTTCTCCGGTGGTGTCCACAAGGATCGTGGCTCCGGGAATGAGAGCACCATTCCTGTAAACGGATCCTGAAACAGAGTTCACCACAAGGGATTCCGGTATCATTGACGAAGGGGATTCCCCAGCTGCCATAACCGCAATGGATTCTACTGGATAGAAGGATTCAAGGGTGCGCAGCATGGTTCTGCATATCTCTCCTGCATCGCTTTCGGCGGTAAGGTCTGCAGCAAGAGAGGCAACTGCATCGGTCTCGGATTCAAGTATTTTTATTCTCTCGGACATGGACTCCAGATTGGACCTGTCTGCCAGGGTAAGAACAATCTCCCTTGATCCCGATGCCCGGAGAGAAATACCTGTCCATGAACGTTCTCCTGCGTATACCGGGCCCAGATCAATGTCCTTCCCGGCTTTCATTGCCTCTATGATCCGTTTAACCGTTTTCTCAGGGAAGGAACCCAGCAATGATTCCAGGGAAGTACCCTTAACCGGAGTCCCTACTCCCGGGATCTGGGAAAAATCTCCAGCGTAGTCAAGAACGTGTCCTCCAGGGTCCATTGTCACAGAAGCGCTGTGAAGATCTCCAAGGATAAGATCCAGTGTACCAGTTCTCTCCTCGAAACGGTCACGTGCATCAAGGTATCTGATGAAAGAAGAAAGTATGTCAGAAAGCATTCTTAAACTTCTCAGGCTGTCCCTTGAGGGTTTTCTTTTCGAGAGGCCATTATCGCACCTTATTATGCCAAGTACAGTGCTGCCGGACTTGATGGGTGTGTCTACATATGTTCTGCTTCCTGCCCACTCAGGCGCAGAGCCCGTCAAGTCTCCCTCCCAGGATGAAACCTGTGCTCCTGATGAAATTGCCATATCCACTGGAAGTCTTCTGCCTGAGGAGTTTATGGGTATGGAATCTCCAGTGACCCCTCTTCCACGATAGGAGACCGCTTCTATCTCCGTTCCCGCCCTGTTCGAAAGACCCACCCAGACCCTCTGGAACCCCAGCCCCCATAGAACCGCAGCAGAGACCTTTCTGCAGGCTTCGGCAACGGACGCTGCCCCCCGGAGATCTCCTGCAAGGCGCACTATTGTTTCAAGGGACTCAAGGGAGTCCTCAAGGCGTTCTGCCGCCATGGGAAGTATTCTGTCCCGGGAAAGGTCAAGTGTCGAGCGTGAAGGAATTCCGCGGGATTCACTGAGATGAAGCCGTATGAGATCGGCGGTCTCTGAAAGAGGCGTGGAGTAGTCCACAACAGCCACTGCTCCAGCACTGAGAGCCCTTGTCCTCATCTCAGGTTTGCTGTCTGGAACGCTGATTATCACCGGCATCTCCCTGCGGGAGAAAAGTGAGTTCAATAGCCGGCAAACCTTCATCCCGTCCATGCCTGACAGTACCTGGCCGCACAAAACACAACGGGGTCTTGTTTTAATGGCATCCATGACGGTGTCAATGCCATTACCGGAGGTCTGAACGGTAAGGCCCTCCTGCAGGAGGGCCTCTTCCGCTGCTTTCAGAAGTGCAGGACTTCCCATGGCAAGTAGAACATCAACCCGCTTCATGAAGCGGTTCCCACTCTGATTCTACTCTTCCTCGAGGACCGCCTGGGCAGCGGCAAGCCTTGCAACTGGAACTCTGTATGGGGAGCAGGAGACATAGTCCAGCCCCACTGAATTGAAGAACCTTATTGAAGCAGGATCTCCGCCGTGTTCTCCGCATACTCCAAGCTTGATTCCGGGTTTTGCCTTCCTGCCCAGTTCCACTGCTGTTCGAACCAGTCTGCCGATTCCCTCCACATCAAGAGAGGAGAAGGGATCCCTTTCGTAGATTCCCATCTGGACATACTCACCAAGGAATTTACCGGAATCGTCTCTGGAGAAACCGCAGCCCATCTGGGTAAGGTCATTGGTACCGAAGCTGAAGAAGTCTGCCTTTTCAGCAATGCTGTCTGCGGTAACGGCAGCTCTGGGTATTTCTATCATGGTTCCTATGCTGTACTTTATGAAATCATCGGTTTTGCCCTTAGCGGAAAGAACCGAATCGACAACCTTCTGAGCCCTATCCCTTGCGATGGAAAGCTCCGTGACATTTCCTACGAGGGGGATCATTATCTCAGGGACAACTTTTACTCCCTCCTCGGAAACTTCCACTGCCGCCTCCATGATCGCCCTGACCTGCATGTCGGCTATCTCAGGGTAGGTAAGCCCCAGTCTGCATCCACGGTGCCCCATCATCGGGTTGAACTCGTGAAGGGATTCAACCTTGTTCTTCACGGTTTCAAGGCTTACTCCCATGTACTCCGCCATTTCCCTCTGGCCCTCCTCGTCCTGGGGAAGGAACTCATGAAGCGGCGGATCAAGGAGCCTGATGTTGCAGGGACGTCCGTCCAGGGCCCTGAAAATACCGGCGAAGTCATTTTTCTGGAGGGGAAGAAGTTCGGAAAGAGCTTCATTGTAAGCTTTTTCGGGACCCGCAAGCTCCTTTTTCAGGGCTTCAGGATCACCGGTTCCCGCTTCAAGCTTCTCTTTTATCTTTTTTACATCATCGGCAACAAGAATGAGTTTCCTGAAGGGAATGATCCTGTCGCCTTCGAAGAACATGTGCTCGGTTCTGCAGAGACCTATGCCCTGGGCACCGAAAAGAACTGCCATTTCGGTGTCCCTGGGTGAATCCGCGTTTGTCCTTATATCCAGCCTGCGAATATCGTCGGCCCAGCCCACGAGCTTGCTGTATGCCTTGAAGAGCTTGCTTTTCTCAGGGCTCATCTCTCCCCGGAGAACCTGCACTATCTCGCTGGGACGAACCTTCACCTCACCTGAGAAAACCTCTCCGGTGAAGCCGTCTATGGCAATGATGTCACCCTGGTTTACGGTAACCCCGTCGCACTTCATAACAGCAGCTGCGCTGTCGATATGAAGCTCATCCGCTCCTGAAACGCAGGGCACGCCCATGCCCCTTGCTACGACTGCAGCATGGCTGGTCATTCCGCCCCTGGCTGTGAGGATACCCTTTGCAACAGCCATTCCGCCGATGTCCTCCGGACTGGTTTCCAGACGGCAAAGAATGACACTTTCACCTCTGGCAGACCACTCTTCGGCGGTTTCAGCGGTGAAGACGGCTCTGCCGCAGGCACCACCCGGAGAGGCGTTGAGCGCTTTGGTAAGAAGCCTTGCGGAAGCCTTGCTCTCTGAACCGAGAATGGGAGCGAAAAGCTGGTTGAAACTCTGGGCTGGAACCCTCATGACAGCTTCATTCTTGTCTATGAGCCCCTCTTCATGCATGTCAACAGCCATGTTCAAAGCGGCGAAAACGGTTCTCTTCCCGGTTCTGGTCTGAAGAATGTAGAGCCTGCCCTCTTCTATGGTGAACTCGATGTCCTGCATATCATGGTAGTGGTTCTCGAGTTTTTCCCGCAGATCCAGAAGCTTTCTGTATGAAGCCGGATCCTGACCGTCGAGGGTGGCAATGGGCTTTGGAGTTCTGATACCGGCAACCACGTCCTCTCCCTGGGCGTTCATCAGATATTCCCCGTAGAACACGTTCTCCCCGGTTGCCGGGTCACGGGTAAAGCAGACACCTGTTCCGGACTCATCACCCATATTGCCGAAAACCATGGCCTGAACGTTCACGGCTGTTCCTATCAGTCCGCGGATCTCGTTGAGCTCGCGGTATCTGATGGCCCTGGGGTTGTTCCAGCTGCTGAAAACGGCGTTGATTGAATGCTTCAGCTGATCCCAGGGATCCGTGGGGAAATCTTCCCCTATGGCGTCGTGGTATATGCCCTTGTAAATCTCCACAAGCTTCTTCAGATCGTTCAGATCCAGCTGTGTGTCGAGTTTCACGCCTTTTTCGTCTTTTACCTTCTGAAGGGCGTGTTCGAAGTCGTGGTGTGGAATGTTCATGACCACATCACCGAACATCTGCATGAAACGCCTGTATGAATCCCAGGCGAACCTCTCGTTTCCGCTTCTCTCAGCAACGGCATTCAGAGTGGTTTCATTTATACCGAGGTTCAGCACGGTATCCATCATGCCCGGCATGGAAACCGCAGCACCGCTTCTAACTGATACAAGCAGAGGATTTTCCGGATCACCGAACTTCTTGCCCAGTTCTTTCTCAAGTGTTGCGATGTTCTCTCTGACCTGGTTTTCAAGCCCTTCGGGCCAGACTGAACCGGCTTTGTAAAAGGCATCACAGGTCTCTGTTGAGATCGTGAATCCCGGAGGTACCGGCATTCCTATTCTGGTCATCTCGGCAAGGTTCGCACCCTTTCCGCCGAGGAGTTCCTTCATGGTACGATCGCCGTCGGTTCC
>CAZRCS010000014.1:0-23305 GCA_964598645.1 uncultured bacterium | reverse complement strand
CCATGTTCAGGAAGGCAATTCCCGCCAAGGTAAGAATTCCCGCATACATCGTGATCATCGCAACCTTCGTTACCCTTGTGGATCTTCTTATGAATGCGTATGTCCCTGCTCTTCACAAGAGCCTGGGAATCTTCATTCCCCTGATCGTGGTCAACTGCATAATACTTGGAAGGGCCGAGGGCTTCGCCAACAAGAACACTGTGTTCTCATCCATTCTTGACGGTATCGGAATGGGAATAGGCTTTACCCTTGCCATGGTCATAATGGCCACCTTCAGAGAGATACTGGGCAACGGCAGCTGGCTGAATGTCAACCTGCTGGGAGAGGCCTACCAGAACCAGCCTCTTCTCATCGCCATTCTTGCCCCGGGAGCCTTTATTCTCATGGGATTCATACTGGGTTTCTTCAACATCATGGAGAAGCGAAGAAAGGGAGGTGACAAATGACCCCGGCAGTACTGCTATCTGTTGTTATCGCCGCCCCTGAAGGTGGAGAGCCCTCGTTCAGCATAGCTAAGATGATGGCAATCATCATTTCCGCAATATTCGTCAACAACTTCGTTCTCATGCGGTTTCTGGGTATATGCCCCTTCCTGGGGGTATCCAAGCAGCTGGACAGTGCAGTGGGAATGGGTGCTGCTGTGATTTTCGTAATGGTCCTGGCTTCTCTGGGGTCGTATCTGATCTATCACAATGTTCTTGTGCCCAACAACATGGTTTATCTGAGAACCATTTCCTTCATAATTATCATTGCCGGTCTGGTTCAGCTTGTGGAGATGATCCTTCAGAAGTTCAGCCCGGCCCTCTACGATGCTCTGGGTATTTATCTTCCTCTCATCACCACCAACTGCGCCATTCTTGGTGTGGCGGTTCTGAACATCGAAGAGAAGTTCAGTTTAGGTTATTCCCTGATACATGCCGTTGCAGCTGGAATAGGCTTCACCCTGGCCCTGGTTCTCATGGCCGGACTCAGGGAGAGGATGGAAACGTCCAATGTGCCGGAGTCACTTAAAGGGCTTCCCATTGCATTCCTCATAGCCGGCGCAATGTCCATTGCGTTTCTCGGTTTCGCAGGGTTGGGGGGTTAGGCTATGTCAATACTTCTAACTCAGATGACCCTTGTAATTGTAGCCCAGCAGCAGGACATGATGTCGGCAGTTTCCGGTCCCGCAATCGTCATGGGAGCGATCGGTCTTATTCTGGGTCTGGGCCTTGCCTTTGCAGCGAAGAAATTCGCAGTGCCGAAGGACCCCAGGGTTGAAGCCATCGAGAATGTCCTTCCAGGTGCCAACTGCGGCGGATGCGGGTTTCCCGGATGCGCAGCCTTTGCAGTGGCTGTGGTGGAGGGCAGGGCTCCTGTGAGCGGCTGCTCAGCCGCCAGCAGTTCTGCAAACGCCGAAATCGCCAAGGTCATGGGTGCAGAGGTGGAAGACAGGGAAAAAGAGATCGCCGTGGTTCTCTGCAACGGAGGCCGCTCGGCTGTGAATGCCTTCAACTACAACGGCCCTGCCAGCTGCAAATCGGCAGTTCTCGTCATGGGCGGTCAGAAGGCATGTACCTATGGCTGCCTCGGTTATGGTGACTGCGTTTCCGTGTGTCCCTTCGGCGCGATGAAGATGGGTGAGAACGGAATTCCACAGATAGATCCCGAGAAATGTGTTGCCTGCGGCAAATGCATTGAGGAATGTCCAAGGAACATCATTGCCCTCTGGCCGGAGAACAGGAAGGTGATCGTGTCCTGCTCCAGCAAAGACAAGGGCGGTATTGCCAGAAAAGCCTGCTCAGTTGCCTGCATAGGCTGCCGGAAGTGCGAGAAGGTCTGCCCGGTTCAGGCAATAGAGATCGACGGATTCCTGGCAAAGATAAACCCGGACAAGTGCATAAACTGCGGACTCTGTGCCTCGGAATGCCCCACCGGAGCCATCGTTGATGGCATACCTGTGCGTCCCAAAGCCTTCATAGACTCATCATGCGTAGGATGTACCCTCTGCACTAAGGTATGTCCCACCAATGCCATCGAGGGTTCTCTGAAGGAGAAGCACGAAGTTATAGCTGAGAAATGCATAGGCTGCGGCCAGTGCGTGGAGAAATGCCCCAAGAAATCCATCAAGATGATGGGCGGGGTTATCTCACAGCAGTAGAGGATACAGGGCTGCCCCGCACTCGGGGCAGCCCTTCTTCTGGAATCAAGCCCCATTCAAGTTGTAATCTCTGGTTCCATATCATTCTGGTATTAAAACAGATACAGGTATTGACCTGTATTATGCTATCAATGATGTTCACATAGTTTTTTCAGCATTTGAAATGGGGTGATTTCTCATGGGTATCCTTCTGGTTTTTCTTACCGGTACGGTTCATTCCATTGGTAATCAGTGGATATCGGTGGGTGTCACCGATGCTTTATGCCAGGTTCGCCCCGGATCCGTTCTTTACCTGAATGATTTTTATTCCGGACAGGAGATAACAGGCGAAGGACAGTTCTCCGGCATTAATTCTGAAAGCTACATCCCGGCAGACGGAGAGATCACGGTCCTTAGTGATACCTCCCTTGTTTTTCATACCGATCACTTCACTGATGGTACTTCATCGATGCCCATTGATCTTACGGTGGAGTACACCATAGTCCGCAGGGGACTTGAAATGAAGTACAGGCTGGAATACATTCAGGACTGCGAGTTCTTGTATCCCCTGGATATCGATTACTACATAAGCGGATGGGATAGTCTTGCCATCTCCAATCAGACTGCCATTGACGAGAGCTTCGCTCTTGACGGGCTTTTAGGTTACCAGCGGTTTTCCGGTGATCAGATGTTCAGCCTTTCCGGTGGTCTTCCCGATGCGATTTTCCTCATGCCGAATGTTTCAAAGGGAATAGCGGCAGTTCTGGACGACCCGCAGGCTAAATACATTTCAATAAAAATTTTGGACACGGAAGAACCCAGGGAGAACTGTTTGGGGCCGGATCTTCATTCAATTATTCCTGCAGGGCAGGTGGACGAGTACTACGTTCGTTTCTCCCTGGATGAGTATTTTGCTCCCGTTTTCATTGGAGCCCATCCAATGGGAGCCGAAAGATCTGCCGGCTGGATGCTTGATGAGCTGACCTTCGTTCATCCGGGACAGGGTGATATCTGGGGGTTCTCTGAGACCTCCGAAGGAGATGAAGCCGTGAGTGCCGGTCTTATCTCTTTGCTGGAAACACACCCGTCAATGAAGATGAACTGGTTGATTCTCCCGGATGCAATACTGGACCCTAACCGCGATTCCGTATGGTTCGAACCAGGACATGAAGACAGCTGGTCCCACTGGCACTGCACCTGGAGGTTCTGTACCGAAGCCCCGCCGGATTACCTGCAATGGCTGAAAAACATACAGGACAACGTCTATCCCTGGGCTGAACGGGTTCAGATGGGAAGCCATGGCTATCACCACACCCCAAACCCTGATTCATCATATGGCGGATACCACGAGTTCATCACCTATGAGCCTGAGGAACATCAGGAGAGGTTCAGGGTGAACTTCATGGACCTTGATGCATGCGGTCTTGATACCTCTATGGTTAGAGTTATCAGGTTTCCCGGGCATAGGACCTCTCTCAGCGGCCTGCAGGCTATCATCGACCACGGTTTCACTTTTTACTGCAACGGATGGAGACTGCCGGACTGGTTTGGCGGCAAGCAGTTCAGGAACCAGTGGATAACGAGATATCAAACCATCAATGGCAGGATATGGGGTTCCAATTCCGTTTGGTGGGGAGATTACCAGATGATGTACCCGTACGAATGGCTTTCCGAGGTTATGGAAAAAGGGAAATTCGGACTTCTGGGCTGTCACCCTATTTCGATGCTGTGGGCACCGGAAGGAATAGTTGATCCTGAAGCTTACGCCAGAATCGACAGCGTGCTGTACTCATTGGAGGCAGACTACCCGAATTTCCTCTGGCTTTTCCCCGCTGAATACGGAGACTTTCTCGAGGACTGCTTCAACATCCGTGTGAATTCCATCCGAGGTGAAGCGCCCTCTCTGTCTCTAAGCCTGACCGGAGAAATCCCTGAAGGACTTACTTTCTGCGCTTTTCTCCATGTCGACGACCAGGTGACATCCGTTACTCTTGACGGAACGTCAATTCCCTGGGAACTTCGTGAAGGTGGAAGACTTTTTGCTGTGGCTCCTGAAAAACCCTGGGGCCAGCATGTTTTCGAAGTTACAGTATGCCCGATGGGGGTTGAATCCGGTGGCCCATATTCCGGTTTCGGGGTAATCTCTCCATGTCCCTCAGGGGGAAGATCAGTTCACGTTCTGGTTTCAGGTCTTGAAACCGGCTCGCCGGTTGAGATACAGGTTCATGACATTTCAGGGCGCATGGTAATAAGGGAAGATGCTGTTCTGACTTCGGGAGAGGTTCATGTTCAGCCGGAGGAAGCCCTGGCGCCTGGAATGTACTTCATCACGGTAATATCAGGCGATCTTTCAGGACGTTCAAGAACGGTGGTTATTCCTTAGAGTCCGTATACTCGGGGTAGTGCTTGCTCATGCATTCCGGACAAAGAGCGTGTGAGAACTGGACGTCGGTTCTGGTGTGTATGTACTGGTCCACGGCCTGCCAGTAACCTTCGTCATCCCTGATCTTTTTGCAGTGAAGACAGATGGGAAGTATTCCCTGGAGGGTTTTTATCTCTCCCAGGGATTTATTCAGCTTCTGTATTGCTTCTTCCTTTTGCTGATTGGATTTCTTCAGCCTTTCCTGAATGCGGTTTCTGAGTTCCTCTCCGATGATCGCAAGCAGCGTTATGGTTATGTAAACCGCTGAAAGCCTGATCTGGAAAGGAAGGGAATAGTGCCCTGTAACATAACTTTCGTTCTGCAGGAGGAAAACGGTTAATACCGCCAGGAATAGAGCCAGTGTGAAAAACACACCTCTCCGGGTGCCCATGAGGGAAATGGAAACAGAGGGGAAAAGAAGGACCCAGACGATTGCCGTGTTCTCCATGCCTCCCTGAACCGCAAGAAAAATGAAGAACAAAAGCAGTGTTGATACGGCGATATTTATGGGAATCTCAAGATTGGATGTTTTCCGGGAAAGAATGATCAGAACGAGCTGAACCAGGAACATCAGCGCATCAACTGCTCCAAGAAAGGGGTTACCCTGGCTGAATGCAATGATTCCCAGGGTTAGAGTAAAGAAAAGACCTGGGATCATCAGAGCATTGAGAATCAGTATTCTCCTGAGTAGCTCAATATCCGCATTCGGACCCTTGCCTGCGGTGATTACATTCCATATAAAGTGTTTCAGATTCAATAATACCTCCCCGAATTACTGCATGAATATACAATATTCCAGTTTGTTCGGTATAGCACTTGCCCCCTCAAGTTCTTCGTTCTATTCTTCAGCTGAAGGAATGCATTGTTTTTCACTTTCGGCAGGAGATATCATGGGAATGGAATCACTGAGAGATCTGCCCGCGGTTCACGAAATAATCCCTGAAATTGAGAAGGAGCTCAGTCATCTCAAGCCTTCCGAGATCAAGGAAGCTGCAAGAAATGGCATTTTCTGGGCCAGAGAGATGGTGGTAGCAGGCGGAGAGCTTCCTTCGCTTGAAGAGATCATAGCCAGGTGTATAGAAACTGGTTTAATGGACGCCAGGCCTTCCATGGAAACCGTGATAAACGCCACTGGAATTGTGCTTCACACTGCGTTGGGCAGGGCAAGTCTTCCACCTGCTGCCATAGAGGCCGTTCACAGGGTAGCCTCAGGATACTCGGTTCTTCAGTGGAACAGGGAAACCGGAAAAAGGGGCAACCGTGACGAGCATGTGGAAGAACTCGTAAAAACCCTTACCGGTGCCGAAGCGGCCACGGTTGCAAACAACAATGCCGGAGCGACACTGCTGGTGCTGTCCGCAATGGCTTCCGGGAAAGAGGTTATAGTCTCTCGGGGGCAGCTTGTGGAGATAGGGGGTGCCTTCAGAATTCCCGATGTAATGAAGCAGAGCAACTGCATCATGGTTGAAGTCGGGTGCACCAACAGAACCCATCTCCGAGATTACGAGAATGCGGTTACCGATAACACCGCCGCTATACTCAGAGTTCATCCTTCCAACTACAGGATAAAGGGTTTTACCGGCGAGGTGGAGCTTGCTGACCTTGTCGACCTTGGTCGGAAGAAGGGTATTCCTGTGATAGACGATCTGGGTGCAGGAAGTCTCATCCCCCTGGACAGATTCGGGATACCTGCGGAACCCACCATAGTACAAAGCATAGAAACCGGAGCAGACGTGGTTACCTGCTCAGGGGACAAGCTTATCGGCGGTCCACAGGCGGGGATCATTCTGGGCAGAGAGAAGTACCTGAAAACGATCAGGAAGCATCCCCTTGCCAGGGCCCTTCGCGTGGGAAAGCTGACCATTGCAGCCCTGGAGGCTTCACTGAGGGTTTTTCTGGAGGGCGCTGACTACATATCCCAGCATCATCCGGTTTACCGTTCCTTCTCGGTGGCGGTGGATTCTCTCGCAAAAAGGGCAGAGACCCTGACCAGGGAACTTCAACTTCCTGAAGCATGCAGCCTTGCGGTGCAGGAAATGAGCAGTTTTGTGGGCAGCGGAAGCCTTCCTGACTATTCCATACCCTCTGCTGGTCTCTCTGTTGGCTGTCCTGATCCTGAGCTCCTGGCCCGTGCACTTCGCCTTTCCAGCCCAGCTGTTGCATGCAGAGTGGAAGAAGGGGCAGTAAAACTCGATCTGAGAGCCGTGCCGGAATGCTCAGACCGCCTTATGGGAGAAATACTTTCAGCCAGAGCAGGTGAACTGTGGGGGTAATAATAGGAACCGCCGGCCACATAGACCACGGGAAGAGCACACTGATGCTGGCTCTTACCGGACGGGATCCCGACAGGCTGAAAGAGGAGAAGGCCAGGGGAATTACCATTGAACTGGGTTATGTGTTTCTCAAGGACAAAAAGGGAGAAACCATTTCTTTCATAGATGTACCGGGCCACGAGAAATTCGTAAAAACCATGGTTGCAGGCGTGTCCACAGTGGACTGTTTCCTTCTGGTGGTCTCTGCAGATGAAGGGGTTATGCCTCAAACCAGGGAACATCTTGATATTCTGAGGCTCCTGGAGGTGGACAGGGGAATCGTAGCCCTATCCAAATGTGATCTGGTGGATACCGAGCTTATTGAGCTTGCGGAGGAAGAAGTTCGGGAGGCCCTGAAGGGCACGCCTGCGGAAAATTCACCTGTTATCCGTGTGTCTGCAAAGAGCGGTGCCGGGTTGAAAGAGTTGAAGACAGCCCTGCTCGAAATGGCGGGGTCGGTTCCGGGAAAAAGCTCCGAAGGCCGGTTCAAAATGCCCATAGACAGGATATTCTCACTGAAGGGGTTCGGAACCATCGTTTGCGGTACAGGATTGTCCGGAAGTGTAAAGCCAGGAGACACAATAGAGATACTTCCTTTGAGGAAGAAGTTCAGACTGCGGGAACTTGGCGTTAACGACAGCCGTGAGGCTGGAGAAGGCGGTGCCGGAGACAGGATAGCTCTTAATCTCACAGGTCTCCGCAAGGAGGAGGTTCACCGGGGAAGTGTTGCAGGGGAACCGGGGTATCTTAAAGTTCTGAACAGCCTGGACACAACCTGCACAATGCTTCCAGGGAATGTGGATCTTCTTGTGAGACAGAGGGTAAGATTTCATGTTGGAACCGCCGAGGTAATGGCAAGGGCCATACCGGTGGAGGGGAAACCTCTCATCAGGGGGGAAACCGGTTACGTTCACTTCCAGCTGGAACATCCGGTGGTGGCCATGCCCGGAGACAGGTTCGTTATCAGGCGTTACTCACCTGTGATCACAATAGGCGGCGGGATAATACTGGACACCGACACCGCAAAAGTCCGTTCAAGATTCAGGGATGTGAGACTTGAGCATCTTGACCTGCTTTCCCACGGCAGCCTGGAGGACCTGCTGTTCGAATCCCTGGAGGACGCGGAGCATAACTTCGTTGAGGTACAGGCCTTTTTAAAGAAAACAGGTGCAGAACCCCTGGAGTTCCGGAAGGCGGTGGAGTCACTGGTAGACCAGGAGAGGGCCGTGGTTGCAGGCGAGGGGAAATCAGAAAGGATAATCCTCGGTGCTGCTGTGGCGGACATCCGGCGCAAGATACTTGGGAGTATTGCCACCGTTCACAGGAACGTTCCCCTGAGCCCGGGACTTCCTTCGGCTATTCTTGCCAGAAAGCTTCCTGCTGGTACACCAGTATGGGCAATCAGATACTGTGTTTCCGCTCTGGAAGAGAAGGGGGAGATAGAGAAACGCGGAGAGTTCCTCGCTCTTGCCTCCTTCCCTGAAGATCTTTCCGGTGAACCGCTGAAAAAAGCCGAATGGATCTCCTCTGATGTGAGGAAGGCCGGATTCAATGGATTTACGGTTGATGCCTCATCATCTGCAGGAGAAGACATTGCAGGCCTTATCCACAGGGGTATTCTCCTCAGCCTTTCAGATGATCTTGTCACCACTCCGGATCTTGTTGCAGAAGCTGCATCAATAGCCAGGGCAAAATTTGGAGGCGACGGGTTCAGGCTGGGAGAATTCAGAGAACTTCTCGGTGTTTCCAGAAAGGTCTCTCTGTTGTGGGCTGAGGTTCTCGACACAATGGAGCTGACCAGGCGGGAGGGTGACCTGAGATTCTTTCTGCAGTCGGAGTAATTCCCTCTGATGCTTTACAAAAGGCGGTGTTTTTAATATTCTCACGGTTCACATACTCAATGTGACCCAAAGGAACACAGTCTTCATTACTCCCTGTGCAGAGGAGACATCGAATGAAAATAGCAGTGGTTGGAAGTGGATACGTAGGCCTTGTTGCCGCAGCTTGTCTTTCGGAGATGGGCAACACGGTAATTTCCGTCGATAAAGACAAAGAGAAGATAGCCGGTCTCGAAAAAGGGATTCTTCCCATATACGAGCCCGGACTTGATGTACTCATAGAGAGGAACGTAAGGGAGAAGAGGCTCTCTTTTTCCACCGATACCGCCCTTGCCGTCAAGAAAAGCAAAATCATTTTCATTGCGGTTGGAACTCCCCCTGAAGAAGACGGCAGTGCAGACCTCAAGCATGTTCTTGCCGTGGCCGCTGACATAGGACAGGCCATGGACGGCCCCAGGATAGTTATCAACAAGAGCACAGTTCCGGTTGGAACGGCTGAACTTGTAAGCGCAGAGGTCATGAGGCACACGAACCACAAGGTTGACGTGGTGAGTAATCCCGAATTCCTCAAGGAGGGTGCTGCCATCGATGACTTCATGAAACCCGACAGGGTAGTGGTGGGAACAGCCAGTGAAGATGTGGCTGAGGTGATGGAGGAGCTATACAGACCCTTCGTTAGAACTAACAATCCCATATACATAATGAGCAACCGGTCTGCAGAACTCACGAAGTACGTGGCCAACAGTCTGCTTGCAACGAAAATAAGCTTCATGAACGAGATAGCCAATCTCTGCGATGTGGTTGGAGCTGACGTTCAGGACATCAGAAGAGGAATAGGCAGCGACAGGAGAATTGGTCCCCACTTCATTTTTCCGGGAGTGGGATTCGGAGGCAGCTGCTTTCCCAAGGACGTGAAGGCACTCAGGCACACATCGGACAGTTATGGATATCATTTAAAAGTGCTGCAGGCCGTTACAGAGGTTAACACAGCCCAGAAGAAACTAATGGGAAAGAAGATAACAGGTGTTTTCGGAGAGGACCTCTCCGGAATGACCTTCTGTGTATGGGGTCTTTCCTTCAAGCCGAATACCGATGACATGCGCGAAGCTCCCTCTCTTGTCATCATCAAAGATCTGCTTGACAGAGGTGCAACAGTTAAGGCCTACGATCCTGAAGCAGCAGGCTATGCAAGGAAGCTTATCGGCGATTCCATTACCTACTGTGAGTCCTGTTATGAAGCCCTGGAAGGATCCGATGCCCTTCTTCTTATAACGGAGTGGACGGAGTTCAGGGAACCTGATTTTGAAAGGATGGGAGAAGCCCTGAAGAGGAAGATCATCTTCGACGGCAGAAACATCTGGAATCCAAGATTACTCAGAAAAATGGGATTTATCTATCACGGAGTAGGAAGAGGGGAAGAATGAGCGCCTTCAGCCGCAGGATGGTTGGCAGAGACAAACCTGTTATCGGGGTTATAGGTCTTGGTTATGTGGGGCTTCCCCTGGCAATGGAGTTCGCCC
Source organism: uncultured bacterium (assembly GCA_964598645.1). GTDB lineage: Bacteria > Fermentibacterota > Fermentibacteria > Fermentibacterales > JCC-6 > Sabulitectum. The sequence continues at coordinate 13,094 of CAZRCS010000014.1, read as the reverse complement.
TCGGGGGCTGCAGGGTCCTTGGAGTGGATGTTGATCCCAGGAAACCCGAGCTTCTGGCACAGAGGAAAAGCTATCTGAAGCACTTTCCCGATGAAAAGATAACAGCCGCCATGGATACCGGGAACCTGCTGGCCACAACGGATTTTTCCGTTCTCTCAGAAGCAGATGCAATACTGATCGCCGTACCAACTCCTCTGGGACAGAGTCGTCAGCCCGATCTCAGTTATGTTGTGAATTCATGCAGGGAGACCGCTAAGTACTTAAAGCCCGGCCAGCTCGTTATCCTTGAATCCACCACTTACCCCGGAACAACCCGGGACGAGATGGTACCTGTTCTCGAGGAAAGCGGACTGAAGGCGGGAGAAGACTTTCATGTTGCCTTCTCTCCAGAAAGAGAAGATCCCGGAAACAAGAACTACAACACCAGAACCATCCCCAAACTCGTTGGAGGCCTTACCTCCGACTGTACATCTGCCAGCGTGTTCGTTTACGAGTTCGCAATTGACAACGTGGTTCCCGTGAGTTCCCCGGAAGTGGCCGAGATGGCAAAGATCATGGAGAACACTTACAGGGCGGTTAACATTGCCCTTGTGAACGAACTTAAGGTTCTTGCCCATCGTATGGGTATCGACATATGGGAAGTCATAGACGCAGCTGCAACCAAGCCATTCGGTTTTACTCCGTTCTATCCCGGTCCGGGACTTGGCGGGCACTGCATACCCATTGATCCTTTCTATCTCACCTGGAAGGCACACGAGTTCGAAATGCCCACTAAGTTCATCGAGCTTGCAGGAGAGATAAACACCTCCATGCCGGAATACGTTGTGGAGAGAATAGGGGATGCGCTGAATTCTGCGAAAAAATCCGTTAACGGCAGCCGGATTCTGCTTCTGGGAATGGCTTACAAGCCCAACATAGATGACTACAGGGAAACTCCCGCTCTGAAGGTAATGAAGAAGCTCATAGGCCGTGGAGCCTCCGTGGATTACAATGACCCATATATCCCTTCCATACCCTCCACCACAAGACAGACGGACCTTCAGCCGGAATCGGTGGATCTGACCGTTGAGAATCTGGCTGTATATGATTGCGCCGTTGTCATAACCAACCATGACTGCTATGATTATCAGTGGATAGTGGATAACAGCAGTATCGTGGTAGATACCAGAAATGCCTGTTCAGGTGTTTCGCAGGGCAGGGAAAAGGTGTTCAAGGCGTGAGACTTCCTCTAATCCCGGTGGTGATCCTTGCAGTTTCTGCATGGGCTTCTTCCGATTACACCGTAACCGGGATCGACACCGGAGAGATAACCATGCCTGTGAATGTCTGGGGTCAGGTAAGGAATCCCGGTCTTCATCTCATTCCATGGGATTCCGATCTCCGTGACGCTCTTTCAGCAGCCGGCGGTCCCCTCTCCGATGCGGATCTCGGCTGTGTGAGAATAATCTCCACTGGTCTCGAGATGGAGTACAACCTTTCCGACTTTCTCCAGGGGAGAGGGGCTCCAATACCTGCCATGGAGCCTGACGCCACGGTTTACATCGGGCGTTCAGACTACGAATGGTGGAAAGACGTGGTGGATTTCAGTTACAAGATACTGATAATGGCGAATGTCATCTGGGTGATGAGTCGATCATGAATTCCCCTCCGCAGGGTGTTTACCAGGGTTCTCCGGACCCCAGGGAAGAGGAGTCCATTGACCTGAACTACTACCTCTGGATGCTGCGCAGGGGTAAGTGGGTAATCCTAGCTTTCGTTCTGGCAGGGCTTCTGGCCGCAGGGTACGTTAACAAGACTACACGACCGGTCTACAGTTCCAGCTCCACTTTCATCTATGCCAGCGACAACAGTATGGCAAGAACACTGGATATGCCTGGTACTTCCTGGTTCCAGATGGACGCCATAAGGAACGATCAGATCCATCTTATCAACAGCAGAGCAATGGCGGAACAGGTTGCCGACTCCATTCTGCATTCCCCTGACTCCGACAGTCTGATCTCCATCCTTTTCCACTGGAACGTTCCGCAGCAGCAGTTTATCAGAAACGGTCTCGTGGGTATCGCTCAGTCCCATGTTTCAGTGAGCTGGATAAAGGATACAGACTTTTTCGTACTTACCGGCATCGGTTACAGTCCGGAAGCCTCTGCGGTGATAACCAATCTGGTCCTTCACGTTTACTACAGATGGAACCAGAGGCAGGCCAGAGGAGAAAATCGTGAGGTTCGTCTCTTTCTGGAGGAACAGCTCGGTCAGATGGCTTCTCAGCTTGAAGCATCGGAGAACGAGCTTCTTCTCTACAAAGAAGCCAACGGGATAACGGACATAGACACGGAAACCAGGAATCTTATAAGCAACCTGGCGAATTTTGAAACACAGATGCGTTCAGCATTGACTGATGCAGCCTCTGCAAGGGTTCGCAGAGATTACCTGTCGGGACTTCTGGGGGAACAGCGCGAACGTATGGCTTCGGATATGATCAATGCCAACACCGAGTACATAAGGCAGATACAAAGTGATCTTGCTTCCTACGAGGGCGCCAGGGCAACCCTTCTGTCCCAGGGGGCAGCTCCCGATTCGGATCCGGTTGCAGCCATCGAGCAGAGGATCGATACACGGCGGCAGGAACTCACCGACGCCCTGAGCTCCATACCGGGAATGGATTATCCCCAGGACCCGGAGAGGGGCATAGAGGGTCTTGTTACATCCATTGCATCAGCCGAGGGTGATTACAGGTCATCCAACGCCAGGGCCCAGGCTCTTTCCAGGGTTGTAGAAGATCTTTCAGGCACCGTTTCCGATCTCCCGGAGATGCAGTACCAGCTTGTTTCCCTTGAGCGAAACAGAACGGTGAACGAAAACATATACATTCTTCTGAGAACACGATTCGAAGAGGTACGTATAGCCGAGGTTGGACAGATGGGGAATGTAACCATCGTGGACACCGCCTTACCCGGGGGAATGATAAAACCCACCACCAGAAGAAATCTCATAATGGGTATTCTCGTGGGATTGGCAGCAGGAATAGGCATTGTTTTTCTGATTAGCCAGATGGACAGCAGTGTACGCAGCCCCGAGCATCTCGAGAAGTTCGGCATACCTCTTATAGGAGTCATTCCCAGTTTTCAGATTAAATCGGAAAGAGGTAAGATCTTCCTTTCCATACTGGAGCACCCGAAATCTCCAACTTCAGAGGCAATGAGAGATCTTCGCACCAGTCTTTCCTTCGCCAGACCCGATGAACCTGTGAAAACACTCCTGATCACAAGCTCGGGACCCCAGGAAGGAAAATCCAGCATTTCTTCCAATCTTGCCGTGGCAGAGGCCCAGGCCGGAAAGAAGGTCATTCTTCTGGACTGTGATCTCCGTCGTCCTGTGATCAACAAGATATTCGGTTTCCAGAGGAAACCGGGATTCACAGAGCTTGTTGTGGGCAAGACTGAGATCTCTGAAATTCTGAAGAAAACAGGAGTGGACGGACTTTCGGTGATATGCAGCGGGCATGTTCCCCCGAATCCTTCCGAGATCATACAGGCTGCTGTCCGGAAGGGTATTTTCAAGGAACTGTCAGAACTCTGCGATTTACTCATCATCGACAGCCCTCCTGCTGCCGTGGTTACCGATGCCGTTTCCATTGCCCCCAATGTCGATACCGTTCTTCTGGTGAGCAGGAGCGGAAAGGTACAGCAGAAAGTTGTCCAGGGGGTCTGGCAGAAGCTCAGAAGATCAGGAGCCCACATGGCTGGAGCGGTGATTAACGATTTCGATCCAGTGAGGAACTACACATCCTACAGTTACTACGGGTACAGGTACAAATACTACTACGAGGAAAAGCAGTAACCTAAATATTAAAATAACATGCATATAGCGTTTCAGAAACTGGCCCTGCCGGCGGGTTCTTTTTTTTGCCCTGATTTGATAGTGGGATGAAATGGGATGTAATGGGTTGACAGTGGGGTAAAGTGGGATAATGATAGCTGAGGAAGGGAACAGTATGGCAGCTTTCATTGGTACACACACCCACACTCTGGATGAAAAAGGACGGGTCAGCATCCCGGCCCAGTTCAGAAGACAACTCACAGCCGAGGACATCTATCTGAACATGGGTATGGAGGGATGCCTGGTGCTTTATCCCTCACAGAGGTGGCAGGAGCTGGAAGAGAAACTTCTTTCCCAGCCACGCAGCAAGAAAACAAGATACCTCTACAGAAGTCTTGCACAGAATTTGAAAGCAGTCAGTGTTGATTCCCAGGGACGGATCTCAATTCCAGCCGAACTGGCAATGAAGGCCGGAATAACAGGCGAGGTCATGTTCCTTGGGCGATTCGACGTTATCGAGCTCTGGCATCCTGAAAGGTACGAAGCCTACATCGATGATTCAGAGCTCTCCTGTGAGGAAATCGCCGAGGATCTTGATCTGCCTCTGTAGGGAGTGCATTGATGGAACCTGGTCACACACCGGTCATGCCCCGGGAGATAGTGGAATATCTCCAGGCGGGTACATGTGCAACGGTGGTTGACGGAACAGCTGGTGGAGGGGGCCATACAGAACTGCTCAGCAGAGCATTTCCCGGGGCTGATATTCTTGCGTTCGAACGTGACCCTTCGGCTTCCGCGAAACTGTCCAGTGCATTCGAAGGAACCAATGTTCGCGTGTTTCCTGAAAGCTATGTCGCCATTCCCAGGGAGATTGAACAAAACGAATATGCTCCTGCAGGAGCCGCGCTTTTCGATCTTGGTCTCAGTTCCATTCAGCTGGACAGTCCGGACAGGGGCTTTTCTCACAGATGCAGTGCTCCACTGGATATGCGTTTCAACCGCGATGAGGGCAAACCTCTTTACTCCGTTCTTAAGACGCTCACTGAAAAGCAGATAGCAGATATTATCTACAGGTATGGTGAAGAGGGAAGATCCCGGGTAATTGCCAGGGAGATAAAAAAGACAGGCCCTCTGAAAACCACCGACGACCTGAGCAGCGCCGTTCGCTCCGTGGTTAAGGGAAACCCCGTAAAGCCCCTGGCAAGGGTATTCCAGGCTTTCAGAATTTACATAAACGGTGAACTGGACCACCTTGAAAAGCTTCTCTCGGAAATGCATACATGGACAGCTACCGGATGCAGGATAGCGATTCTTACCTTTCATTCCATCGAAGATAGAATGGTTAAGCTCCATTTCAGGGACTCGGAGCATTTCTCCCAGTTCGATCCACCCTGGATGCTTCCCTCCAAGGAGGAGAAGCGCACCAATTCCAGGTCACGCAGCGCCAGGCTGAGACTGGGGGTAAGACTTTGATCAAATACGGCAAGAGGTTCCTGATCATAACTGCGGTGGGGTTGATGTTCGTTTTTGTGGCGCAGCTCATAAGCAGGAACTTCTTTCTTGCTGCATCGGTGGAGTACTCTTCCGAAACAGCCAGAATGGACAGCCTTGGGAGAACCAGGCAGGCACTTATCTCGAGAATTGCCGTTCTAGAATCTCCGCCGAGACTCAGGGAGGTCGGCACAGCCCTTGGTCTATCGCCTCTTCCCCTTGAGAATTTCATGCTGATGGAGGTGGGGAATTGAACTCCTCGGTGACCAGTATGGACAGAGTCTCAGCCAGAATAGGTTTCTTCATGATCCTGTCGGGGATATTCCTGATCCTTGCCACCGCCAAGCTAGCCGGTATTCAGATCAGGCACCACAGCGAATACGCGGCAAGGGCAGATGAACAGCAGAACATTAGAGTCGAGGTTCAGGCAAGAAGAGGAGAAATATTCGACAGGAACGGATATCTCCTCGCAGGCAACTTAACCGAGGCTTCGTTCAGCGTATACTGGCCCAATGTCCCTCCGGAAAAGGTGCCGGAGGTGGAAGCATTCGCCGGGAGACTCGGCGAATACCTTTCCGACTCACTTCCTCTGAACCCCAACGGCTGCAATCAGATCCTTGCAGGAAATGTTCCATGGGAGTACGCAGCCGGAATAATGGATTCCATGTCCAGGTACGTGGATTGCAGTTTTGTAACCAGCAGAATCTACCCCATGGATTCTGTAATGGCTCCGGTTATAGGAACTTACAATCCCAACGTTTCACAGGGGCTTGAATATCAGATGGAGGACATTCTAGAGGGTTCAGACGGCACCAGCTATTATCAGGCGAGCGCCTGGAGTGGTTACAGTGCAATTGACAGCGAAGCAGACAACATTCCCCCTGTGAACGGCAGAAATCTTTTACTGACAATAGACGCCCGGTATCAGGAGATAGCTCAGAGAGAGCTTCAGGCTGCAGTGGAATACTCCGGATCAAGCTGGGGTGCCGCGGTCCTGGTGGATCCCCGGAACGGAGACATTCTGGCCATGGCCAGTTATCCGATATTCAATGAAAACGGCAGTCTGGCCATGAACCACTGTGTTCAGAGCGCAACCGAACCCGGTTCGGTCTTCAAGGCAATTACATTGGCTACAGCCCTGGAGGGCGGATTCGCATGTCTCTCAGACTCCTTTGACTGCACCTCGTCCTTCGTGGAAATTTACGGCCATCGGATAAATGACAGTCATCCCATGAATGCAGTTCTGGATCTTACAGGTGTTATTGCCCATTCAAGCAACGTGGGAACCGTGGAACTGGCAGAGCGGATCCCCGATGAGGAGTTCTTCTCCCGGTGCAGGGCGTTCGGATTCGGCGAAAAGACCAGAGTAGACTTCCCTTCTGAACAGAGCGGTCTGTTGAAAGAAACTGACCAGTGGTCGGGTCTTTCCAGGGCAAACCTTGCCATAGGCCAGGAGGTTTCCGCTACTCCTCTTCAGCTTGCCATGGCCTATAGTGCCATAGCCAACGGGGGTCTTCTCCACAGACCCAGGCTCGTTAGTGCTACACTTGAAAACGGAATTTTCAGGGCGTTGGCCGATTCGCCTGCCAGGCGGGTAATTTCAGCTGAGACAGCTGCTTCTGTCAGGCAGGTTCTTACTGCGGTCGTGGAATCGGGTACGGGTACTTCAGCTGCCATTCCCGGAGTAACCGTAGCGGGAAAAACAGGAACCGCCGAGCGTTTGGTGCAAGACGGCTATCTGAGTGCCTTCGCCGGAATGATTCCCGCTGAAGATCCAAGGCTTGTGGTGGTGGTGGTATTCGATCAGCCGGAATACGAATACCGTTGGGGAAGCGCACTTGCCGCACCTGTTTTCCAGCGCATCGTGTCCGGTGTGGTATCCACATCACCTGAAATAGCACTGGGTGAACCCTTCCCCTTTGAAAACATGGTAGCTGAAGGAGGTTTCTATACTCATGAATCTCGCTGAACTCCTCTCAAGAACCGAAGTGTCAGTTCCTGATACCATGAAATCAGAACATATAGCCGGTATTACAAATGACTCCAGAAAAGTGGAAAAAGGCTGGCTCTTCGTTGCTGTGAAGGGGTTTTCCTCCGACGGACATTTGTTCGCAGCACAGGCAATCGAAGCCGGAGCATCGGCAGTAATAGCGGAAAGACCTATCCCGGAACTGGAATGCAGAAGCATTCTGGTTAATCCATCGGGCAACAACAGGGAACTGCTCGCCGGTCTTTCCGCAGTTTTTTACAGAAGCCCCTGGATGGAACTGAAAACCGTAGGGATCACCGGCACCAACGGCAAGACCAGCACTGCTCACATGCTAAGGTGGATTCTCGAGAAAAATGGAATAAGAACCGGCATAATGGGCACAGTGGGACACGTTGCAGGGGGCATACCATTCTCGGCAGATGTCACAACCCCAGATTCGCTGGAGGTGGCTGCCTTCATGAGGAAAATGGCAGACGCAGGCGACAGAGCCTGTGTCATGGAGGTATCCAGCCATGCCCTTGCCCTTGACCGGGTTTCCAGTGTCCGTTTCGATGCGGCAGTTTTCACCAACATTTCCCAGGATCATCTGGATTTCCACAAAGACATGGAAGACTACCTGGAAACGAAAAAGAAGCTGTTTTCCCTTCTCAAGGAAAACGGAAGAAGTGTAATCGGAACCTATGCTCCGAACTGGCCCGTTATCCCGGGGGCTTCCACTTTCGGTGAAGAAGAGGGCAGTACATGGAGAATAACCTGTGCCTCTTCGGGGATCCAAGGCTCCAGGTTCATCATGGTGAAAGACGGAGCCCGAACAGAAGTATCGGTGAAGGCTCCGGGCAGGTTCAACATATACAACGCAGCAGGTGCCATGGCTGCATCTGCAGAACTGGGAATACCTCCTGGAAAAGCTGCCGAGGCACTGGAATCCTTCACCGGTGTACCCGGAAGGATGGAGAGCGTACACTGCGGCCAGAGATTTCTGGTTGCCGTGGACTATGCGCATACTCCCGATGCACTGCAGAGGGTTCTCTCTCAGGGGAAAATCATTGCAGAGAAAAGGCTCATCGCCGTTTTTGGCTGCGGCGGCGACAGAGACAGCAGAAAAAGACCTGTCATGGGAGAAATCGCATACCGGGAGGCGGACATTGCAATCGTAACAAGCGACAATCCGCGAACCGAGGACCCGCAGAAAATCATAGGGGACATACTGGCAGGATTCCCCCCGGATAGTTCCCCCATCGTGGAACCAGACAGGAAGAAAGCAATACACAGGGCGATTGAAACTGCGGAGGATGGCGACGTGGTGATCATTGCAGGAAAGGGTCACGAAGACTACCAGATCCTGGGCAGGGAAAAGATACACTTCGACGACCGCGAACACGCCGGGGAAGCACTGGAAAAGAGGGGGTTCAATTGCGCTCGCTGAAGTCTCTTGCCGCAAGGCTGGGTTGTCCCGCTGATGAGGAATACCTGTTTGACAGGGTCGTGATCGATTCAAGGAAGATCACACCAGGTTCACTTTTCTTCGCACTTTCCGGAAGAAATACCGACGGTCACAATTACGTGGCAGGTGTTCTCGGAGAAGGCGGCGCTGCAGTGGTATCCAGGGACGGTTTCACCGGAGCCGTTCTTGAGGTGGACAGCGTTGAAGAAGCACTTCTCGAAGCCGGCTCATGGGCAAGGGATTCCATGGATTTCCCAATTTTGGGCATTACAGGCTCCAGCGGCAAAACCACCACCAGAAAAATGGTGGCAAAAGCCCTTTCCTGCGAATACCAGACAAGTGAAACCCTGGGTAACCTTAACAATCACCTCGGTCTTCCTCTTACTCTGCTGAACACTCCTGAGGATACCGAATTCCTGGTTCTGGAGATGGGAATGAACCATCCCGGAGAACTGCTCAGACTCGGCTGGGCTGCAAGACCGCATCATGCCCTGATAACCAACGTCGGCAGGGCTCACATGGAGTTCTTCCATTCCCTGGAAGACGTGGCTCATGCAAAATCCGAGCTCCTTTTGACCACTGAGCCAGGCGGAACTGCTCTTATTCCCGCCGGTGACAGCATACTTCTAAGGGCAGCTGAAGAGCGTGAACTTGACGTTGTTACACACGGCCCCGGAGGAGACTGCTGGTTGATGGATCAGACCGCTATGCCCTGGGGAATAGAGCTTGAGCTGAAGTTCTCAGGAGAACACAACCTGAAGAATGCTCTTTGCGCCATTGCCTTTGCCGAGAGCATGGGGATAGAGCCGGTTGAAGCCGCTGAAGCTGTGTCACAGGTGGAGCCTGCATCCGGAAGAGGAGAAATTATCACCCTGGGAAACAGAAGAATTGTCGACGAGAGTTACAACGCCAACCCCGATTCAATGGAAGCCTGCCTTAGATCCGTTGCACAAGCCTTCAGTGGACCCATTGTAGCAGTTCTTGGTGACATGCTGGAGCTGGGAGAGGGAACAGACCTTTATCACCGTAAAATACTTTCCCTGGCTGCCGACCTGGGATTCGAAAGAAGAATTACAGTGGGAAGGCATTTCAGGCATGCGGCAGAGGTGCTTGGAGCACATGGCTGCACCGCTGCTGAGAGCTGGGCGGATGCCCTGGAGATACTGAAAATGGAAGCCCCTGAAGGTTCCACCATACTTGTCAAAGGCAGTAACTCTGTGGGTCTATCGAAACTGGTGGATCTGCTGAAAAAGGAGGGCTTCTGATGCTGTACTGGCTGCTTTATCCCCTGCGGGACATGTCCTCGTTTTTCAACCTGTTCGGATACATTACCTTCAGAGCAGCTGGAGCAACCATTACCGCAATGATTATCAGCTTCATCTTCGGCGGAAGGATAATCACCTACCTGCGGAAGAAGCAGATTGGCCAGGAGGTAAGGGAAGACGGACCGGCAACTCATCTGAAAAAACAGGGAACGCCCACCATGGGCGGTCTTATCATACTTTTATCTGTGGTTCTTCCCGTGCTTCTCTGGGGAAGGCTCGAAAGCACTTCCCTTATGGTGGTTCTTGTATCCACGGTATGGATGGGGCTGATCGGTCTTCTCGACGATTATCTGAAGGTTGTGAAGCATTCCTCAAAGGGTCTTATCGGCAGGTACAAACTGGCAGGTCAGGTTGCCCTGGGAATCATAATCGGCATCTGGCTCTTCAGCACTCCCCCTCAGCCTTCGGCATCCGATTCCCACCATAGCTGGCTGCCTTCGGTGAGAACCGTAGACCTGGACAGTCCCGGCGGGGAGATAACAATTCTCTCTTCTGAAACAACAGTGCCCTTCATTAAAAGCATAAGACTCGACCTGGGAGTGTTTTACATTCTGCTTGTGGTGCTTGTTATTACGGGAACGTCAAATGCAGTGAATCTTACCGACGGGCTGGATGGACTGGCAACAGGTGTCAGTCTCATTTCAATCCTGGCCTTCGGTGCTCTGGCCTATTTTCTAGGTCACGCCAACTTCGCGTCATACCTTCAGTTTTCCCACCTTCCCGGTGTTGGTGAGGTATTTGTTTTCGCCGGGGCCGCCGTAGGCGCCTGCCTGGGTTTCCTCTGGTACAATGCGAACCCTGCCGAGGTTTTCATGGGTGATACAGGCTCTCTTGCTCTGGGCGGCGCAATTGGTTCAATGGCTGTGGTCACAAGGAACGAACTGCTTCTGGCTGTGGTTGGCGGTGTTTTCGTTGCAGAAGCTCTCAGCGTGATGATACAGGTATCCCACTTCAAGAAAACAGGAAAACGTGTTTTCAGAATGGCTCCAATCCATCACCATTTCGAACTTTTAGGGTGGCCTGAAAGCAAGGTCGTGGTGCGTTTCTGGATTATCGCGGCGATCCTTGCCCTTCTGGGCATCAGCACCTTCAAGATCAGGTAGGGGAATAGATGAAGAATCTTCCAGCCGGTAGAGGAAAAGAAGCAGGTGTGGTAGGAATGGGCCGCAGCGGAGCTGCTGCGGCAAGGCTTCTCTCTGCCAGTGGATATAAAGTTACCGGGTTCGATTCGTCTTTGCAGGCGGTGAAGCCCGATAATATGACCAGGCTGGTCACCGGTGATCCCCGACCGGAAGATTTTCAGCCTCTTTCCCTCATAGTATTGAGCCCAGGAGTACCACCTTCATCTGAAATTCACCGGCTTGCAGTTGGTTCCGGTGTACCGGTGATTCCCGAAATTGAACTGGGATGGGCCTTTTCAGAAGGTGATTCCATCGCGGTAACCGGTTCAAATGGCAAAACCACCACCGTGGAATGGATCGGGCATGCTCTGAAGGAATCTCCGGGGTACAGGGAAGCTGTAGTTGCAGGCAACATGGGTTACGCCATGTGCGATGCAGTTCTGGATAACCCTGGATGTCCCGTCTTTTCCCTTGAACTGAGCAGTTATCAGCTTGAGACAATTCAGGACTTTCGCCCTGTTTCCGCGGCAGTTCTGAACCTTACACCGGATCATCTTGCCAGGCATGGCACAATGGAGAACTACGGTGAGGCCAAGGCGAGAATTTTCATGAATCAGCTCAAGGGTGATACTGGTGTGCTCAACAGGGATGATCCCCTTCTTGTTCGCATGAAAGAAAGTGTAAAGGGCACGCTTCTCTGGTTCTCCCTTCAGGAAGAGGTATCCCGGGGAGCCTTTCTGAGAAGTGACGGAAAAATAGTGTACAGAGACGGAATGACAGAAACACCGGTTCTGGATTCGTCAGAGCTGGGTGTTCCAGGCAGACACAACATAGCCAACGCATTGGCTGTCATATGTCTTACGCTTTCTTATGGTGTGCCTGTTGAATCCCTGCGCAGGTCGCTTAGGAATTTCAGGGGTGTACCTCACAGGCTGGAACCCCTTGGATGCAGAAGAAGTCTTTACTGGGTGAACGATTCCAAGTCTACCAATGTTGATTCCCTGAAGGTTGCACTGGAGAGCTTCAATGAAAAAGTGATTCTTCTTGCAGGCGGACAGGGCAAGGACAGCGACTATTCAGTTCTTAATGCACTTATTGGCAGAAAGGTTAAAGCGGCCGTTCTGTTCGGAGCTGCCGCCTCGGCACTGGAACAGCAGTGGAAAGGTGCCGCGGAGATCCTTTTGGAGGACAACCTGGAAGATGCGGTTAAAGCCGCCATCAGGCTAGCTTCCCATGGGGATACCGTGCTGCTCTCTCCGGGTTGTGCCAGCTTTGACCAGTACATGAACTTCGAGGAACGTGGAGAGCACTTCAGACAGATAGTGGGAGGGCTCGAATGAACGCCCAGCCAATGAGGGCTAGAAACCTCCTTATTGTAACCACAGCGATAATTCTTGTTGTGGGGATACTGGCTGTGGGCACTGCCAGCTCATTCTACTCCATGCGTGAATGCGGCTCCAATACCAAGTACCTCAGCGATCACATCGTTAGAATAATCATTGGGCTTGGCGCGGCTGCCTTCATGGCCAGAAGACCTGCAGCATTCCTCAAACGCGCCGCTCTGCCCGTGTACATAATCAGCTTCCTGGCAGTAGTGGCAACCCTGGTTCTTGCCGGTTCCAGGTTCGCTCCTGTGGTGAACGGCTCAACCAGATGGCTGAATCTCGGTATTCGCCTTCTGCCTTCGGACCTGCTCAGGTTTGGATTCGTTCTTCTGGCTTCACTGCTTATTTCCCGGGAAACCGTTGACATAAGGCGTTTCAGCGGAGTAGCTGTTATTGCCTCTCTGGCTCTGGTTCCAAGCATTTTCACCATGATGCAGCCTGATCTTTCAGGTACCGCTTTCACCTTGGCGGTGATGCTGGTGGTTCTCTTCGTTGGCGGCGCAAAGTTCCAGCATCTGATTG
>CAZRCS010000013.1:0-25811 GCA_964598645.1 uncultured bacterium | reverse complement strand
ATTCCCTGTATCTCCGGACATTGATTTCACCCTTATCATCTCTTTTTCCTCTATGGGGGAGAAAGGGGGCTGTCTGAGCCTGATCTTGTCCGGCAATGAGGTAACCGAGGCAAGGGATAACCCTCGAGCCTGATCATCGATTTCAAGCATTTTTCGACAGGCGCCGTTGGTCCATAGCACTTCGTTCCCGGGCGAAACTACCATACATCCTATCACTTCCGAACGGGACAATACCTCGGCTGTGCTTTCCCATCCGGAAGCACCTGCGGAACTAAGTACCGACCCTGTTAACCTTCTGCGCCTTGTAAAGGATTCGATCATCAGGACCCCAGGCACTACAGCAATTATTATCATTGCGAATAGAATTATAATTAGTGCTACTGAGATATCTTTCAAGTATTTTATTTGCTTATTATTATGTTCTATTGCTTCCAGCACTAGAATTTCGCCATTTGCCATTTTAGCTACCGATGTTTCAATAACCCGGTCTTCAAGATTCATTCCCGCCAGTAACCCTCCTTCCACGATGGAGGAATCCATATAAGCTTTTAATTCCACTTCATTTGCAATTATGTGCGATTTCAGCCCCATAACACCTGTAGTGCTCTGGAGGGATCGGAGAATAATATCCACATCAGTAGGATTCGATTGAATACCGCTGTAATATATGTTAAGACCATCTGTTATATTCCCTGTAATCGAGTGATATTCATCAGCTTGATATCTGTAAGAGTTCTCCAGCAAATCTGTAACGATGAGATATTCTGTGGCCAGAACGGCGGAGAATACCAGAAATGCAAGTATGAATGGGACATAGAAACGCGTCTTTCCAGCTTCGTTCAGATTGTGTATCAAACAATTCCCCCTTGTTATTCCGTAATGACTTCAATCGTTGTTGTTAAAAGAATAACACTTTCTTTATTCACGCACAATATGGAATAGAGCTTGACAGAAATATGTTTGCATTTTATTATTCACTTTGTAGGAATCGTCTCGACACATGAGTAACTCAAAAGGAAAGGTTGTTTTCATGGACTTTGTCGAAGAAACCAGAAAAATGCTTGAGGCTTCAGGAAGAAGCCCGAAAACTGCAAACAGTTACATTTCACACCTCCGACGCCTTGTTAATCATTTTGGTGAAAGAACAGGCGAACTGGACAAGAGCGACCTCAGGGAATACCTCGAAGGTCTCGTCGGCGAGGGTAAGTCTCTTTCTTACATAAACCAGGCCCAGAGTGCCATCAGATACCTCTATTCCAATGTTCTCAAGAAGAGCAATCCCCTTCCCGGACCCGGTGTCATTGCGAAAAAGGTTCCCCTCCATGGTGTTTTCACAAGGGATGAGATCGCAGAGGTATTTCAGCATGTTCACGATCTGAAATACAGACTCGCCCTCATGTTCATTTATTCAAGTGGACTCAGGGTAAGTGAAACTGCAATACTCAAGAGAGAACATGTGGATCTGGACAACGGTGTAATTCATGTACATGCCCCGGAGGGTGAATTCCTCAGAGATACCATACTGGCAAGAACCACCGGCCGTATACTTGCCCAGTACCTTGATCTGAGAACGGACCCCTCTCCCTATCTTTTCCCGGGCAGAGGAAGAACCAGTTTCGTTTCCGCAAGGACAATCCAGAGAGCGTTCACCGATGCCCTGGAAGAAGCAGGAATCGACAAGAAAGCTACACTGGGCTGGCTCAGGCACAGCTTTGCCGTACATCTTCTCGAAGACGGTGTTGACAGGAAAATGGTGCAGAAACTTCTCGGTATCTCCACACCATCAATGATCACTCCGTACCTGAAGCTTGCAAAGCATCGCACGCCTCTCAGGGTTCAGAGTCCTCTGGACCGATTCTAAACTACGACTCGAAGTTATGCGGGGGGCCCTGGCCCCCCGCTTTTTCGTTCACAGCACAGTAACCCTGTGTATCTCCTGAACGGAACCCGCTGTTACTTTAACAAGATATACTCCGGGTACCAGAGATGGTGAGTTCATGCTTACTCCACCGGGGGAATAATTCCTTTGAAACACAAGCCTTCCCGATAGTTCGTAGCAGCTCACTTCCACAGGTTCCTCTCCTGACAGGATGAACGATATGCTGCCTCTGGAAGGGTTCACCCCTCTAAAAATACCATAATCAGGTTCCTGGGATTCAATACCGGTTTCCAGCGAACTTGCCAGGGCCCAGGCATGGTCAGGCAGGGGCTGCTGATCCTGGAGACCTGCTATGATAACCGGAGACGGCAAGTCCAGTGCTGCCACAGATACGTTGTAAACCCTTTCCGTGAAGTCCATCTCCCAGACCGTATCTCCTGTAAGGGCATTTATGAGCATTACTTTCCTGCCGTTTACAGAACCGGCTGTCACACACGGTACAGGGACCCCCTGCAATATCACCGGATCGGCCCAGGCTACAGACCAGGTGTTGCTTCCTGTGTTTACGGTCCAGAGTACTTCTCCGTCAGCTCCGGATATGCACACGGTACCGCCGTTATCCGCAGCAAGGGCAACATCTCCTGTGCCGTCGCCGTTCACGTCAGGTCCGCCCCGCACATCCAGATACATACCGGAACCGCTATAGTCCCACTGAAGGGTACCTCCGCCGTCGTAGCAGGCAACGGTACCGGAAAAGGTGCTGAATACCGCCAGGGGCCATGTGTCGGGTCTCTCCACCGTGCAAACAGACATGCAATCTCCGCCGGGATCTTTCTGCCAGAGAGTTGTACCGTCTGCACCGCTTAAAAGCCGGGCGGTCTCACCGGTGTAGGAATTACCGCCCACCGCAAGCAGAATGTCCGCTGTTCCGTCTCCGTCTGAATCAATGAACTGCTGAAGGGCTTCAGCTGCATCGGGCACCCACCGGGTCCAGATACTGTCACCGGTTGCCCCGTCAATACACGCAACAAGACCGGTATTCGATGAACCGGAGGTGCCGAAACCTCCTATGCACTCATCTATTCCGTCCCCCGTGATATCCGGCAGTAGACAGCAGGAGTATCCCCACCCGGTGTATGATGGCATTACCAGGCATGCAGCCCATTCCCAGAGAGTAGTTCCATCGGCACCTGATATCATGTACAGACATCTGCCTGGGGGATCATAACCCCCGGGGGTAGCTGCAAGAATGTCCATCCTGCCGTCACCATTTACGTCTGGAACTCCGGTGAACCCCTCGTTCTGGTAGATTCCGTTGTGACTGCTGCTGGTCCAGAGAGTTTCCCCGTCTGCACCGGACAGCGCCCATAAGGTTGGTTCGGTGTCCCAGAAGTTTACACCGCATGCCAGATCCTGAATACCGTCTCCGTTTAGATCCCCCATCTCGGTAGAGCAGTAAACCCCTCCGCTGGTCACCGCTGACCAGAGCACTTCAGGCTCAGCAGCAAGCAGCGATAAAACCAAAACAACAAAGTTCATTTGCATCCTCCCTTTCTGTCCCCGACCTCCATAATAACGAAAAGGGGCGCCGCTGTTAAGCGACGCCCCCTGACAGTATCAGTTCTAGTACCTGTTCCTCTTGGTGTACTTGGTGTGCAGGAGATGATGAGACTTGTGTCCCAGAGGCTCCTTGAGGAACTCCGCATAGAGAAGCTGGACTTCCGGGTTTTCGTGTGACTTCCTCAGTGGAAGCGACTCGTCCTCGGCATAGATGGCACGCATGCGTTCCATCCTCTTCTCCAGGTCAGTGGGAATGGGCTGACCGCCTCCGCCAAGGCATCCTCCGGGGCAGGCCATAACCTCGACGAAGTGGTATTCCACCTCTCCCGCCTTCACTGCTTTAAGCAGCTTGTCGGCATTTTTCAGTCCGTGGGCAACCGCAACCTTCAGGGTGGCGCCGGCAAGGAACTCCCAGCCCTTCGCCATTTCCGCAGGCATTGTTATCGCGGCTTCCTTTATTCCCTCGAATCCCCTTACCGGGCCCACATTGAGCTTGTCAAAGGGAATTTCCTTTCCGGTAACTACTTCATAAGCCGTTCTCAGGGCTGCCTCCATAACTCCGCCTGTGGTTCCGAAGATAACGGCGGCGCCTGTGGAGTCACCCATGAGGCTGTCGAACTTCTCAAGGGGAAGATGATCGAAGTCGATCCCCGCCTCTTTGATCATTCTTGCCAGCTCTCTCGTGGTTATAACATGGTCAACGTCCTGGAAGCCGCTGTCCCTCATCTCCGGTCTGTTCTTCTCGAACTTCTTGGCCGTGCAGGGCATTACGGAGACGCAGACCATCTTCGAAGGATCCAGACCCTCTTTCTCAGCAAGATACGTTTTCGCCAGCGGACCGAACATCTGCTGGGGACTCTTGCATGTGGAAAGGTTGTCGAGAAGATCATTGTGCTTGTGCTCGATGAACTTGATCCAGCCAGGCGAGCAGCTGGTAATCATGGGAAGAGCAACCTGCTTTTTCTCAACAAGGGCATCTTTCAGACGGAAAAGAAGCTCGTGCCCTTCCTCCATTATGGTCAGGTCTGCTGTGAAGTCGGTATCCAGAACTCTGTCGAAACCAAGCCTTCTCAGGGCAGCAGCCATTTTGCCCGTGTGGTGGTCGGTGGGAAGTCCCAGGGCCTCTTCAAGACCTACGCGGACTGCAGGTGCAGTCTGCACAACCACGATCTTTTCCGGATCCTCCAGGGCAGCCCAGACAGCCTGGGTCTCGTCGGTTTCGAAAAGGGCACCTGTGGGACAGCGGTTGATACACTGACCGCACTGGGTGCAGGAGACCTCGTCCAGTCCCTTTTCCTCGAGGCAGGCAATGTGAACCTCGTTGCTTCTGCCGACTGGTTTAATCACCGCAACGCTCTGGTACTCTTCGCAGGTTCTCGTGCACCTGGTGCACATGATGCACTTACTGTTGTCGCGGGAAACACCAACACTGACCTGCTCGATACTTACCGGCTTGTAGTCGGTCTGGAAACGGTTGAGCCTGATGTTATACCTCTCGGCCAGATCCTGCAGTTCACAGTTTCCATTTCTCTCGCACTCGGGACAGTTGTTGTTGTGATTGGCAAGAAGGAGTTCAAGAAGAAGCTTCCTGGTTCTTCTTACCTTGGGACTGTCGGTTTTTACGACCATGTTCGGGGTGATGGGGGTAACACAGGCGGGTACAAGTGTGCGCCAGCCCTCTACTTCCACCACGCAGAGACGGCAGTTGCCGGCTATCGAGAGGTCGGGATGATAACAAAGTGTGGGAATATCCACTCCAAGTTCCCTGCTGGCCTCGAGGATGGTTGCTCCCTCTTTAACGCTGTAGTCTCTTCCGTTTATGTTGACGGTAACGCTGTGCATTACTCATCACCTCCTTCGCAGCCGCACTCCCCGCAATGACAAACATCTGCGAGTTCCACGAAATTGTTGATAATGTCAACAAAGCAGTTGGCGGAGGTCTGACCGAGACCGCACTTGCTTGAAACCATCATTGCCTCTGCAAGCTCGAAGAATGGAGCAATGCACTCTCTGCATGTGACATGACCGCTGATGATGTCCTGTGCGGCGTGCATCAGACGGAGGTTTCCCTCACGGCAGGGGGTGCACTGACCGCAGGACTCGTGAACGAAGAAGTCCATGAAGTTTTCCAGAACTTCCACCATATTAACCGAATTGTCGAATACTATTACAGATCCCCCCGGGGGCAGATCCTTGAAGGAAAGGGTTCTGTCGATGTCGGCTGCCGGAACGGTTCTGCCGCTGGCACCGCCCACCTGCACCGCCTGAACATCGGTTGCACCGGCAAGGTCAAGGAGACTGCGCAGAGGAGCTCCCATGGGGAGTTCGTATACGCCGGGTCTTTCCACGTCACCGGAAATGCTGAACAGTTTCGTGCCTGAGCACTCACCAATGCCCAGATCTGCATACCACTCAGGACCCTGAAGAATGATATGTGGAACGGCACAGAAGGTTTCAACGTTGTTCACGATGGTGGGCTTGTTCAGGTAACCGCTGTTGACAGGGTAAGGAGGTTTGTTCCTGGGTTCACCCCTCTTGCCTTCGAGACTCTCGATAAGGGAGGTCTCTTCGCCGCAGACGTAAGCTCCGGCTCCGGGACGTACCTCGATGTCAAAATCGAAACCCTTGCCCCTGATGTTCTCACCGAGAAGTCCCTTGTCCATAAGACTTTTCCTGGCTTTCTCGAGAACTGGGATGAGATATGGGTACTCTGCCCTGAGATAGATGATACCATAGGAGCTTCCAATGGCATATCCGCCAATGGCCATACCCTCGAGAAGCCTTTCGGCATATTTCTCGATGAGGATACGGTCTTTGAAGGTACCCGGTTCGCCCTCGTCGGCGTTGCATAACACGTACTTCACATCGGAGGATGCAGCACCGGCAAGGTTCCACTTCACTCCTGTGGGGAAACCGGCACCGCCCCGGCCCTTGATGCCGGAGTCACGAACAGCGTAAACCACATCCGCAGGCTCCATGGTAAGGGCTTTCTCAAGCCCGGCACCGAACTCGGGCTGGTTCTCGGCAAGCAGCACTTTACGTTCCATGATGCCTCCTATTCCAGTCCGCGTACGATCTCGCACGCCTTTTCGGGTGTAAGTCTTACATGAGGTTCTCCGTTAACAAGCATCGCAGGAGCCTGGTCGCAGAGACCTATGCAGGGTGTTGTTTCAATTGTAAGCCGGCCATCTTCCGTGGTCTCGAAGGGCTCGATACCGAACTCGTCCACAAGAGCGGCGAGAACGTTACCCTGACCTGCCATTGCGCAGCTTATGGTGCTGCAGAGACGAACGATATTCCTTCCCCTGGGCTCGGAGCTGAAGAAGCTGTAGAAACTGACTACGCTGTACACCTCCGCACCGCTGACGCCGGTTGCCTCGGCGATTTCGATTATGGCCTCTTCGGGAACCCAGCTAAGTTCATCGTTAACCATGGTGAGAAGCTGCATTATTGCCTCTCTTTTGGTTCCGAACTTACCGAGCCCCTCTTTGACTATCTCTCTGGGATTTCTTGCCACTGTTATTCTCCCTTCTCAAGTGCTTCCCTGATCTTAGTCACCAGGGTAGTGGGAGGAACTGGCTTCTCCAGGAACTGATCCACCGGGAAGAAATCCGGATGATCTTCAGGCTTGAAGGTGTAACCTGTTGCCTGTGCTACCGAAGTAAGCATGATAATGGGAACGTTGCTGTGAAGTGTTCTGCGGATCTTGCGAGCCACGGAGAATCCTTCGTCGGTGTTTTCCATCATAACATCGAGAACAACCACATCCGGCTTTTCCTCTTCGACCTTTTTCAGGCCCTCGGCGCCGCTTGCGGCTGTGAGAACCTCAAAACCGCTGGCTTCAAGGATGATGCTGTTGGCTTCGATGAAATCAGGATCATCATCGACAAGGAGAACTCTTATCTTGTCTGCCATGTTTCAGCCCTTTCCATTGCTTTTCCAATAGGGTTCTAACGGGTTAATGATACAGATTTTCCATGCTTTGAATGGTATGCGAACCCCCGATAAGACAACAATTAAGGAGCCTTGTCAAGGGTATTCGCAGGGCAAATGCGCCCAATGCGTATATAGACTGTGAACGGCATCGCCTGGAAATATCACACTGCTGTGAAATGAATCACACTAACTCGAAGCTCACATTTGAAGGATTGCAGATGTTGTCGGATATGGGGCATCTGGAATCTACTTCACTGAGGTATGAGGCCTTCTCTTCTTCTGTCATTTCAGCATCTATGTGAACACTTACCTTGATACTGGTGAAACCGGCTCTCTGTTCGCTGCTTATGCCCAACAGGTTATCGGTGTTCAGTTCTCCGTCCACGTCTACCCTGAAACCCTTGACATCCATTTTTCTCTGATTGGCAATGATCCTTCCAATGGCCCCTATGCATCCTGCAAGGGAAACCAGAAAGTACTCCAGAGGATTGGGGCCGGAATCTACTCCGCCCATGGGCCTGGGCTGATCAACCACCAGTGTGTGATTTCCTGCTGTAACTTCCATTCTGAAGCTGTCATCCTGGATCCCACTGACCTTAACACGTTTAGCTGCCATGATTCTCCCTTCTTAGGTGTTTTCCGGACTGGCAATATGAACACAATGTCAAGTCGTGTCATATTATTGCGATACAACATTGCATTGCTGACTGAGCATCATCGGGTCACAGTTATAGGAATCTCTCTCAGATAACATGCTGATCTTTCAGTACCCAACAGAACTCCTTCAATGAAATCCTGCAGGACAATCCCTGTTTTCAGAGTCCGCCCCTGGGATGAGCAAATATATCACGCCAGGGGAGTTCTTCTGTGATCCACTTGACCGATGGCGAATCCCGCCTGTTCCGCATCAGTATCTGTAATGCTCCGGCTTGTAGGGTCCCTGAGCATCGACTCCTATATACCCTGCCTGCTCTTCCGTGAGCGTGGTCAGCTTTACTCCCAGTTTTGCCAGATGGAGCCTTGCAACTTCCTCATCGAGGATCTTAGGCAGCATGTAGACGCCGATTCCAGGTCTCTCCTCCGCCAGGGCTATCTGTGCAAGGCACTGGTTGGTGAAGCTGTTGCTCATTACGAAGCTTGGATGACCGGTGGCACATCCCAGGTTAACGAGTCTTCCCTCTGCCAGCAGGTATATGGAATGGCCATCGGGAAAGAGAAACCTGTGTACCTGGGGTTTTATCTCTATCTTCCTTATACCGGGCCACTTCTCAAGCTCCTCCACTTCGATCTCGTTGTCGAAGTGGCCGATGTTGCACACTATGCTCTGATCCTTCATCAGGCTCATGTGTTCTGCGGTGATCACCCTGCAGTTGCCTGTGGTGGTTACGAAAATGTCAGCTTCAGGCAGTGCGTGCTCCACGGTGGTAACCTCGTATCCCTCCATGGCCGCCTGAAGAGCGCAAATAGGATCGATCTCGGTAACCAGCACCCTGGCGCCGAAACCCCTCATGGACTGACAGCATCCCTTTCCCACATCGCCATAACCGCATATCAGTATGGTCTTTCCTGCGACCATGACATCGGTAGCCCTTTTAATTCCGTCTGCAAGTGATTCCCTGCAGCCGTAAAGGTTGTCGAATTTGCTCTTGGTGACGGAGTCGTTAACGTTGTAAGCCGGGAAAAGCAGTTTGCCCTGCTTCAGCATCTGGTACAGCCTGTGGACACCGGTGGTGGTCTCTTCACTTACACCCAGCATATCTTCTGCGGTGCTGCGCCAGAAATCCTTTGAGGATTCGAGCCCTGAGATCAGGTTTTCCCTGAGTCTGACAAGATCCTCCGGTCCACTTCCAACCTCAGGAAGCTTACCGGACTCCTGGAATTCCTTTTCCAGTTCCACTCCAAGGTGAATCATCAGTGTGGCATCCCCACCGTCGTCAACTATGAGATTGGGTCCCCTGCCGCCTGGAAAGCTCAGAGCTTCCCTGGTACACCACCAGTACTCCTCAAGGGTCTCGCCCTTCCAGGCGAAAACGGGCACTCCGGACTTGGCAATCGCCGCAGCGGCATGATCCTGGGTGCTGAATATGTTGCAGCTGGCCCACCTTACTTCTGCTCCCAGTTCCCTGAGGGTCTCGATAAGAACAGCGGTCTGAACCGTCATGTGAAGAGAACCCGTTACTCGAAGCCCTGCAAGAGGCTTATGAGTACCGTACTTTTCCCTTACCGCCATGAGTCCGGGCATTTCATGTTCTGCTATCTCTATCTCGCGTCTGCCGTAATCGGCAAGTGTTATGTCCCTGATTTTGTAATTCAACTTCTTTCTCCCTTCATCCCCGCAGCT
Organism: uncultured bacterium; assembly: GCA_964598645.1. Taxonomy (GTDB): domain Bacteria; phylum Fermentibacterota; class Fermentibacteria; order Fermentibacterales; family JCC-6; genus Sabulitectum. The sequence goes on along the minus strand of CAZRCS010000013.1, from coordinate 16,095 downwards.
GCGAGAATCCTTTGATCGCCGTGTTCTTCTGTTTCTATGGTTAAAAAACCTGCTTTTCTGTAAATCTCTCTGATGGATTCCACTGTAAAACCCGGCCAGAGGTCTCCATGAATGTTTCTGAAACTGGTATCCGTGTGCTCGACCAGGTCCACCACCAGAAGGATCCCGCCTGGGGCAAGTACCCGCCAGGCCTCAGCCACTGCCCTTGCCGGGTCTCCGCAGTGGTGCAGCACCATATGCATAAGAACTGCGTCACCTGCGGAATTCTCCACTGGCAGATGCTCCGCCTCTCCAAGTCTGAAATCCACTCTTGAAACCAGCTTCAAAGAGGAGATGTTCTGCATAGCGAGATCCAGCATGCGTTTTGAACTGTCCACCGCCAGAACCTGACTGGAATTGGAAAGGAGAAACGGTATCATCTTACCGATCCCCGCCCCCACGTCTATCACCAACTTCCTTCTTCTCAGGTTTCTTTCAAGAAATGGAATGCACATGGAAGTGTCCGGCAATGAATCACTGATATGGGACAGTTCCCTTTCACCCTTTGAGTCGAAGAATTTTCTGGAGTGTATCTTCCTCTCTGCAAGGCATCTTCCAAGACGCTTCATGTCCTCCTTGAACCCATCGAGGGTATCACGGTGGGCAAATGCATTCTCAACTAACTCATCAACCAGAGGCATGTCCCTCTTTATCTGGTAGAAGGCCCAGTTCCCCCTGCCGGTCCTTGTGAGTACACCGGAATCCAGAAGCAGCTTAAGGTGGTGGCTGGCATTGGACTGGGAAATACCCAGAACTGAAACCAGCTCTGAAACGTTCAAGGGCCCTTTCGCAAGGAGAAGGACCATCCTTAGCCTGTTACGCTCACCAAGAGCTCTGAAAATCTTTTCCATACTCATACCTTACTATATGAGTATATATTCATATAGTCAACAAGCGTTCCTATTGGCGAAGCTCTTGTGTTTTTATAGTTTTAATAAGGTGTTTCTGCCGGAGGTGGATTTGAGCTTTAAACCAGTCCCTGAAGAGTTCAGGAAGATAGCCGTTCTCTCGATGGAGATCCAGGGAACAGCCTTGAGCAGACACCGGGAACTGCTTCTCTCGGAACTTACCTCCTGTGTCAGCGTGTGCGGTGGCGAAACCAGGCAAATGGGTCCCAACTCGATCATCGCGCTTTTCGGAACCGGAAGAAACACAGAGCAGGCATGCAGAAGAGCCGTTGACTGTGGTTTCAGAATGATGAAAACCATCAGCCTGGTGAATAAAAGCATAGAGACTGGAATCACATCCTTTACAGGAAAAGCGGGAATAACAAGTGAAGGAGCTCCTGTAGATCTGCGCGGTCAAAGTGAAGCGGAAAACACTGAAAACGGCATTGCCAATTGCATCGAACTCATGAGCAAGGCTGAACCCGGCACAATTCTCGTCAGTGAAGAGGCAAAGGTTTCCTGCGGGGGATTCTGCACCTGGGAGAGTAATGGAACAGGAAGCTGGATACCCGGAGAGAAAAAAGATCAGCTGACAATTCATCCGCTGCTCATGGGTGTTCCGCTCCTTGGAAGGGTCAGGGAGACAGAACACCTGACCGCAGCATTGAACTCCTTCCGAAAGTGGCATGGTCATCCACCTGTTCTCGTTCTTGGTAAACCCGGTATCGGGAAAACACGCCTGATCGAAGATTTTCTCGGGAGAAACGACGGTCCCGCAACGAAGATCGTCAGACTCACCAACAGGCTATGGGATCAGCCGCCGCTTGGTATGTGGAATCCATTAATGGAAAAGGGCACCTTCGATCCCTATGGAACTGTGATGGCACAGGTACGGCAGATAACCGCGGAACGGGAACTTATAATCTGCATAGAGGACCTTCACTGGGGGGATGAGGCCTCTATAAAGCTTCTGGAACAGCTGTCACAGGCTCTTTGTGATTCCGGTGCATTTCTCATTCTTTCATCAAGGACCAAACTGAGCGGTTCAATGGAATCCAAGGTTGAAAAACTCACAGTGGAGGGTCTTGGTCAGAGTGCGGTAAAGGAGCTCATTGATTGCATTCTGGGAAGATCCACCGGTTCTGAATCGGAAAGATTCACCGATTTTCTCATGACAAGAACAGCCGGCAATCCGCTGCTTGTTATCGAACTTGTTCTGCACTACATGGAAAGCGGAGCTGTGGGCAGGGATATAAGCGGACGCTGGTTCATCCGCAGGGAACCTGAAGACATCATTCCCCTGAGCGCAGAATCATTCCTTCAGGCAAGGATGAGCACCCTCAACCCCCAGGAAAGGTTCGCTCTGCAGGTGGCTTCAGTTCTTGGGAACACCTTCGAAGAAAACCATTTCACCGAGATCTTCACCGAGCTGGGATATGAGTCCGGCGGGATAATTCTTGCAAGACTGGTGAACATGGGCTTCCTCAACTCCCCGGCGAGTTCCACCCTGGTTTTCTCAAACACGATTCTGGCAGGCACGGTGTACAGGACCATTGTACGGGAGAACAGAATACTGATCCATAAAACAGCTGCTGAGATTCTCTCCGGCAAGGAAGGAATGGATCCTGCCGGAACAGGAGCAATTGCACTGGCCAGACACTGGATCGAATCTGAAACAGGGGAAAAGGCCGTACCGTGGCTCATGAACGCACTGTCCCAGTGTCTGAACCTTGGAGACGTTCTAAGGGCTGAAACGCTCTCCAGAGAACTGCACAGGAGAACCCCGGGAGGATCTGGCCAGTTGGAGTTCAACGATGCCAGGCTTCAGCTTATCATGGGAAAGTTTCAGATCGCCCATGATTCCATTTCCAGGATCATCCATACCCTTGAGGGATCGGATCTGGCGATGGCCTTCTTCCTGAAAGGGCAGGCGACGGAGAATCTCGGGCTTCCTTTGAAAGAAGCTATAGAGCTTTACGAAAAAGCTTCCGCAGCAGCGGAAAGCGCAGGTGACATGAACATCAAAGCCCAGGCTCTCAGCGCGGCAGGTTCCGTTTATCTTGCCATCGGCAACAGACAGAAGGGACTCGAGTCCTTCAGCAGGGCACTGGAGCAAAAAGACTCGCTGGACACCCCTTCTCTTGCGAAGCTTCACGGTAACATGGGAATTCTCATGCACAGAACCGGCAGCCACGAAGAGGCGCTCAAACACTACATGACAACCCTTGATCTGGGAAGGAAGTGCGGAAACCTTTCCATAGAGGCAAATGCCCTGGCCTTCATAGGACAGGTGGAAATTAACATGGGAAGACGGGAATCGGGTCTTGAAAAATACAGGGAGGCTCTGTCCATTCACCGGAAAGCCGGAAACAGGAGGGGCGAGTGCATTACCCTGGGAAATCTTGGCGGTCAGCTGGCAAGATTCGGAGATACCGAAAGTGCCGTTGATATGCTTGAAAAGGCAATACATATCGCTGAAGACATAGGACACACCAGGGGTATAATGTCTTTCCACTCTAATCTGGGACTTGCACACAAGATGGCAGGAAATTACGAAGATGCGGAAAAGCACATAAAAACCGCCATGGACATGATCGCAAAGTCAGGGGACAAGAGGGCCATGGCAGTGGCACATCTAAACCTCTGCACCGTGCTTTCAAATATGAACAGGCTTGGAGAGGCGGTGGAAGAGGCAAGAAGAGCACTGAGATTCGCGTGCAGAGTGAATGCCCTCACGACCCAGTCCCGTGCTCTGGGCAACCTGGGCTGGCTCATGCTGAAGACTGACAGGCTGGAAATGGCCATAAACTTCTTCAGGGAATCATACAGGAGAAGCTTCCTGGCAGAAGACCACTCAATGCTTGCCGACAGCAAAGTCGGTGAAGGCAGAGCATTCTTCGAACTGGGAAAGCTGGATGAATCGGGTAAATGCTTCAAAGATGCAGAGAGACTCAGTAAAGAATACGGTATAGATTATGAAGCCAGGGCGGGTTATATGGAGCTGGAGAACCTGCTGAAGGAAACCGGATATGGCAAGAATAGTTGAGGTCATCATAACCAGCGGGATCCCGGGTGCCGGGAAGTCCACATGGATCAGGAAGAACACGAACCCCTGGATGACTGAAATTTTCAGCGCAGATAACTACTTCATGGACGAATCAGGGCGTTATGTGTTCAGGGCAGAACTGCTTGGGGAGGCACACTCTCAGTGCCTGAGAGCTTATACGGAGAGGCTGATCTCCCTTGCCCGGACTCAGTCCGATTGCTGCCCTGTAACCCTGGTGGTGGATAACACCAATATCTGCCCATGGGAAATAGCTCCCTACTATTCACTTGCCTCTGCCTATGGAATTCCGGTGAGGATAGTTCGACTGCTTGCAGAGCCGAACAAAGCCCACTCGAGAAACATCCATGGAGTCGAGCGCGAGAAGGTGGAAAACATGAAAGAGAAGCTGTGCAGCAACCCGCTGCCCTCGTTCTGGAATGTTACCGAAGTGGAGGATTGGGGTTAGTAGGGGAAAGTAATCTCAGCCTCCATCATTTCTCCCAGTTCCGGGTAGTAGATGTACAATACACCGCAATTCTCGTAATATATGCCGCTATCAATGATAACCTTGGTATAGATTATCCCTTCGATCTCGACGATATCAGGATAAGCTGTGGGATCAGCAAATGCGGTTGAGACAGACACAGAGAGAAGAACAACAAGAGATGCAATTCTGAAAATACGTTTCATAATAGTTCCTTTCCTTGCCAGTGTTATAATATATAGTCAACGATTCCCATTTGCGCACCCTTCTTATAAACTCACCCTTGCCGACATATAGAATCTCGCAGAACCAATACCCCGGTCAAGGGGAAAACCGGTTCCTGCATCGAAGCTCAGTCCCCCGGCTACTCCCCGGAGTCCTATCCCAATTGAAACAGGGTACTCGATTTTATCTTCACCGGTATTCAGAAATCCAGCATCGGAGAACAGATAGATCCTGGTGGGGGTCTCCCCCAGAGAGATCTCAGGAGACAAAATGCCCCAGGCTCCCGCCCGCCAGGAATCCTCCGGGTAACCCCGTAGTGATCCATAACCGCCAAGCCTTGTAACCATCGTGGAAAGCCACTCCCCGCTGATTATACCTCCGCCCTTTGCCTGAAGTCCCAGTCCCAGAGCCCCGCTGAACCATTTCCATGACAAAGCTCCGGAAGCTCTGGTAAGAAGATATGTGGAATCGGGACTGGAAGCGTTTCCGGCATCGGTGGTCACCTGCCCGGAAAACCCGGCCCTCCCCTGTCTGACACTCTCGGTCAGATCCCATGCCAGACCTGCTGAACCATACCTGTAGCTTTCATCGGGATGATCAAGCGGATAACTCTTCCAGGAACCGCCTCCCCCTGATACCTCAATATTGCCAAGACCTATAATAAGAGAACTCGACCATTCCCTGATGACGCTTCCGCTGTCGGGTACCTGCTGGGATGCCTGGAGTTCGGCGGAAACAGGTGAACCGAGTATCCAGGGTTCCCGGTAAAGACCGGCTGCATCAAGACCGCCCCATTCCGCTGCTGAGCCGTAGAGTTCAAGCCTTCTGCCCGAACCGAACAGGTTGGTGAATACGATCTCACCGCCCCCTGTGAAGCCGCCTGAGCTTGAAAAGTCCATATCACCTGAAAACCAGCCGGGAGGGGCTTCGTTCACAGGCACCACCAGAATGATGTTACCCCCTGGCCCCAGTGATACGCCGCAGGGTCCTGCTGATTCGATAAAGGGCAGTTTTTCCATATCCCTGAGCCACCGGTACACCGCACCGGAGGAATAACTTTCACCGCAGGACAGTTCAAGGCTCCTGAGAAGAACGCTCCTCCGGGTTCTAACCGAATCGGGGAATCGAACATCTTCAAGAAGAGCATGCCTCCCGGGAACCGTATTCAGTACCAGTGTATCTGCTGAAGAAAGGTAAAGCGCAACAGCGGCGAAGGGATATCCTTCCTGCAAATACCATTCCAGTACTCCAGAAGCAAAACTCTCCACTGCCAGGGAATCAAGTTCCAAGGTATCAGGAACCGGGGGATACGGAGGAGCACCGGTTACCTGCAGAGAAACCGATGCAAAAATACACAAAAGAAGCCAATCCATCAGAAGTTCACAGTCCCCTCTATACCGCCGCGCTGATCCCAACTGGATTCAGGCTGCTTCCTCCCCCAGTAGAAGAGACTCACGCGAAACCACCTGTTCAGATTTCTTCCAACGGAAATGGAGGGTTCGATTGTATAGCCCCGCTGTCTTCCATCGAAGAACCAAACCGGCAGGATCTCCCCCTCAGGAAGGTACCAGACGCTGAATCTGCCTGAAGCCGTCCACCCGGAAGCGTTCAGGGAGAGATGAGGTTCAAAGCCCAGACCGGTGACATCAGGTTCTCCCTGGATTTCCCGCCTGTTCTCCAGTGAGATCTTCAGCCCCACATCCAGTCCCCAGGGGATAAGGATCACCGGATCTGCCGAAACCCCGTTTTCCTGTGTTTCTCTTCTGCCGTAGAGCGATCTTCGCCTTAGAGCGGTAAAGCCTCTGAACTGAACCTCCAGGGACTCCAAGGGTCTGATCAGCGGTATGAACTCAAGCTTTCTGTAGAACTCTCTGGTGACTCCAGTTCCGCTGTAGTCTTCCCTTCTGTCAAAGCCGTAAACCTTCAAGGTCAGCCTTCTCAGGGTTCCATCTTCCCAGGCCAGAAACGGTGAAATACTTCCGTTCCACTCCCCCGGTGAGCCGGTATCGAAGGCTCCTGCAAGAGAGTAACTCAATAGTTTGTCGTCAGGGTTCGACGCTGAAAGGCGAAAGGAACCATCGAGGCCGGTATTTCCAGAAGAGTCCGACCAGCTGAAGCCTCCGTTCAGATCAGCCTCCAGCACCTTTGAGTCACCCTGTCCGGGAACATAATTCTGAACGTAGTCACCAGACGGATCGGGATAGTACTCCCCTGTTTCAGCATCGTAGCTGAAGTCACCGTTGCCGGTTCCCACCCATGTGTATACAATGTCCATCTCCCTGGATATGTAACCGCCTGCGGTGTATCTGCCGTGAAACCACATTCCACCGTGTCGTCCGGAATAGGACAGATTCACAGCCTCCGAGCTTGTGGAACCGCCTCCTTCGAACCAGCCGGTGGAATGCTGGAAGGAACCACCGGTATTCCATGAAACACCGCTTCCTCTGGTTGACAGATCAAGCCTGAAGGTTCTTCCCGGATAGGTTATTCCCCTTCTTTCATCTATTTCGCCGCCTGCAGATATCAGAGATTCCCACCCGCCTGCCTCGTGAACAACACCGATATCTGCTGCAAGCAATCCTCCTGAAAGGCTGTCACCCCAGCTTTCTGCAGTGTACACAGGCTTTATGAAAGGGGTAAAGTTCCCTGATGAAAGGCTCATTTCCCCGCCGAATTCCCCTTTCCTGCCTGGAAGAAGAAATGGACAGTCCCGCCGGAACAAACCCCGGGAGAACAAGGCAACGGTAAGATTACCGGAACTGACCTGGAGTTCCGCCCCGGCTATGTCCGACTGACCGCCTTCTTCCAGGAATCTCCGTCCGGCGTTTACGGAAAGAACATCCCCTGCCACTGCTGCTTCTCCGAAACTGTCCCTTCCGTCCCAGAACAGGGGAAGTCCCCACTTCCTGAGATCGGAATCAGTATCCATGTCGTCGGGGGGATTGAAGCCCGGTGAAACGTATCTTCCCCTCAAGCTAAAAAGGGGACCTGAATCCCAGGGCCTTAACCCGATCTCTCCGCCTGACAGTGAACCCTCCCTTGTTGTCTGGGAGGTATTGAAAAGATTCCCCGTTCTTGAAGAATAACTGGAGTGAATGCCGATTGACTCAAAGATTCCCCCGTCGCCTGCGATACTCACCCCAGCCAGGCTGGTAGATGAGGGGATCGTTATGTATCGCCTCGGAAGATGCGTTCCCAGACCCTCTCCAGCCCATATATATCCTCCTGCTGATGAATCGTATACATAATCGCCGGAACCCTCTGGAGGTTTCTGGAACTCTGCGCTCCAGTCCCCCTGCCCGGGGCCGGCCCATATGTACCGGGAGAGACTGTCCAGGGTGTAACTGCCGTTACCTTCACCAACGTATCTTCCGCTGTCAATCCAGGCATCCTCAGGATCTTCCCCTGAGTTCTGCAGAACTTCTTCGATCTCATCGGTCATTACGAAACCCAGGGGTGCGCCGGTATCATCTCCCCTTGAAAACCCGTTGAATCCAATGGTCATCATGTCACCGAAGAGAAAACCGGTCTCGCCTGTGGCAACGTTCTTCCTGAACCCGTCACCCTCGCGGTAATAGGAAACCTCCACCCGCTGATCCCTGCGGATAAGCCTTCCCGTTGTGAAGGTTACAAGGCCGGCCGCATAGTCTACTTCGTAGTCGGCACCGCTTCCCCTCTGAAGTTTTTCTCCATCGAGGAAGAGCCTTTCACTTCCAGGGGTTACCCCCCCCTCAGAAGCGAAGGAATAGGGACCCTGAAGGCCCTCCTCGGTTAGAAATACCGAACGGCGCCTTTCTGCGGAAGTAGTTCCATAACCTCCGGAAACATTCAGCTGCTCCATGGGAACTACTCCTGCATGGAAACCTGTTACGTCGTTCCTCCATGGGACAGCTCCCTGGCTTTCCCATTCAAGGTCACCCATCTCGGCATTCCACTTTTCGCCGGCAAGTTCCACGTACACTCTGTCCAGCTCTGAAACAACCTCGGAAGAAGATGCTCCCAGGGGCAGGTCTCTGTCACTTATCCTGCCGTTAATGGATATGCCGGGTGCCAGCATGCCCTGTATTGAAAGTTCGGTTCCCTGGGTGATACCACCGCCGGAACCCACCGAAACCCCCAGTTTCTTCGATCCTGATATGTAAAGACCCTCGGGAACAGGATCTGCACCGAACCTGAATGAGGGCATAACACAAACAGCACCGTTCTCAAGGGGTCTCACCGAGAGCCTGAACACCTTGGGAAGAGGCACCTCCAATGTGTCAGCGGTTATTACGACCGTGTCCCCTGGAAGCGCAGGAGGATCAATAAGAAGACCGGTCGTGGCTCCCCTGGCAGAAAACCTGGCAGTGACCGTATCACCATTTACAGAGACATTAAGGGTTGAAGGATCAAGCCAGGGTTCATGGGTGATGTCAATGTAATCACCTCCCGTGCTGACGATACGAAGGGAATAACCGATTATGGAGAGAAGGAATACTGGAAGCGTCATTCCACCACCGACAGGCCGGAGGCTCCCCATACCACCACCGGGCCTTCGGATTGAGATGAAGCGACCCAGCTGCCTGTCAGATTCGAACCGAGTGTATCTCCATCGGCAAAGAAAAGGGTACCTTCCTGCAGCAGCAGAATACCCCGGGCGGTGAAGCAGCCTGCACCTGATCCGGCGATCGATCTCAGGGGCTCTCCCTGCTCGAAAAGGAATACTCCCCTGCTGCCGCTGAATATTATCCTGCCGTTGCCTCCCGCTGAGATCCTGGTGTTCCTTCCTGCACAGTCCCGTAATACAGGCTGATCACCGGGGATCCCAAAAGAGCCGGTAGCGGTGTCCACCACCCATAGATCGAGTCCGTTGAAAACAAGATCACCGGGATTATCCACTTGGATTTCCCCCACGGGAATATCATTACGGTCGTATATGAAAACCCTGCCCTCGGATGGGCTCGAAACCGCCCATCTGCCGGTTGGGGATACGGCAAGACCACCTGGCATACCCTCCATGTCAAGCTCTATCTCAACTGTTTCTCCATTTGCATAGAGTCTGGTCAAAGCAGGACTTGAAGAGGAAAGAAGCCAAATGGTATTCTGAGTATCGACTGCTGCGTCGGTGGGAAAAAGTCCTGCCGTATCGTAGGAGAGGAGCAGTAGAAGGCTAGCGAACCACGGCGACACGGCCGGTTTCCGTTCTGGAACCCTGCTGGAAACGGTAGAAGTAAATACCGGAAGCAAGCTCCGATGCCCCGGCGTAGGTTAGCACGGCCTCTCCGGAGGGAGCTGAGAGAGAAACCGTTTCCACATGAACCCCTGCCTGATCGAAAACAGACAGGGCAACAGGCTCACCTGTGGAGATAAACTGGAAGTAAAGATCTCCAAGACAGGGGTTGGGAAATACCGCAAACACAGAACCGTTACCCACTGATCCTGCATGGACGTTCATGGAAAGCCCTGCGAAACTGTTGCATAAAAGCATGAGGGTTCCGGTTCGGTCAAGGTCCACTGCAACGTCGAATGCGCCTCCGGCATCCAGCTCGGTGAGTTTGCCCTCTTCAAGGAACCAGGCACTGAGGTTGCCGATACCTGTTCCCTCGGCGCGGAGACTTCCGCTGAGCCCCTGGTCTATTCTGTAGTAGTCGCCCTGAAACCCGGACAGATCGTGCCAGGGATCGCTCCATGGAGTGTCGTTCACTATGCCTGTGTAGTCGAGGCCGGCACGGTTACCCGATGCTTCAGTATCGTAGTCGGCTATTCTGAAGGCTTCCCAGCCGTAACCCATGGAGGGATCATCGATGAAACAGGACAGCATCCAGTCCTGAAGGATCTCATCGAGGTCCGCAGCCTGTCCCGTTGCCGTCTCTATGGCCTCGAGAACCCCCTGCACTCCCTTGGTGGAAGAATGCATGCTGGTCCAGATGAATTCGTCGCCTCCGTAGTTCTCATAGAGATAGGAGAAGAAAAGAAACCCCGCCCCGTATCCCGCCACATACTCAATGGGGTCCGTTATATCCGTCCATTTGATCGGAGTAACTCCGCCCACGTCAAGGAAGGTTTCAACCTGGAATGCCGGATAACCGCACAGGAAGGTTCCAGTCTGGGCCTGGTTCTCTATTACCCAGAGCTCCTCGCCGCTGAAGGGTTTTATGCCGTACTGAATAAGGTGCACCAGCTCGTGGCTGGCGGTATACATTGCGTCTTCGGGTATGCCTGGATCACTGTCTATATAGAGCATTTCAACTTCGTTGGAATGACCTCCGTAGTAGTTCCTGGCCTCCCACTCGGTGAACATGTTGTAGGGGCTGAAATAGCCTGCGATGTACCAGTCCTGCCCCCCCACACCATATCCATCCTTTATGTCCAGCACCAGAAAGTAAACTCGTGGATCATCGTCCATGAGATCGGGAATGTCTCCGAAGTATTCTGCATCGGTGGCAATTATCCCATTTTCCCCTTCCATGGCTGAAGCGAGAGTTTCCACGTCTTCCTGATCCCATTGGTATTCTTCCACACCCCACTGGGTATCTTCAACAAAAACGTATGAAAGCTCTCCAGAATGCCTGCATGTTGCGCTTGTGAGGTAGAACATGGGAATGGGGCCGCTCTCATCCATGGCCCAGAAATTGATCACATCACCCACCTGGTGGCCGCCGTCCTTTCCCGCAAGGGGTCCGGTCGGTTCGTTGGCAGGGTCGTGGCGCAGATCCATCTGCTGTATTTCGGGAAAGTGGAATGTGCCGTCCACACCCAGTCTGCCGGCGGAAACGAGAACCATGAGAATGGAAAAAACAGTCATCAGAACCTCGCCCCTATGGTGAAGCGTACCGAAGAAAAGTCGGCACTCACGGGAAAAGCAATATCGGTGTATATGCCCGGCCTGGCCGGGTCGAGCAGAGAAGCGTCTATTGCGCTGATGGCCCTGTTGACTATGGCGAAGGCGGCAACGTAGGTGGTTCTTCTGAACCACTCCCTGCTATCCCTCAGGGCGTCTGTGTAATTCTCCCTTGCGCCTGATCCCGTCCAGTTCCAGCCGTCTGCCCCGTACCTGGAATAATTTTCGAAGTACTCCTGCTGGGCTTCGGGGTCATCGGGATAATAGTATCGGGCAAGGCTTCTTATGTAATCATTGTACTCGCTGCTGCTCGAGAAGTTGCCCACATCGTCCTGAAAAGCCTTGTCCCTGGAGGAAACGTCTATTCCGGCTTCCTCCATGGCCAGGTTCCTGAAGTCGTCCCTGGAGAATATCCCCTGAAGGTAGGATATTCCAACACCGGTCCAGATGCCTGCTTCAAGGCCCATGAAAACCGTTCCCCTGGTGGTATGGCCTGCATGCATCTGACCCCATCCGGGAAGGACTATGGATCTGAGTACCGTGCCCTTGTCAGCCCCGAAAGCAACTGTCGATATGAGGAAAATGGAAAGCAAGGTTCTTTTCATCAGTTCACCACCGCCGCATGAAACAGTGCCTGTGCGGTTTCCCCGCCGGACGTAATTTCCAGGCACACATAATAAACTCCCGGAGCAAGGTCTTCGGTATCCCAGGCTATTTCCCAGGGAGCCCCGCCGGGAGAGCTGCCTTCGAACTGGCCCACCAGTTCCCCGGCAACATTGAAGATATTTATTGAATAGTCTGAATCGTTTCCTGGTACGAATCTTATGTAACCCAGGTCATCCTTTACTGGATTAGGCCATACATAGAAGTCTTCCTCCGGAAGAAGGGCACCTCCGGTTTCCAGATCGGGCATATCCGGGGTGTACCAGCACCGTTCGCCGCCCCTGTCCATTCCGGTATGCCATCCGGAAGGTTCGAAGGATGTGTAAAAGGCGTTTAGAAGGCCGTTCCCAGCCATAGCGGTGAGCCTGTACCGCTCTTCGCCGGAAAAACGGTGAAGCACAGGCGTTCCCCGGGGATTGTCGCCGAAAGCGAAAGATCCATGTCCCCATAGGAAAACCCTTCCATCCCTGAGAGGAACGCAGAGGAAGCCGTTACCTCCTATTCCGGAACTGAATTTCTCGTATTCGTACACCAGTGAATCAGTGGGAGTTTCGAATGGCCAGTCTGAAACACGGGTTCCAGAGGAAGTGAACGCTTCAATTCCCGCGGTGGTTTCAACAAGAATTTCTATGTGTCCGTCGCCCTCTATATCTGCGAGGAATGGATCGGACAGAACTTCTCCCTGGAGGTAAGCCGGAAAGCCCGGTTCAATCGCTGAATCAGCAGAGTAAGACCATACTTTACCCCCGGAGACCACTGCTACCTCAATATCTCCGTCTCTGTCGAAATCCCCGGACACGGGAAGGGTAATCTCTTCACTGCCCGGGTGAACCGGCCATCCGAAAATCGTTCCGCCGGCGGGACCTATCCTGCGCAGCGATCCGTCGGCGCTTGAAAGAACCAGTCCGGGAGAATCAGCATCGGGGAAAACACAGCCACCTTCAAGGGGAATCGCAAAGGACGTTGGTGACCCCTGGGCAATGGCTCCGTTCAGGTTGATCCTGTATAGATCATTGTTCTCGAGGATCAAATAGATGGAAGACTGGGAACTGGAGCAAATCGCCTGGAAAACTGACTCTCCGAGATCAACGGGCCAACCCGGGGCTTCGGTCCAGTTCGGAAGGCGGAGATGAATTTCTCCCCCCTCCTGACAGACGAGAATGTACTCGGTTCCGTTAACTTCGCACACCACCGGAGGAGCAGTCACGTTCAGCCCCACAGGTAAGGGGTTCCCTCCTTCTGCAGGTACTGCCATAGCCTGATAGTTACCCTGTACTGCAACTATGAAATCTCCCTGGGGAGGACTCCACAGTACCGGGCCGAATCTGCCTGCGGAAAGCTGAACCGGCCATCCGGGAACGGAACCGGAAAGTGAATAAACGAAATTCATGGAGTTATCTGAATTGCTCAGTACCTCGATAGCCGCACCGGTGTAGCCTCCCCATGAGGCTTCTGTGGAAGGAGTTGTTTCAGGGGTAAACTCCCAGGCATAGCCGTCTTTCTTCCAGGGATCGTACTCGCTGCCTTCGATGCTGAACCATGTGGGGAACCCGTAATCCAGGTCCTGAATGCCGTCGGCTTCTTCCACGTCAACGCCCTTATGAAGGGGATCCACGTTAACGATGTTCGCCTGCCTGTAGTAGCCCAGCCTTGTTTCATCCACATGCCAGATAAGAATTCCGGAACCGGGAAGACCGAAGTCCCGCTCGTGTGGTCCGCATTGTCCGTTACCGTCAGGGTCTCGTTGTCTGTTTTCAATGAGAAGATATTCAGTTGAAGTAAGGGGAATTCTGTATACGGTTCCCTGCTGCTCTGCTGTGTATTCACCGGGGGTGATCACCCGGGGACTCTCCCAGCCCAGTGCCATCCTGGACCATGCCCCAGGGGCTGCGGGCCAGTAGCCGTTCATGAGCCACTGTCCGTAACCCATGAGGTCCCAGCCGCCCACTCCAACGGTTCCGTCGTAGGTGTTGTAGAGATCCGGCAGACCCAGCTGATGGCCGAACTCGTGAACGATGGTACCCAGGGGACCAAGACCGTAATTGTCCTGGGCTTCCCGCTCAGGGTCTATTGATGACTCTCTGATCCTTACTCCATCATCGGTGCTGATGTAGGAGATGCCCAGATAATACTCGAGATCGGAAGAACCTATGAACATGGAATGTATGTCCCCCGGGCTGTTCCCCAGTATATCGGCCTCGTTTCCGGCACCGGCGTGCAGAATAATCACCGCCCCGTAGCCTGAGAAATCAATTACGTCATCAGCTTCTTCAATTGCGTCTTGCATCAACTGGCACTGACCAAGACCGTTCTTGTCATCGGCTCCGTAGTATTCCATCTGGTGATTCAACAGGAAGGCGCCGTTCTCTGAAGGATACTGGGTAAGGTTCAGGTGAACCTGCCCTCCGCTTACGTCATAGAAATAGTCTTCCACCTGGGACATAAGATCGGCAACTTCAGCTGAATCGCTTTCGAACTCACCGCTGCCGGTTGTGGTTTCAGTGTAATCCGGCAGGAACTCAACCTTGATCACGCAGACGTTTATTGTGGTGTCAGCATCCATTGAAAGCGGTATTCCGAGATCAGATTCCATTGGCGTTCCATCGGAAACCCCTTCTGGAACGTCTGCAACCGGGCTGCCTGGTATCGGCGGAGCAGCAAGGGCCGCCCCGCTCATTATGAGACTCAGAAGGAAAAGACGCCCCATGAACTAGAACCTGAGTGTGAGGCTGTACTTCTGGTTGTACTTGCCGGATCCCTGCAGTGACTCATCCACAGGAATGAATGCCATGTCAAGCTGGAAGTCGTTCCACTGCAGACCGGCGCCGAAGGTGACACCGGAAATGGTGGATTCGCCTTCGGTATCGTGAACGTATCCGGCTCTGAGAGCAAGGAGCTTGTAGTACCAGAATTCTGCTCCGGCGCCCCACTTGTTCTCCTTGACTTCTTCGGAGATCCCTTCGTCTACATTCACCAGAAGTTTGGTGAAATCAGCAGCGATAAGAAGGGATGAAAGCTCATCTTCAAAAGGAACGTAGGCCATTCCGAACTTGAATTTCCTTGGAAGGGGGTTGTTCTCGCTTGAGCCTCCGTAGCTCACATTAGGACCGAAGTTGGTGAGGGTTGCTCCAACTGAAACCTGTCCCCAGGACTGTTCGGGAACATTGTAAAGAACGCCAAGGTCAGCAGCAAAGGACGTTCCCTTTCCGTTGTCCTGGTAATAGAGGTGGTCGTAGATGAACTTGAGGCCGAGACCAACGGCAAGACCCGGGGCAACCTCTGTGCCGAATGCTGCATCCGCCGCCACACCGTAAGAGTAGAATTCGCCAATGGGTACGGTACTGCCTTCCTCGATCTCCTCCTGCTCACCCATGGACATGAAGGTTATGTTTCCGCCTACACCACCCCAACCCTCGATCTGCTGCGCATAACCGAGGAACTCATAGTAGAGGTCGTCTGCAAGCTGGGGAAGCCACTTGGAATGCTGAAGGGTTATCTCTCTTTTCTCCTGGGCTGCATAAGCAAGACCTGCCGGATTCCAGTATGATGCTGTTGCATCGTTTGAAACGGCGGTGAAGGATTCTCCCATGCCGTTCGCCCTTGTACTGGGGGTAATATCCAGCCAGATAACGCTGGCTGAAGCTGCCAATGCCACGCCGGCAGAGAGCAAAAGACTCAATACTGCTAAAAAACGCATCTGATCCTCCTGTTTTTCGACTGTCTATTATTAAAGCATTAACGGGCTACAGTTGCTGTACCGGTTTCTCTGGAATCTCCCGCCGATACTACATAGATATACATTCCCGAGGCAACCCTGTCGCACTCTTCGTCGGTAAGGTCCCAGTTATGCTGATTGTACCCCGACTGGCCGGGTAAGTTCCCCATTTCGGCTATTTTCCTGCCGGATACCGAATAGATGAATATGTCCACC
>CAZRCS010000012.1:0-25923 GCA_964598645.1 uncultured bacterium | reverse complement strand
GCAACCCTGGGAACCCTCGATGCCATAGTCTTCACCGCAGGAATCGGCGAGAACGGCTGGGAACTCCGTGAGCTGATCTGTGATAGTATGGACGTATTCGGAATAAAGTTCGATAAAGAAGCAAATCAGGTCAAGGGGAAAGAGATCGTTGTTTCGAAGCCTGACAGCAGTGTTGCGGTAATGGTAATCCCCACCAACGAAGAACTCATGATAGCAAGAGAGACGATCAGACTCTCCTGCTGACAGTTTAGAAGGAGGTTGAGATAATGACGTTATTCGTGATGCTCAACCTCCTTTTCATTTCCCAGGTTCCAGAATACTCGGTGAGCTGCGATCCTTCCCAGTTCGAATACATGATGGAGAACTGGGATGATGAGATCACCATCCCATGCACCGTTTTCCACCAGGGGGTGGAATACAGCGGATGCACCATGCGCATTCGCGGCGATACCTCACGGATTTACCGCAAGAAGTCCTACAGAATAGAGTTTCCCCCTGACCAGCCCCTCATGGGACGGACCCGGTGGAATTTCAATGCTGATTACGAGGATCATTCCTATATGCGCAGCTGGCTGTTTTCCCGGGTCTTGACCGAGATGGGTTTTCCAGTGTTCGGGGTCTCCCATGCAAGGCTTAACGTGAACGGCGATTACAGAGGCCTTTTTCTGCTTCTCGAACCTGTAAATGAATCCTTTCTGGAGAGATACGGCATAGACCCCTCGGGGAACCTGTACAAAGCCCAGGTGGACGGCGCCTGTGCCAGCATTCACGACGACGTGGATTCCGTCTGGTCGAAGAAGATCGGAAGCGGACCCGGCATGCCTGACCTCGTGGAACTGATTCAGGGTATTGAATACTGTCCTGAAAACCAGTTCCTTCAGTTCATGGACTCAACCTTCGAAATGTACGGGCCCCGGGGCCTTATCAGAATGCTGGCCATTAACGCCGCATTCGCAAACAACAGCACCTACTACCACAACTACTATCTCTTCCACGATGTTACCGGCGTCGGACGCTGGTTCATGCTCCCCTGGGATGTTGACAAGGTGCTGTCCACGAACCTCGGCATTTCCTATGGAGGCTGCACCAACGAGAACTGGTATGACAATCCGATCCACGCCCGGACCCTTGCCGTCCCCGACTTCCGTGATGCCTTCCAGGATTCGGTCTCGGTTATTTTTCAGGATTACCTCACCGCAGAAAAGCTTGAGTTCTGGTGTGATTCCCTGGAGACCGTCCTGGAACATGCCGTAGCGGATGACACCTACGACAACACCGACCTGGCAGGTTTTCAGGTCGCCATGACGGAGCTTCAGAGCAACAGGGACTCAAGGGAGACCGATCTGGCATGGCAGTTTCAGTACAAGTATTTCCCCTTCAGGTCCAACCGTTCGGATTCCCTTACCACAGGCAGTCTCCAGATCAGCTGGTCCGCTACCCGGGATCCTTCCGGCACCCCTGCATCATACACAGTCGTGTTGAGAGACAGCCTGGGACCGGACTCGGATGAACTGGCCAGATATGAAGATGTCGTTGACTCCACCTTCACCTTTACTGGTCTTTTTCCAGGAGAATACTGGTGGACTGTTGAAACAACGAAACAGGCGGGTTGGCGAAGAACGGAAGCCACGGACAGGTACAATCCCTTCAGAGTGGTGGAACCTGTGGAGTTAAATGGTGTTCTGGGAATGGAAACAAAACTCTACAGAGCCCTGTCTCCCTATTACATCTCCGGTGAGGTGACAATCCCCGAAGGAGGTGTCCTCCAGTGCGAGCCTGGAGTAACAATAATGGTCAGTGCCCATGGAGCTGTGAACTGCAATGGAGATATTCTTCTTGATGGAGCTCCAGGTGATTCCATCTACATTATTGCCGAGAACTCCCTTGAAGGATGGAGAGGCATAAGGCTTGCCGGCGGCACTGCTAGAATGGACTACACCGTTGTTTCCGGGTCACGGGGTTATGCAGATTCTCCAGGCGCTGACTTTGCGGCGCTGGTGGGGCATTCTTCCGAAGTTGAATTGACGAACAGCACCTTCAGGAACAACTGGAGCTGCGTCAAACTTCATTACGGCACCGCACTCATAGACAGCTGTCGCTTCACGGACAACAACGGTGAACTTTTCTTCATGGAACAGGGCGAAAGGGCGACGATTTCCAATTCCCTGTTCGAGGATCTTACCGAGCCTGTTGCTGGCAGTCTTGACGGAATAGAGTTCCATCTCTGTACAGAAGGCCCGTTCACGGTGGATAACTGTACGGTGAACAACATAGATGGTGACTGCATCGACATGAACGCCTCCACGGTGACCATCATGAACACCGCAGTTTCATCTTCCACCGACAAGGGTTTTTCCATAGGCGCTCCAACCGGAGGAAGCGCTTACGGAACGGTGGTGACCATCCTCAACTCCACGATCGCAGACTGTCCCATTGGTATTGCCGTGAAGGACGGAGCCCGGGCGGATGTGTCGAATGTGCTTCTGAACAACTGTGAGAAGGGTCTTTACATCTATGAGAAAACCGCAGGGATGGGAGGAGGGATCGCTGAACTGTCCAATTCCGTTTTTATGGGCTGCACCGACAACGTCAGTGTGGAAGAGGGAACCGGAAATGTTACCTGGTCAATAGCAGATGACGGTATCATTCCAGGGGAAGGAAACATCTCAAAAAACCCCCTTCTCGATGAAAACGGATATCCCGCCTACAATTCACCATGCATAGATTCAGGAGATCCCGGCATGGAAGACCCCGACGGCTCCAGAAGGGATATGGGCCCCAACTTCTTTCCCAAAGTAATGCATCAGCTTTTCGTGAATGAACTCATGGCAAAGAACGACACTGTGATCCTCGACGACTGGGGAAGATCTTCAGACTGGATAGAGTTGTACAACGGTAACGGATACGATCTTGACGCCGGGGTTCTTGTTTTCTTCGATTCAGACTCAACCGGAGCAGAACCCTGGTCGGTACCTAGGGGAACCATGATCCCCGCCGGGGGATTCATGCTTTTCTGGGCCGACGGCGACGGATGGAAGAGCGGTACCCATCTTCCCTTCAGGCTTTCAGCCGCAGGAGACGGATTCACCCTTGGAAGGAATGTTCCCGGCCAGGGGGAAACGCCATACATATCGGTTATTGAAGAGGTATCCTTCCAGGAGCAGACAACGGATCGATCCTTCGGCCGGTTTCCGGACGGCGGCGAGTGGCGGATGCTGGAAACTCCAACACCGGGGTACAGCAACGGAACCCTCTACTCCCGGCCTGTTGCCCTTGGCCAGCCCAGACCGAACCCCTGCTCCAGCGGCGAGGTAACCATCGACCTTTCAACAGGCGGGGGCAAAACGGAGATTTTTGTCTACGACCTTGCCGGAAGAAGGATTCACACCGTATTCAACGGCTATCTCGACCCGGGAGAGAGTTCTTTCACATGGGATACCGAATCGGTGCCCTGCGGGGTTTACATAGTCTTTGCCAGATGCTCGGGCCAGACCCCGTCATCGGCAAAGGTTACGGTTCTTCGGTGAAAGCCGCCGCCGTTACCCTGAGATGCAGCAGCAATCCTTCGGTAAATCTGTCAAACATTGCCGAAACCGTCAGCCGGGTGGCCCAGGATTTTCCTGGAACGGATCTTGTGGTTTTCGGGGAAATGGTTACCGGTCTGTACAATCCAAAAGAGAAGGCGGATTACCACAGGAGTATTTCTTTTCCGGTGAATGATCAGACCCTGGCGGAGGTAGAGAAAGCTTCCAGGGTAAACCGCATTCATGTGTGTTTCGGAATGTCGGAACTTTCAGGAAGCACAATGTACAATTCCCAGGTTCTCATTGATAACCTGGGACAGATAAAAGCGGTTCACAGGAAAAGGAATCTCAAATCGTCTGAAATTGCAGCGGGATACAGTTCCGGTGAAGCTCCGGTAACCTTCACGGTAATCAACGGCTTGAGAACTGCCATTGTCATTTGTTCCGATGCAGCTTCCCCTGCAACCATGAAAATCCTCATGAAAAACAGCCTGG
This sequence comes from uncultured bacterium, assembly GCA_964598645.1. Lineage (GTDB taxonomy): Bacteria > Fermentibacterota > Fermentibacteria > Fermentibacterales > JCC-6 > Sabulitectum. The sequence goes on along the minus strand of CAZRCS010000012.1, from coordinate 21,904 downwards.
ACCTTGTAATCCTCAGCCTGGCCGACGACAGGGATGAGAACTGGTTCATGGCCAGATGCAATGCACACCTGTATGATTCCTGGATAATCACCGCAAACAGGTATGGAAGAGAGGGCAGCCTCTACTGGGATGGGCATACGGTGATATCGGATCCCCGGGGACACATAGTTTCGAGGTCTTCCGGGAGGGAAGCTGTTCTCTCTGAAGACATCGAACCCTTCAAGCCTCTCTCTTTTTTCTGCAAACTTAAAAAAAGAGCCGCTGTTCCATTCATTGTTCTGGGGAATCTGAAGTCTCTCAGGTCTTACTTCTAGATCTGTTCAGCGAACCCACGGAACCTGCGTTGAAAACCCGGGAATAACCTGCTTTTCTGAGTATCTTTTGTGCCTTTCCCGAACGGACTCCGCTGGCACAGCAGAGAATTATGGGAGTCTCCGGCAAAATGTCGAGTTTGCTGATGCCTTCTGGAAGACTGTCGAGGGGCATGCTCACAGCCCCTTTTACATGGCCTCCTCTGAACTCGGAGACGGTTCTCACATCAATGAGCTTTCCTCCGCCGGCAAGAAGTTCATCGACCCTGTCCGGAGAGATGTCCGGTCTTGATGCCAGTATCCTGAATACCATGTAAATCACGATCACCGCCGAAACCGCGTAGATCATACAACCCTCCGATGGAAGATATCAGGCAAAGAATAGCCTGCAGAAACAGCATCCTTCAGCTGCAACTTCCTCCGAAAGTTCCGGGCAGGGGCAGACCGTGTCTTTTGCGGTATCCAGGGGGTGGCTCTGTTTGCATGGACAATAGAAATCTCCGGCAGCAGAATGATTCATGGTCATTAGACCTATGACCTTCCTAACCCTTTCATCATCAGGGTTAAGAACGTAGCCTCTGCCAGATGCGTGTTTTTCAGCTCTCTCGAGTGTTCTGAGATATGCTTCGGTATTTACCGTGGAATCCCATGCGTTAGCCATCTTCAGCAGCCTTTCTCGTCTTTCTCGTTTCGAACGCGGTTATCTCTTCCAGCATTTTCCGGTTTGCAGCGGAAATGTCCGCGACTGAAGCGAAGAGAAGCAGGAGTATACCGAATGTGATCAGGAATAACCCGCCTATTCCGAAGGCGGTGAATGGGGTGATACTGCCTACGATGAGCCACCTGATAAGAACGAACAGATCAAGGGAAGTCCCTGCCAGAATCAGTATAAAAGCAGGTTTTCCATAGAATCTCCAGGGTGAGTGGCCATGGGCAACCGAGTACATGGCTTCCAGAGAAAGATGGGCGTATCGCCAGAGACTTGAGGCTATCCTTGATTTGCCGTGTTCCCTTTCTCCCTTCACGGGGAGGGGAACCTCTGTTATACGAAGCCCTTTTCTTGCCAGGTCTATAAGAACTTCCTGGGTGTAGGTGAACCTGCTGAAGCAGGAGACCCTGTCCAGGGCTCTGGGACCGTATGCCCTGAAACCGCAGGTTGCGTCCTTCAGATCGACCCCCGCAAGACTGCTTACAAGTTTGGCAACCCTGGCGTTTCCCCATTTTTTCAGCAGAGGCATCTCCGGGGTAAGTCTTTGGTCCCTGAACCTGCTTGCGGTGGCCAGATCAGCTGAGTTATCCATCACCGGTTTCAGAAGGGCTTTCATGTCAAGGGGATTGAACTGACCGTCGGCATCGATGGTTGCCATGAAGTGGTAACCATTTTCCCTGGCGTAACTTACCATGGTCCGGAACACTGTGCCCAGACCCATGTTGCAGCCATGGCTGATAACATGAGCCCCTGCCTCTTCTGCAATGGCCTTGGTAGAGTCGGTGGAACCATCGTCTACCACAAGCACATCTACTGACAGAGAGTCGATTTCATGCGGAATCGCGGAAATCACCTGTTTTAAAGTGATCTCTTCGTTAAGGGCGGGAATGGCTACCAACAGCTTCATAACTGTAGTATATAAACAAGTGATTTCCCTGCAAACAGCAAAACGGAGGTAGCAATGATTGCGATATTCATGGCAGCGGTACTCCTTCAGCTTCCACCGGAGTTTGACCTCCGCGATGTTTCTGGAGAAAACTATGTGACATCGGTAAAAAGTCAGCAGGGCGGAACCTGCTGGACCCACGGAACCATGGCTTCAATCGAGTCGAACCTTCTTATGACCGGTGTCTGGGAAGACATGGGAGAAACAGGCGAACCCGCACTGGCAGAGTATCACCTTGACTGGTGGAACGGTTTCAACGACTGGTACAACGCTGACATGGACCCACCATCGGGAAGCGGAGGTCTTACTCCCCACGAGGGAGGCGATTACCTTGTGACCACCGCCTACCTCTCCAGGGGAGACGGTGCGGTAAGAGAAATAGACGGTCAGTCCTACGAAACAGCCCCCTCGCTCTATTCCCCCGAGTTTCACCACTACTATCCCACCGACGTGGAATGGCATCTCGGCGGAGACGACCTGGCCTCTCTGGACAGGATAAAAGAAGCGATAATGGCCCACGGAGCGCTGGCAACGTGCTATTGTGTGAACAGCGCTTATATGCAGGATTATGTTCAGTATCAGCCCCCTTCCTCCTCGGAGCTTCCCAATCACTCGGTTGCCATTATAGGCTGGAATGACACCATGATCACACAGGCTCCTGAGCCCGGTGCCTGGATCTGCAAGAACAGCTGGGGCCAGAACTGGGGCTTCGACGGTTATTTCTACATAAGTTACTGGGACAAGTGGTGCGGAAGGGAACCCTTCATGGGCGCGGTTTCCTTTACCGGAACGGAATACCTGGAGTATCAGAAGATCTATTACCATGACTATCATGGCTGGAGAGATACCTTCCTGTCACCGCAGAAAGTAATGAACGCCTTCGAGGCATCCGGAGACCATTACATTTCAGCCATATCCTTCTTCACCGCTGCGGATACCGTTACATACACCGCCTCGTTTTATGAAAGTTTCCAGGGCGGAGTCCCGTCCGGTCCCATAACAAGCGAGAGCGGCATAATAGGTTTCAGGGGATTCCATACCGTGGAACTCACAGAACCCTTCGAGGTTGCCCAGGGTGACAGTGTCTATTTCGTCATGGAATTTTCCAGCGGGGGCTATCCCTTTGACAGAACAGCTGATGTACCGGTACTTCTCGGTGCTTCGATGAGGGTCATAGTGGAGTCTTCAGCTTCTGCCGGTGAGAGCTTTTATTACGACGGCTCCTGGCACGATCTGTACAGCTGGCCGGACAATCCCTATCCCGGAACTGCCAATTTCTGCTTGAAACTCCTGGGTTTCAACTCAGGCATTCATGTTACTCCTCCCGGGGATATGGTATTCCAGGGTGATGTGGGGGGTCCCTTCGAACCCTCCTCCCTTATCTGGGACCTGTCATTCATGGGTGGTACTTCAGCACAGTACACCGTCACACCGGAGTCCGTTTCCTGGCTTGAACTCTCAGGACCACTTTCCGGAACCATCGATCCAGGTGAACATGTTCAGATATCAGCATCAGTAACCTCTGAAGCGGAGTCTCTGCCTCTGGGGGTCTACACCGCCCAGGTCGATTTCGTTAATGAGAGCACGGGCATGGGAAATTCGACATCTTCCGTGGTACTTGTGGTAGGAGAAGCTGGAATCATATACAGCTGGAACATGGACACGGACCCTGGCTGGACTGCTGATCCCCAGTGGGAGTGGGGAGTTCCCCAGGGCCTGGGAGGTTCCCACGGGAATCCCGATCCCACATCAGGTTCTACCGGTGATAATGTATACGGATACAATCTCGAGGGTGATTACGGATCCAACCTTTCCGAAAAGTATCTTACAACTTCGTCTATTGATTGTTCCGGCCTTTACGGCACTCAGCTTCGTTTCCAGAGATGGCTCGGGGTGGAAGGAAACACCTACGACCACGCTTCCGTTCAGATCTCCACGGATCAGGAAACCTGGTTCACAGTCTGGGAGAACGACTCTGAAGAGATAACGGACGGGGAATGGAGCAGCAGGATAATCGATATTTCCGGATATGCCGACACCGAGTCACAGGTATTCATCAGATGGGTAATGGGAACCACCGATGCCGGCTGGGAATACTGCGGCTGGAACCTCGATGACGTTGAGATATGGGCTTCAGGTGCCCTGGGTATAGGGAACAGCCAGCCGGGAGACAGACTTTCCCTGGGATTTTCCGGGATAAATCCTGCAAGAAGCTCCACAACATTCAGGTGCACCATTCCTTCAGCGGGTGTACTCACCCTTCAGGTGCATGATCTAACAGGCAGAATAGTAAACACCGTTTTCAGCGGCGAGGTGCCCTCCGGAGAGGTGAACATTCCCTTCAACCTCACAGACTCTTCAGGAAGAAGGCTTCCCACCGGAGTGTATCCCGTTCTGGCATCAAGCAGCGGACAGACCGCAGTATCCAGACTGGTGGTTCTGGGAAACTGATCTTTGAAGGAGCCCGGTACTCAGGTGCCGGGCTCCAATTCGAAAGGAGAATCATTGGCCCGGGTACTTCTGGTGAATCCGCCGTCTGCAATAGACGTTTACAGTGACAGTAAAATAAGGGTTGCAATAACATCCGCCCCCTTCGTAACCCTGGGAGCTCTGGCTGGAGCAGTTCTTCTGGACGGGCACGAGGTCCAGGTTGCAGATCTCATGATAGAAGCCCGTCCCATGGACGCCTACCGGGATAAGCTCTCCTCATGGAAACCGGACTATATCGGAATAACATTCACTACCCCGCTGGTTTCCGAGGCATTCTCCCTGGCAGAAACTGCAAGGGAAATACTTCCCCATTCGCTGATCATTGCCGGGGGCGTTCATGCTTCAACTCTGCCGGAAGAGGTTCTCGAAAACAGCCGGTTCGATGTGGTTGTGGTTGGAGAGGGTGAGAATACCCTGAGAGAGATCTGCCGGGGGATGGAGCTTGATTCCATAAAGGGAACGGTCTTCATTAAAGATGGAAATGTGTTCAAGACCCCGCCGAGAGAACTGATACAGGATCTGGACCAGCTTCCAATGCCTGCGTGGCAGCTTTACGATCTTCGCTACTACCGTTCTCCCCACATTGCTTCAAGAAAAAATCCCGTCGGGTACATGGAAACGAACCGTGGATGCAATCATCACTGTACATACTGCAGTCAGAACATTTTCGGACACAGTGTGCGGGAGAAGAGCCCGAAAAGAGTAGTCGACGAAATGTTCCGTATGCTGGAGCTTGGCTTCAATGACATACACATCAAGGACAACAATTTCACCGCAGACATCGAAAGGGCCAAGAAGGTCTGCAGACTGCTCATCGAAAGGAAGTTTCCTGCACCATGGGCTTTGCCCACAGGAGTGAACGTTCACGACGTGGACAGGGAGTTTTTCGAACTTGCCAGTAAGGCGGGCTGCTACCAGGTTGCCTTTGGAATAGAGAGCGCAGTTCCAGAGGTCCTTCTCAAAGTTGCGAAGAGGCAGGATACGGACCTTATGAGGAAAGCGGTGGAAATGGCTCATGATGCAGGTCTCGAAACCGTGGGTTTCTTCATGATAGGACTTCCCGGTGATACCGAAGAAACCATCAGGGAGACCATGAAATTCGCCTGCAGCATCCCCCTTACATACGCCAAGGCCTCCATGACCCTTCCCTTTCCATCCAGTGCCCTGTTCCGACAGATAGACAGAGAGGGCAGGATCAAATCGAAGAACTGGGACATCTACAATTTTCACTGCACCACAGAGGTGTGGGAGCATGAAAACCTCTCCTGGGATACCATCAGGAAATACTACGGGATGTTTCACCGGAAGTTCTACTTCAGACCCTCCTATATCTGGCACAGGTTCTTCAAAGACCTGCGTAACGGTCATCTCTGGGATGATATGAAGGCAGTACTCACTAACAACTGGGGTGACTGATACGTGAAAAGAATGCTTCCTGCGCTGCTTCTTGTGGTAATCGCCGGATTGGTTGCCCTGAAGGTTTTTCCAAGAATATCCATGACCCAGGTAACCGTGATTACCATTCCCGGGGGTGCAGACCTTTTCATAAATGGTCTGCCTGTGGGGAAAACCCCTGCCGTAAGGCTGGTGCCCGGAGAGGGAGTTCATATTGCTGCATCACGTCAGGGCTTCTTTCCTGCAGATACCCTTCTTCAATCCATTCCGGATACAGTGCTCCTCCAGCTGACCGAGGGAGCTCTTTTAGTGGTGAATACCATTCCAGCTGGATGCAGGATACAGACGGGTAATTTTCAGGGGGACGCTCCGTGCTCTCTGGTGGTTTTTCCAGGAAATCCCATCGAGGTAACGGCCCGGGGAGAAATGGACATTGCGGTGACCAGAACCGTTAACATACTCTCCCCAGGAGTCAGGGTTCTCAATATAACCGTTCCCTGGCAGCTCAGCGATTCTCTGTCCGATATCGAATATGTTGTCATACCCCGTGAACTTATGCCCTTTGCCATGGGGCCCATGACCACAGGATGCAACGAGGTTACAGCAGGGGTGTTTTCTGAATTCATGAACGCTATGGATCCTGATCTCCTCAGAGATCCCAGCACTCTCAGGGGGCGGACCCTTCTTCTGGACAGCATCATGAAAAGCAACTGGAATGGACCGATATCCTTTAACGAAGATACAACGGCATATGCTCCACTTCCTGGATTCGAGCAGTATCCGGTTACCGGAGTTACCCACGGAGGAGCAGTGTGGTTCTGTGATTGGCTCACCGAGAATTCATCCACCGGACTTGTCTTCAGACTTCCTGACAGGGAGGAATGGGTTTGCCTTGCGGCCTCCGGTGAAAACCTGCCCTATAACCATTCAGATAGAAGTGAGACAATACTAACCAGGAATCATACGGTTGACGACGGCTGGAGCAGAACTGCTCCTTCCGGAGCCATGGGATACAGCGACTGGGGCCTGGGAAACATGCAGGGTAATGTGTGGGAGTGGCTGTCAGAACCAGGCTTGGCCGCAGGCGGCAGCTGGCTTTCAAGCACTGCGGACTGCTCTGCTGAATCGGTAATCCGTCTTGATCCTGATCTGGGTTATCCATTTACCGGCTTCAGGGTTGTGGCAACGGGAACCCCGGAAAATATTATTCAGGAAGATCCTAACCAGACGGAGAGGGAAGAATGAACAGGACCATACCCGGCGGCCCCCTGAATCCCAGCCCGGAGCTTGCAAGCATTCCTGAAATGATACACAGAACAGCCAGCAGACTTCCGGACAGAGTGGCGGTGAGGGAGCCGGCTGAACTGGGCAAGTTCAGGTCCATCAATTACGCACAGCTCTCGAACAATATGGACTGGCTTGCCAGGGGTATACTTGAGATGCAGAGCAAACCTGTTGCGGGAATAGTGGGCGGGAACAGTATATCATGGTACACTGCGTATCTTGCGGTTCATAGGGCAGGAGGTATAGTGGTTCCCATTGACCCCGCCCTTCCCGAGGCAGACATGCATACCATCCTTCACTATTCCGGAGCAAACATGCTCTTCCATGATGCAGACTATGCCGGGTGGTTCGACGGCCTGAAAGACATAACTCAGATAACAATGAACGCGGGTTTCAATGATTCCCTTACCGGCCTGAGTTCAGTTCTGAGAAAGGGAAGACTGAGCAAGGTAGAGCTTCCCTCTGCATATGACATTCACAAGCCGGCGGTGATCAGCTACACTTCGGGAACCACAGGACTGGCCAAGGGAGTAGTTCATTCTCAGAATTCAATCCTTTCCGATCTTAGGCAGACGGTAAATTTCATACTTCTTGACGAAAAAGACATTTTTCTCAGCGTTTTACCGGTACATCACATGTACGAGGGCACATGCGGTTTCCTCCTGCCGTTTGCCATGGGCGCGGAGATCGCCATCGCTCACGGTCTTCGATACGTTGTGGATGATCTTGCAGCCACCCGGGCCTCTGTTCTTATTGCAGTTCCCCTTCTCTGGGAAACCATGTACAGAAGGATAATGGACAGCATAAGAAATGCCCCCATGGGAAGCGCAAAACTCGGTTTTGGGATGGCAGTATCAAAAGCCTCAGAGCGGTTGGGGTTCAAGGGTGTGAGGAAGAAGCTGTTCGGGAAGGTTCATGATCGTTTCGGCGGCCACCTGAGGCTTCTCATATCAGGCGGAGCAGGCATTGATCCCATGGTGATAGAGGGTTTCGAGAAGCTGGGGTTCAAAATACTTCAGGGATACGGACTTACGGAAACTGCTCCGATCATTGCCGCAAACCGTCCTGAGGCTAACAGATACGGCAGTGTCGGACTGGTTTATCCCGAGATGGAGTGCAGAATAGAAGAACCCGACAGTTACGGGGTTGGAGAAATAGTGGTCAAGGGTCCCAACGTTATGCTTGGTTACTACGGTAATCCGGAGGCAACGGCAGAAGTTCTGTCACCGGATGGCTGGTTCCGTACAGGGGATTTCGGCTATCTGGATGATGAAGGTTTCCTTTTCATCACAGGCAGAAAGAAGAACCTGATAATCGCCAAGAACGGCAAGAACGTCTATCCCGAGGAGATCGAAACCAGACTGAACAGGTTCAGGCATGTGAGGGAATGCATCGTCTTCGGCAGAAAATCGGAAACGAAAGGCGAGGAGATCTGTGTTCTGGTCGTTCCGGATAGAGATCTGCTGATCGCCGAGGCGGACAGCCAGAACCGGAAAATAACAAGGGAAGACGAGATAAAAGCGGTCAGGGACGCCGTTAAGACCTACAATTTATCCGCTGAAATACACAAGAGGATAGTTGGATTCATCGTTTCCGATGATGAGCTTCCGAAGACCACAACCAAGAAGATCAAAAGGAATGCAGCTTTGAAAGAGGCGGGTATTTCTCCCGGCGAAGTCTTCAGGCCATGACAATCTGATGGCGGGACGCAGGGCAAACAGTATCTATATGCTTGCAGGTCAGGTTTTTGGTAAGGCCGGCCTGTTCGTCTCACTTATGATTTTTTCCAGAATTCTGGAAGACGCAGCCTTTGGTGAACTGCTTCTCTCCGTTTCGATCGGTCTGATAATCGTTTTCCTGAGCGACATGGGCGTTACCATGATCGTCACAAGAAAAATGTCAACAGGTGAACCGACAGATGGTGTCTTTACCGACGCCCTGGTGGTAAGGACACTTCTGTCCCTTTTATCCATCACACTTGTAATGTCAGCTGTGACCCTTGCCGGTTATTCACCAAGGCAGGTGTTCCTGGTCCTGCTCGTTTCCATCGGTTTCATCCTTGACGGGTACTGCGAGAGCACGTTTGCTCTTTTCAGAGCAAGGGAACAGATGGTTTACGAGGGAGCAGTAAGAGTACTTCACGGAATTCTGGGAATAGGTCTTTCCGCTTTTGCCTGGTACAGCGGGAAGGGAGTCGTTTTTGCAGCATCAACATACATAATCCGTGAAATTCCCGCGCTCATGTTCGCCTTCGCAGTTGTCTTCATCAGAATGAAATACAGACCTGCACCGGGTAAAGATATCCGGAGAAGAATAAGGACTCTCTTTATTGCAGCCATTCCACTTGGGCTTGCAGGTATCATGATAGCCGCAGGGCAGAGACTGGACAGTGTCTTTATAAAAGCTTTCATCGGTGACGCGGCAATTGCTGCATATCAGCAGTGCCTGAAGCTTTTTGAGACACTGGTCCTCATCGTGGTGCCTACGCTGATCCCCGGCGCGCTCTTTCCGGCTCTGTGCATGGCAGTTCAGGATGGCTGGGGTCAGGCAAGAATGCGGATTGCCTGGATGACAGAGCTTTTCCTTGTGATTGCCTTTGTTCTGGTAATTCCTTTATGGGCAGCCGGACAGAATGTTCTCAGGGTAATATGGGGCCCGGACTTTCTCAGGGGTGTTTCGCCTCATGATGTGGGAACAACCTTCAAAATCGTTCTTTTAACGCTTCCTGTGGCTTATATGTTTCATATGTTCATGGCAACGGTCATTGCCACGAACAGGCAGCGGAAAGTGCTTTCTGCCGTATTTCTGTCGCTGGTGCTGGAAGCGCTGCTCTTCGTTTTGCTCATACCCAGGTTCGGCATTCCGGGTGCTGCAATGGCACACCTTCTGTTCCTCACGACAGCTACGTTCCAGATGGTATGGATCCTTAAAAAGGCATACGGTCCAACTGGATTCCTGAGAGGAGCAGTACGGCCTGTCGCTTCATTCATACCAGCCGTTGCCGTTCTTACCGCTGCCCCATTCGGGGGTATTCTCAGCGGAGTTTCTGCAATAGCGGTTTTTACAGCAGTTTGGATACTGTCAGGGGGTCTTGCTATCGTTCCTTCAAAAGCACGTAAGAAGTGATCAGGGAAGCAGTCTTCTCACTTTCATGATCAAGTTCCTGAATCCTCTGTTCCTGGTTCTGAAGTTGAAAACGCTTTTCTTTTCGATCCCTTTGAGTATGGAACGGTCGCATCCCAGTTTCTCCATGAATTCATCGAAACCTTCGGGGGCTTCCCTGGGTTCACGTTCCTCTACCACCTTCAATGCCTCCTCACGGGTAATTACCCCGGCTCTGACCATGTTGGCGTAGAGGTATTCATACTTTCCGAAACCTGTTCTCATTTTGAAGAGGTAACTTGAATGAGGTGTTCCCAGACAGTCATATCGTACATCCTTCATGCTTTTCCCGAAATCCAGTTCCCTGTTCAGGGTTTCATAGATATCAGGAAGGTTCCATGGGATGTAGTTGGGAAGGTTGATCTGCTTCACTCCGAACATTCTCTTCCAGGAAGGGAATAAGAAGTCCCATTCAAGCTCCTTCATTGAGAACTCTGATTTCATGATGTCTTTGAAGCAGACCCTGTCCATGTATGAAGTTTCGGGGGGAGGAGATTCCAGTATGTCGGAAAAACCCGCCGCAATCAGTCGGATCCCCTGGGTATCCGCAGCCCTGAAAATGGCAGTCGGCATAAGTACTACGCAGGCTGCGCAGAATTCTCCGGTGGCCTCAAGAGCCCTCTTGTATACCCTGTTGAGGAGACTTCTGTCGGGGGTGTAGGTAATGAGATCAACTCCGAGTTTACCGGCGGCTTTCTTTACGAAAGCCAGTGCATTGTCATCCAGAAACCCGTTGTCGAAGTTGAAGGCGAGGCATCGCATGTTGTATTTGTTCTTCATCATCCACAGGGTGTAGGAGCTGTCCTTGCCACCGCTGAAGGGTACGAGAACATCATACTTCTTGCCCTTTCCACGGTACCTTTTCAGTATGGCTTCCAGCTCTTTTTCCCTGGCCGCCCAGTCTATGTTCGAATACTTCTCGTCAAATTCTCTGCATACCCTGCAAACGCCGTTTTCGTCATAGTCTATGTTGGGATAACTGGAGGGAAGTATGCATCTGGTACACCTGACAACTTCATCAGCCATGGTTTCCTCTTTCGTCTATTTGTAATTCATACTAAAATAGTATTTAATCTGTTTTCCTGCAACAGTGCGATAAGGTCTATTTATTGAATAAAATTAACCATTGCAATCGCACAGGAACCGAACTGGAACATAACACATCCACATTTGTAATTCACCGGCTGTGACAGAGGGTGGAAAATAGGCTATCTTTCCTGTTCAGAAGGAGGATTTCATGAAGGTTGCCCTGGTATACCCAAGATTCAAGTGGTTCGAGTACAACGGGCTTGCAGAACCATTAGGGGTTCTTCACCTGGTCAGTTCTCTCAGAATGGCCGGTCATGAACCTGTGTACCTGGATTATTCCTTCTGCAGCGATATCAGTGATCTTGACAGTATAGCTAAGGGTTGCGGCATGGTAGCCGTAGCCATATCAGCTGCCGCAAAGCTTGAACGTGCTTCATTGGTAACCGCTCACCTGAAGCAGGTGCTGCCTGATGCGCTATTTGTGGTAGGCGGTGCATACCCGAGCATTTTCCCCAGGGAAGCGATTGACGGAACAGGTGCTTCCTGTGCTCTTGTGGGTGAAGCTGAGGAATCCATTGTGGAACTCACCAATGCTGTGAGCACATCACAGGACTACACAGGGATAAGGAACCTAGTGGTGAGGAATGAAGATGGTTCCTTCATTGAAAACCCAAGACGTCCGGTAAACATGAACCTGGATTCCATTCCGTTTCCCGCAAGGGATGTGGTAGACTATGACAGCTATCTTTCAGAGGGCATGGCAGAGTACGGCATGGTAACCACCAGGGGATGTCCCTTCCACTGCATATACTGCAAACCAAGCACTGACATGATATACGGTGGAGGCATAAGGTATCGTTCTGCTCGCAATGTGGTGGAAGAGATAGATGAACTTGCCCGGCTCAGAAAAGCAGACTGCCTGCGTATATTCTTCAAGGATGACACCATTACCATGCATCCGGTGAAATGGTTCGAAGAATTCCGCGACGGACTCAGGGAGAAGCACATCGGTCTTGAGTGGCACTGCAACAGCAGGGTAGATACTGTAACTGAAGAGAAAATCAGAGTAATGAAGGAAAGCGGGTGCCACTGTATTTCCTTCGGGGTAGAGAGCGGAAGCCAGAAGATCCTGGATTTCTATAAAAAGGGTACCACACCCCAGCAGGCCCAGGACGCTTTTACCTGGTGTCACAAATACGGTATAGAGGCCACAGCCAATCTTATGATCGGTTTTCCCCTGGAAACCGACGATGACATAAGAATGACCTATGAACTTCTGAAAAAACTGAAACCGGATGACATAATCGTTTATTTCTCAACCGCCATTCCCGGCAGGTACATCCACGAATGGGCCGTTGAGAACGGCTATCTGTCATCGGATACCAATCCGGAACTCCTTGATCCTGCACGTAACAGGGCTCATGAGGTAATGAACATGCGTCTTCCCTACATGTCGGTTGAGGACGTGATAAACTGGAAGCATAAAATAGAGAGATACAGAAGTTTCAGGAAGGTAACAAGTTTTTCCAACATACGCAGATGGGCCGGAGAGCTCATGTCTCAACCCGGTGCAGCCCTGGGCAAGGCCGGCAGGGTTCTTCGGGGCTTCAGGGGGCAGGGCGACTAGACCCTTCCACTTACAGTTTTCATCAAACTATTGTATACTTCAGCTTATGGAGCCCCTACATGTGGCAATTGGGAAGTATTATCAATTCGGACCACATCATGTGGGGCAGATAGTATAACGACAATCAAGATATGGTGGTACTATGGGTGGAAACACCACGATGAAATACGATGAAAGCAAAATCAAGACCCTCAGTTCAATAGAGCATATCAGGCTGAGAACCGGCATGTATATAGGCCGGCTTGGTGACGGCTCCAACATCGATGACGGGATCTATGTTCTTCTTAAAGAAGTGATTGACAACTCCATTGACGAGTTCATCATGGGATACGGAAAAAGAATAAGGGTGAAACTCAACGGCAACTGCTGTTCTGTAAGGGATTACGGCAGGGGCATTCCCCTGGGAAAGCTTCTTGAGTGTGTATCTCAGATCAATACCGGTGCCAAGTACAACACCGATGTGTTCATGTTCAGTGTGGGACTCAACGGTGTTGGAACCAAGGCAGTAAATGCCCTTTCTGAACATTTCATGGTCTGTTCCCATCGGGAAGGCAGGTACCGCAGGCTCGTGTTCAGCAAGGGCGAGATGATTGAAGACGAATCCGGCGACACCACCGAACGCAACGGCACCTTTGTGGAGTTCATCCCCGACAGGGAAATATTCGACGGTTATATCTTCCGCGATGATTTCATTGAGAGGAGGCTCCAGCACTACGCATTTCTCAATTCAGGGCTGAAGATCCAGTATGAAGACAAGATCTATCAGTCGGAGAACGGGCTGAAAGACCTTCTGGAGCATGAGGCCGGTGAGGAATCAATTTATCCCGTGGTGTACCACCGGGAGAAGACCCTGGAGTTTGCCTTTACCCACACATCCGCCTACGGTGAAAGGTACCTTTCCTTTGCCAACGGCCAGTACACCAGCGCCGGAGGATCTCATCTTTCGGCTTTCAAGGAGGGGATTCTCAAGGGGGTCAATGCCTTCAGCTCGGAGAAGTTCACCGGTGACGATGTCCGCGACGGAATAGCCGCAGCCATTTCCATCAAACTCAAGGACCCAGTGTTCGAGAGTCAGACGAAGAACAAACTTGGCAACAGCGACATACGACGGGATATAGTGGCAAAGGTTCAGAGTGAGATCGAGCAGATACTCCATCGGGATAACGCGCTGGCAGACCAGATCATAAGCAAGGTAAGGGCAAACCAGCTGCTGCGCACCGAGCTGTTAACCGTTAAGAAAAAGGCGAGAGCAAGGGCCAAGCAGACGGCAATAAGAATCCCCAAACTGAAGGACTGCAAAATACACCTGGGTAACGGTCATGAACGGGAGGAGGAAAGCTCCATTTTCCTCACCGAGGGTCTCAGCGCGGCGGGAAGCCTCGTGGCATCCAGGGACGTGCACACCCAGGCAGTTTATGCCCTCAAGGGTAAACCTCTGAACGTCTATTCCCATCGCAGAGATACAGTGTACAAGAACGAAGAGATCTACAACATAATGCGGGCTCTGAATATAGAAGGCGGGGTGGAGGGGCTGCGTTACAACAGGGTCATACTCGCCACCGATGCCGACGTGGACGGTCTTCACATAAGGAACCTTTTAATGACGCTGTTTCTTCACTTCTTTGAAGATCTGGTGCTGAACGGCCACCTGTTCATTCTCGAAACCCCGCTTTTCAGGGTTCGGAATAAGAAGGAAACAGTTTACTGCTACTCTGAAACCGAGAAGAAAGAAGCCGAAGCAAAACTTGGGAAAAAGGCAGAGGTTACAAGGTTCAAGGGGCTTGGAGAGATAAGTCCCCGGGAGTTCGGCCAGTTCATTGGACAGGATATCAGGCTGCAGAAGGTAGGAATAGACAGATTGGGTGATGTTTCTGACATGCTGGGATTCTACATGGGCAAGAACACACCTGTCCGCAGGGAGTACATAATGGAGAATCTCCGATGACCGGGCTCAGAAAACTCTACGAAGAAAACTTCCTGGATTTTGCCTCATATGTTATCAAGGAAAGGGCAATTCCCGATGCCGCAGATGGTTTCAAACCGGTACAGAGACGAATTCTCTGGTCTCTTTTCGAGATGGACGATGGAAGGTTCAACAAGGTTGCCAATGTGATAGGTCACACCATGAAGTATCACCCCCACGGAGATCAGTCAATTGGTGCGGCGCTGGTTTCCCTTGCAAACAGGAACTACTTCATCGAACGGCAGGGAAACTTCGGAAACGTTCTTACAGGAGACGAGGCATCGGCTCCCAGGTACATTGAGTGCCGTCTTACGAATCTGGCCAGGGACGTGCTGTTCAACAATGACATAACCGATTTCGATATGAGTTACGACGGCAGGAATAAAGAACCGCTGCTTTTCCCTGCAAAGGTACCAGTGGTCCTTCTCCTTGGTGCTGAAGGTATTGCAGTTGGAATGTCCACGAAAATTCTTCCCCACAATTTCAACGAAGTGGTAAGGGCTCAGATCGCAGCTCTGAAGGGTGAGGATTTCACCATTTTCCCTGACTTCGCCCAGGGAGGAGCAGTTGACGTTTCCGCTTACGAGGACGGTTCAGGAAGAATCAAGTGCCGGGCCAGAATAGAACGCAGGGGAAACAAGAAAGTCGCTATTACCCAGATCCCCTTCGGGACCACCACCGAAACCCTTATCGCTTCAATAGAGAATGCAGCTAAAAAAGGCAGACTCAAGATTTCCAGCATCGACGACTACACAACAGACAGGGTGGAGATAGAGGTAACCGTTGCCAGGGGCGTTTCCGCGGATGAAACCATCCAGAGGCTTTATGCAAGCACCGACTGCGAGGTTGTGCATACCGCCAACATGATGGTGATACTGGATGGTGCTCCTGTTGAAACGACCGTTTCAGACCTCATTCGGTATTCAGCAGAATCTTTGAAAAGCATTCTCAGAAGAGAGCTTCAGCTGGAGATCGAAGGGTTGAACGACAAACTTCACTGGATGACCCTGGAGCAGCTTTTCATAGAGAACAGGCTCTATAAGAGAATCGAGGAGTGTCCCACCCTGGAAAAGGTAAGGGCTGAAGTCCTCGAGGGTCTTGAACCTTTCCTTCTTGATTACCATAGAGAGATAACCGGTGAAGATGTAGACAGGCTTCTGTCTCTGAAAATCAGAAGGATAAGCAGGTTCGACATTGAGTCGCACAAAAAGGAAATGGGTGACATAAAGGCCGCCATCAAGGTGGCTAAAAAGAGGCTCAGGGAACTTACCGATTATGCCGTCAAGGTACTGGAAGGCTTCCTGGAGAAGTACGGTAAAGAATTTCCCAGACTAACTTCAATCGAGGAATTCACCGAAATAGATAAGCGTGAGGTGGCCATAGCGAACCTCAAGCTGGGATACGAAAGCGATACAGGTTTCATCGGTACCTCCGTCAAGGGGAACATCACCTGGAACGTATCGGAACTGGACAGAATCCTCTATTTTCTGGCAGACGGCACCTACATGGTAATCCCCATGCAGGAGAAGTACATGATAACCGGAAAGGTCCTCTGGTGTGGTCCTTGTGAGAGAGACAGGATATACAGCTGTGTCTACAGGGACAGGAAAGACAGGATCGCATACGTGAAGAGATTCCCCATCGGCGGCTATATCCTTGAAAGGGAGTACAGGTTCATTCCTGAGAATACAGAAGTACTTGTTTTCCTCGATGCTGAAAAAGTGATTCTCGATTACTGGTTCGAAAGAACCAAGAGAATGAAGACAAGAAAAGGTGAGACCAGTCTTGAAGAGATTTCTGTGAAGGGGGTCAAAGCAAAGGGAGTGCAGCTCTGCGGCAAGAAAGTCATTTCCACCCTGAAGGCCATAGAGATAGAAGAGGAAACTTTGGAGCAGGAGACGCCGGCGGAACCCGACGAAGACCACATTGATGAAAAGGAAGATCCGAAACCTGTGGAGCCCAGGAAATCCATAGATGAGATCAATGCCGAAGCTGAAGCTCTGAGAAACAGAATGAGTTCGATACTCAAGAAGTTCGAGGGTGATACCCCTGATCTGTTCGGAGATGATGAGTAGGAGATCAGTAAGAAATTCTGCAAAGGCCATTATCATCCAGGCTGGAAAGCTCCTTGCAATAAAGAATCACTCCCAGGGCACCGACTGGTACATTCTTCCAGGCGGCGGTCAGCACCATGGTGAAACCCTTGTTGATACCCTGAAAAGAGAATGCATGGAGGAAGCATCCATACATGTTATTCCAGGAGATATTCTATTCATCAGGGACTACATCTCGGCAAACCACGAGTTTGCAGAAGAGGACGGCGATGCCCACCAGGTGGAGTTCATGTTCAGGTGTGTGATCAAAGGCGGATCGGAACCGAAAAACGGAGCTGACACGGATCAGTGGCAAACTGATGTGACCTGGATCCCACTTGATAGAATTGACGAATACGATCTTTATCCGAAACAGCTCAAGGAACTTCTGAAGAACGGAATACCCGAGAACTACCCGGTTTACCTGGGAGACATCAACTAAGGAGCGGTATGGAGTGCAGGAAAGAACGGAACCTTGAAAGGTGCAACTGTACCTACGATCGCTGTTCAAGAAAGGGTGTATGCTGCGACTGCATTGCATATCACCTTCGTATGAGGCAGCTCCCCGGATGCTGTTTCCCGGACAGCTTCGAGAAAAACTGGGACAGATCCTTCGAACATTTTGCAAAATTGGTGAACCAGGGGAAAGCCTAGCCGAAAGTCAGTGTTTTCTTCATTCTGTTCATTCCGTCAGGTCCTTCTCGCTCCAGCCGCCAGCCATTTTTTGCGTAGAACGCAATTCCTCTGGTATTGTTCATGTGAACGTTAAGGGAAATATTCAGACAGCCACTCTCAGAAGCAATTTCCACAATTCTTCTGACTATTTCACTTGAAGCGCTGGTGCCTCTCTCCTTTGGAACAAGGTAGCAGAAATCAAGCCATGAGGACTCAGGATGTTTTGACATGGGGAATGTGCAGAGATATCCAACAGGCTCTTCATTGCAGATGAGAATCGAGGAGTAAGAGGGATTTCTTGATTGAATGCTTCTTACAAACTCGAAGTAAGCCTTGCGCTCTCTTCCAATATCTACAGGCATTCCAGTTGTTTGCTTCGTTTCTACCAGCCAGCCCAGAACCAAATCCAGGTCTGTTTTCTCATTAAAGGGTCGGAATTCGAACTCTGCTATTTTTATCACCTCTGAAGCAAAGCCCGGAGATGCAGATACATCTCCGGGGGATTGCTCTTCTTTAAGCTAAATATTCCCAAACGCTTCAAGAAGATCCTTTCCGGGATCACCTTCCACAGGTTCGAACTCTTCGCCTGTTATCATCTCGAAAAGGGTTATGTAACGTGATGAAAGCTCCACGACCAGTTCTTCCGGCGCTTCAGGCAGTATCTCATCGTTGTAGGGATCGCAATTGTCACGGAACCAGAGCCTTAAGAACTCCTTGTCGATGTTCTTCGGTTCCAGGCCCTGGGCAAGGCGTTCCTCATAGCTTTCCCTAAGCCAGTATCTTGAGCTGTCCGGTGTGTGTATCTCGTCGATGAGTACTATTCTGCCATTCTCATCTTTACCCATTTCGTATTTGGTGTCCACGAGGATAAGGCCGTGTTCTGCCGCTGTCTTAACTCCGAAGCTGAATAGCTCCTTTGCGATCCGTGATGCATCATCCCAGTCAGATCGTGTCATGAGACCGCTTGATACGATTTCCTCGGGTGTTATGGACTCGTCGTGGACTTCGCTCTTCGTGGTAGGCGTTATCAGGGGTTCATCGAACTTCTGGTTCTTCACCATCCCATCTGGCAGAACATTACCGCAGATGTTTCTCTCTCCCCTGTTGTAAAGGGTCCAGGCGCTCGTGCTGCTGCTTCCGGTGAGGTAGCCCCTCATTACGAATTCCACCGGGAAGACTTCCATTTTCCTGCCCAGGGTGGCGTTGGGATGGGGTACGTCAATTACATGGTTAGGCACTATGTGCTCAGTATTCCTGAACCACCAGGCACTTACCCTGTTGAGAACCTGCCCTTTGAAGGGAACCGATGCGAGAACACGGTCGAATGCGCTCTGACGGTCGGTTGTTATCAGGAGGAGCCTGTCCCCAAGATCGTATATATCGCGAACTTTCCCTCTTTTACATACTCCGATGCCCAGATCCTTCGTTTCCGTAAGGCAGTTGCCGAGGTTTGCCCTGATTACAGCTTCCTTGTTTCTCATCGTTTCCTCCGGGTTTGAAAAGGGTCTAATTCCATGCCGGTAAGATAGGAAATAAGACACCGTTTCCGCCAGCGTACTATATTTGCCCCTGACTTCGAACACAGAAGGAGAATTCATGACCACAGCCAAGGACAGAAACCTGACATGGCATGACCATGCCATTGGCAGAGAAGACATCGAGGATCTGAACACCCACAGAGGAACGACTATCTGGTTCACAGGCCTTTCCGGAAGCGGCAAGTCAACGGTTGCCGATTACGTTTCCAGAATGCTCCACGCAAGGGGAGTAAGAACTGCAATTCTCGACGGAGACAACATAAGGCAGGGCCTTAACAGCGACCTGGGATTCTCACCTGAGGACAGAACAGAGAACATCCGAAGGATATCCGAAGTAGCCAAGCTCTTCACCAGCTTTGGGATAATCAACCTCCTGGCCTTCATCAGCCCCTACAGAGCAGACAGGGCCAGAGCAAGGGAAATTCAGAAAGAGGGCGATTTTATCGAAGTGTATGTTGATGCCCCCCTTGAGGTTGCCGAATCGAGGGATCCAAAGGGTCTCTACAAAAAAGCCAGAGCGGGTATAATTCCCAACTTCACGGGTATTGATGCTCCCTATGAGGAGCCTGAAAACCCGGAGATACACCTCAGGACCGACAAACAGACTCCCCATGAATCAGCCGCAGAAGTTGTGAGAGCACTTGAAAAACTTGGAATAGTGCCGGAGGAATAAGCATTGTTCTTCCAGCGAAGAGCGGTGCCGCCAGGAATGGCGGACCGCTCTCTTTTCAGGGTACCGCTCTCCGCCGACGAGAAGAGCGCCTTTAAGCTCCACCTCTTCAGTCAGGTGCTTGGAGCAGTTGCCGTGGGTGTGGTAATGAACCACGATTACATCGCCACCAACGGCCTGGGTGCCTCTGTGGTCCAGATAACCCTCCTCACTATGATCTGGCCCGTAAGCAACCTGTTCAGTGTTTTCACCAGCCATTTCATCGACAGTACCAACAGGCACTCCACGGCCATATTCATAGGGGCTGCCATGAGGCTTCCAGTGGCGCTGATGTTCTTTTCATCCAGCGTGAATCTGATGCTGGGATTGCTTTTTCTCTATTTTGGCAGCAACAGTCTCGTTCTTCCGGGTCAGAATGCCGTTATGCGCAGCAGGTATAAAAAGGGCCACAGGGGGCTCCTGTTCGGCTGGTCCATGAGCGTTCTGAATCTTTTTGCCCTTCCGGCTGCAATGCTCGTTGGAGCACTTCTCGATGCAGATTTTGGTTTCTACAGAACCATATTCGTTGTGGAGGCTGTCATGGGAGCTGCCCAGGCAGTGGTGGTCGGCTTCATGGCCCGGGGAATGAAGGATCCCGTGGTGATCGCCCAGTCAACTGTCAGCGATTTTCTCAAAAGCCTGAAAAACGTGTTGAAAACTGACAGGGAATTCATGCTCTTCGAGGCTTTCTTCATGACCTATGGGTTCGGCTTCATGTGCATACAGCCGGCAATCCCATTTTTCTCACAGGAAATACTCGGTCTTTCATACGGTCAGTATGCAATGGCAAAAGGGGTACTGGGGCAGATGGGGCTTCTTGTTCTGGGGCCCTTTCTGGGAGCCAGAATGGACAGGCTGCATCCCTTCCGTTTTACCGGAGTGGTCTGCCTGATCCTGGCCGGTTTCCCTCTTGTGCTTGTGTCGAGCAGTCTGCTACCCGCATTAGGCATACCGCTTTTCTACATCTCATGGCTGTTCTTCGCCATAGGAATAGCAGGTGTTAATCTTTCCTGGAACATGTCCAGCATGTTTTTCGCTCCAGAGGGCAGAACCGCCACATATCAGGGCCTCCATGTGACTGCCACTGCTCTAAGGGGTTTCCTTGCACCTGTTCTGGGAAGCGTGATAATGACTCAACTTGGCTACACCGCAAACTTCCTGATGTCCTTTCTTTTCTTTGCCTCCGCAGGTACCCTATTTCTGGTTCACTACCGGAAGAGGTGCAGACTGGGTCTCATAAAAACCTGTGAATAAAAAAGGGGCAGCCGAAGCCGCCCCTTAAGTAACCAGCTGTTCTAGAAGTTGATTCCGCCCTGAATTCCTACCCACATGTCATCGAAGTCTACGAAGTGCAGCCTGGCATTGATGTCCACATCACCTGTTCCAACGATGGGGGTGATGAGGCCGGCACCGATGTATCCGCCGAATTCGCTGTCGGAGTCGTCTGAGTCTGTTCCGTCAGCATATTCGAAGGACTGGCTGACCATATCAAGCTCAAGGCCGCCTGCGGCATAGAGAGTACCGGAGTAGCTTCTGATACCAGCGGTAATAGGAATGAGCCTTCCTGAGTATTCAGTATCAACAAGCTCCAGGGCATCCGCAAGATCACCGTCGAGTTTGAGCGGATGGTAGCCTATTGAAGCTTCGAAGGCGATCACAGGCATATGGGAAATGAACTGGGCACCAATGTAGAAGTTTCCCGAAAAAGCATCACCGGCATCACCGGTTGGGAACCAGTATCCTACCTGGGGGCCGAATTCCATTCCGCCTGCAAGGGCAACTGTTGCCAGAACAGCCATAATAACAAGTGTTTTCATATTTGTCCCTCCTTCAAGTTTGAGTACTTCATCAGAATATGTACCCTTAACAATATCTTAACCAGTGTTAAGGGCACTGAGCAGTTATATAAGAAATTCTCCGAGCTAATGTCTAACATCCATTTTTGTGAAGTGAGTTCGAATTCTCTTCGGGGT
>CAZRCS010000011.1:0-29216 GCA_964598645.1 uncultured bacterium | reverse complement strand
AAGTATTTTTCGCATTTGCTCCCTTCGGACCTCGCCTGCCCCTGCGGGAAGATAATCAGCCGCCTTTGTCTGATCATTGGAAAAGAGAATTGAGCCGTGCTCGAGAAAAACACCCCGGTGTCTGGCCTGGGCACTTCCCACGAGTTTTCTCCCGTCGGGGGTTACAACTTCATAAACACCGTGAGAAGTGAAACATGGATTATGAATTCGCCCTGCAGAAGAAAGCTCTTTTCTGCTCAAGTTGAGCCTGGCAGGAATACCGACACTTTCAAGGGCGTCAATAAGGATGCAGGCAACCTTCTTCAGGCTCTGCTCAATTCCTCCTTTGACCAGAGGATGATCTTCCCGGGCAACCAGGGAATAGGTAAGCTCATCTCCGTGCCACACTGCCCTGCCTCCGGTGGGTCTTCTTACAATGTGATAGCCGTCTGATAGAAGACGGTTCACGTCAGCTTCCCTGGAAAGTCTCTGAAAACGACCGATGGAAAGACAATGGGGTTCCCATGTATAGGTTCTGAAAACGGATTCGGCATAACCGGTTTCCACCAGTTTCATGGAGCAGACATCAGCCGCCATGTTGTAGAATCCGTTCCTCGCCCAGTCGCAAATGGCAAGTGTTTTCATTATCTTTCCCTTTCATGCGAAGAGAGTAATATAATCGCTCTTGTGGAACCTTGACCGTGATTTCGTGTATAGGGGTTGTTATGAAGAACACACTTAAAACACTTCTGCTTCTGGCTGCACTTTGTACAGCCGGTGTTTACAGAGACGCAGGTATGGGACTTTACCCGTTCCTGAAAATGGATGTGGGAGCAAGATCAGCTGCTCTTGGCGGAACCGGTTCAGTTAACGGTGGAGATCTCTCTATATTTTCCAATCCAGCCCTTATCGCAGCTGCTGCACCTTCTGTTTCAGTCGGTCACAACCAGTGGTATGGCTCTACGACACAAAACTTCATAGCGGTAACCGGCAACCTGGGGAACAAGTTCAAGGGATCCCTTGGATTCCGGTCGGTTACAACAATGGATCTTGAATACAGGGAAAACCCCACATCCGACCCGGTAGACACATTCAATGCAATGGATTTTTCATTCAACGGAGCCATTGCCGCCCAATTGGGCAGGTTCTACCTTGGAGCTGGAATGAAGGTCATACACGAAAAGATCTGGCTGCAGTCATCCAACGGATGGGCAGTAGACTTCGGTTTCGGCTACAGAGTCAGGGATGATCTGCTTTTCACCGGAGCTTATCTGCATTCCGGGCCTGAAGTTCAAATGACCGAGGATAACTTCCGTTTCCCCAGAACATGGGTCTTCGGTTCCAGGTGGGATTTTTCTCTTCCCGTGGGAAACGCTTCTGTTTCAGGACAGATCATGCGTCCGCTGGATAATCAGACCAGAGCAGGTTTCGGTCTTGAGTACAGGGTGGTGGACTGGGCTGCACTCAGAGGGGGATGGAAGCTGAACGACGACAGCTCTGACCTCACCGCAGGCGCAGGTCTCTCTGCCTCCGGATGGACTTTCGACTATGCTTTCGTTCCTGGAGACTGGTCTCTGGGAACTGCTCACAGGTTCACGCTGTCCAGATCCTTCTGATCCATGAGAATACTCCTGGTAAACGACGACGGGTTCGGGGAACCCGGACTTCTGGCCCTGGAAGAAATTTTCAGTGATCACGATACCTTCACTGTGGCTCCCCATTATCATCACAGCGGCGCCGGAATGTCCCTTAACCTGTATTCTCCTCTGGTCGTAAGAAACTACGGGAACGGCAGATTCTCCGTGGAGGGAACACCTGTGGACTGCCTGAAACTTGCTCTCAGTGAACTTTGCGGCGGCAATCCGCCGGATCTGGTCATTTCCGGGATAAATCCCGGCGCAAATGTGGCGAACAACACATGGTATTCGGGAACCGTGGCAGCCGCTACGGAAGCAGCATTCTGGCTGGTGCCTGCAATTGCGATCAGTCAGGAATACAGGAAATCACCTGATTTTTCTGAAGCGGCAAGGGTTGCCAGAAAACTGGTGGACGACGGGCTGCACAGATTGATGGAACCGGGTACGTTCCTGAATGTTAATGTCCCTGTAAAACCCACCGGCGGATACAGGTTTACCAGGACTGGCAACTTTGCCCGGGAGATACCATTCACCAGAGAGGGACAGGATCCGGTTTTCAGATACGGCCCATATGAAATGCAGCCTGTAAGAGAGGAAGCTGGAACCGACGTTCACGCCATTCAGGACGGATTCGTAAGCATATCTCTGCTTTCAGCTGCAAGGCATCACCCCGCTAACCCCGGCGAAATATCCTCATGGTGTTCCAGACAGTCCTGATACTCCTGGGACTTACCGCCTCTCCCGATGCGGTCCATCTGGATTACAGGGTAACAGTTGAACTCAAGGCAGACGGCTCATTCATCGAAAGAACCGGAATTTCAGTGATCCCCCTTAACGGAAGGGGTGTTCAGCGGTATTCCTCCATGAGTGTATCATACAGGGAGGGAATGGAGGAAATAGAAATTCTCGAAGCTTCAGTTGGCCATTGGAGAGGGGGTAGAGGCTCTTCTGAAGGGGAAATCAGTACAGGACCCCACAGCATTCTAACCTCCACCAACAGACTCGAGTCGTCACTTAGGGAATCGGTTATTACCATGCCAGGGGTCGAGGTGGGGGATACCGTTCGTATAACCATTGAAAGAAGGATACACGAACTCCCTCTCTCCTCTGTATACAGCTACTCCTTTTCACCAGTAATGGATGACAGCGTAGCTCATTCATCTTTTCAGATTGTGAACGAATCGGGAATTTCCCTCTTTTCCAGCCATTCCGGAAACTATTTCTCCTTTGACAATGTTTCTCCGGCTTCCAGTCATCCGCTGTCGGCAGTCGAAGACAGACGAATTTCAATTTCCACAGGTTCACCTGCCCGGCTCTCCCGTGAAGCTTCTGCTGCTTTGGATCTTCCGGAATACGGCATGTGTTCCGCTCTCGATGAAGTCATCGAACTCGCAGGTACCGATCCTGAAGACCTCAGGGCATGGGTCGCCGACAACATAAACTACACCGGAGCAGACTCAGGGGTCTGGCCGGGCTGGTCTCCCCGTTCACCGGAAGAGACCCTGCAGGACGGCTCAGGTGTATGCAGGGACCGGTCTCTGCTCCTTACATGGCTTCTCAGAAAGGCCGGTTATGAGGCTTATCCGGCACTGGCAACCACCGGAGGACACACTCCTCCCGTTGCGGATGCAAGGTACTTCGATCACATGATAACCGTGTACCGGAATGATGCGGGCGAGGAATGGGAACTTCTAGACCCAACGCCAAGGGGTCTGCCGCCGGGTACCGGGTACAGTTTCGGTCTCAGGGGTTGTACATATCTTCCAATGGTGCCCGAGGGTAGTGGTCTCATGCAGATACCGTCCGAGGGCTGGAACGACACCCTTGAAATGAGTCTGCGAGGTGAATTCGACCCTGCCGAGCAGCTTATAAATGGTACACTTACTGCAGCAGCCAGTGGGGTTTCTCTTGAGCTGGTCTGGAAACTCTACACCCAGTCCGACCCTTCTCTTATGGAAGAAATGTTCAGAAGATTCTTTGGTGCAATGAGCTGCGATTCAGTTGCATTCACTGACGGTCTTTTTATCATGCAGGGCAGCTGGAGGGCATCAGCCACCGAAGGATACCTTCTTCTTCCGGGATTGAGAGAGATCTCCCACGGCGGAAGCCGTATAGCATCCATGCTTCTTCCCGCACCCCCTGATTCCTTCAGGGTGGACGCGCCGGTGGTAGAAATACTCAACCTCAGGGTGTTTGTTGATGGAGCGGCCCCTGTTCTTCCCGAAGCGGTTGAAACCCCGGGCTACAACTGTGCAACCGATTTTGATAACGGCACGGTCATCCTCAGGGAAACAGCAGACTTAACAGGCAGCAACCAGGGGATCCTGGAATCTCTTCTGCTGAGAGCCGGTTCCGCCCAGAGGACGGTGATACTTCAGTGAACACCCTGTTTATCCTTTTCACACTTGCGTTGATATCAGAACCTTCAAGATATACATCCGTGGAAGTAGACATTGACTGGAACGGTTCCGAAAAGGAGACCATCGTCAGTTACGCAGCAACTGCCGGCGACGACGGCAGATTCCTCAGGGTAACCAGGGACTACGATCCAGAATACATGGATGTGGAACTTCTCGATGCAGTCTACGGTTTCCCCGGTTCTTCTCGTGAAGTACCTGAATGGGCTGTGGACACCCTTACCGGAAGCGAAGGGTGGCCAAGAGCTGTCGTAGCCGCTTTTCCGGGACTTAGACCCGGTATGGAACTGCGGTGGACCTGGAAGATAACTGACCATGGAAAGTTTGCCAGCCAGGGACTTTTCTACACCTACATTGCAGGTGAAGAACCAGATACCATAATCGTACGATGTGATGATACTGACGGGCTTTCAGTATCAGCCACGGGATTCGAAGAATCATCTGTGAACAGCAAAAGGGTATTCACATCGATGAATGCAGAATACAGGGAACTCTGGCTCTCAACCGCACCTGACTGGGCTTTTGTTGAATCCATTCTGCTTGGTTCCTCAAGAGAAGCATCCCTTGAAACTCCCCCTGACCTGAGGGAGGCCTCCATAGAAGCCGGAGCGGCAGGAGCACTTCCCAGAATGCGCATCTCCCGTGGAAGGGTGCTCATCACTGAATCCATGCAGCTGCTCCCTTTCCCCGGAGGTGATGCAGGGTTCGCCGTTCGGCCCATACAGGAAATACTGGATACCAGAAGGGCAACACCCATGGAGGCCGCAACACTGCTTTCATCCATGTGCAGGGTCATGGGAATAGATGCCCCTGTTGTCACTGCAACCGATATACTGCCTCCGATACCTTCGCCACTGGGTTTTTACAGGGCATTCGTACTCGCTGAAGGAACATTGGAGGAGCCCTCAGAGTACCTTTCTCCAGCAGGTTGGATAGACACCAGGGACACCCTCTGGCTTCTTCTTCCCGGAGGAATTCTTGCCGAACTTCCCCCACGGGTAGAATCCGAACACTGCAGTGAAACATGGTCGTTCTTCCCTGATCAGGGAAGATTTACCCTTGAGGTTACGGCGGAGGGCGGATTCGATAGAGAACTGAGAAGACGCCTTGCCGGGCTGGATTACGATGAGCTTCTGCTCAGGGCTTCGGAGTGGTTCAGGGCTTCGGGAATCTATTTCTATCCCGATTCGGTTAGCCTGTCAGACTTCTATGATCTTACCGAGCAGGCATCCATGACCGCATCCGGCATCATGGCAGGTTCCCAGGGAACCTGGGTGGAGACGGCTCCTTCCCTTAACTGGAGCAGACCCGGAACGGTGGACAGAATCTACCCCACGGCAAGGCTTGTGAACGGTCTTGTAATTCAATGAAAAAAAGCGGGCTGCTTTTCCTGACAATGCTCTTTGCAGGCATTGCTCTCCGGATAGTTGCAATGAATCAGCTGAACTGGTTTTTGGGCTTTACCCTTCATGTGGACGAGATAACATATTCACAGGGGGACACGCCACCCTTCGAAAGGCCTCCCGGTACCTATCTGCTGGCTTCCCTTTCAGACGATCCCCGGAAGCTTAGAACACTTTTCAGCGCTATCTCCCTTGTCCCGGCTGCTGCGTTCTATATCTTCAGGAAGAAAAACATCGGTAACTCTGTCATTGCCGGTGTGCTTGCCCTCGAGCCGACTCTTGCTTTCTCCGGACTTCAGGTTCTTCCTTCAGCACCTGCTGCTGCTTTTCTTGCCCTGTCCCTGTGCTCGGAAAAACCTGTTCTCAGGGGATGGCTGACAGGCTGTGCCGCACTTTTCAGGGGTGAGCTTCTCATTATTCTTCCCGTATCCCTGTTTTTTGTGAGACCCGCTGGAAACTGGCTGAAGTCCTCAGCGGGGTTCGCTTCGGCAGTTCTTCCTCTCATGTTCTTGAACTTTTTGTCCGGAGGACCTTTCGCAACAGGGGAGAACGGACCTTTGAATCTCTGGCTGGGAACATCATGGGATCTGCTCTCCACACCACCGGGTATCGAGTATGAGGAACTTGTAGGGGGTAATGAATTCACAGAGAAGGCCTGTGAAGCAATAAAGGCTTCTCCCGGGAAATGGATACTTATGGGCTTCACAAAAACTGCCGCTTTCCTGTCAGTACCCGGCCCGGGAAGAAACCTTGAAACACCTGAGCTTCTTAAGAGCACCATTTTTGTATTCCTTCTTCCCATTACAGGATTCCTCATTGCACTTGCTCTGACCGGCTGGAAACAGGACTATTCCTCTGCGCTGCTTCTTTCAGGCATTCTGGCTGCCTTCATTTTCTTTCCCTCTGTGAGACACCGGGCAGTCTACCTGCCTGCAGTTGTTCTAATGGCTTCGAGACTCAGGTGGAAACAAGCGGTACCCGCACTGGCTGCCGTGGTATTCTTCTCTTTTTTCATACGCTACCCGGGCGGGGTACGGCCTGGTCTAACCGAACTTCAGCACTCCCAGAACCTTCTTGAGCAGGGCAGTTTTACAGCTGCAATGGAATACATCGAACTGGCAGAGGAAAGGGGTTATGAAGGTGCTGATCTGCACAACATACGCGGGGCCTGTATAGCATCATCCGGTGGTGAGTTCAGAGGTGCCGCCAGGGAATTTTCCAGGGCGCTGGAGCTGGCTCCCGAATCACCGACCGCCTGGAAGAATATTGCGGTTTTACTCTGGAATAACGGTTACAGGGAGGAAGCCCTTTACGCCGCAGAAAAAGCTGTTTCCCTTAATTCTGCCCTGAGAACACAGCTTGGTCCCATACTGCAAAGTCTGAACTGATAACAGGCTTCAGATCAAGCAGAGGGGTTCCGTCGAGAGCGCTGAGCCCGGTGGTAAACACCCTGTTGCCTTCTATCTTCAGAATACGGGCAGTGTCCAGACCAATGGGATTCGGTCTGTTGGGAGATCTGGATGCCCAGAGACCGATAGTTTCCCCGTTAAGGTGGGGGGGGTGGGCCAGATTGGATCCGTCATAACCCCTGGCCCTGTCTATATGAAAGAGAATGATCATGCGCTGGTTCACCTCAAGATTATCAAGGCCAGACGCATAGCGGTCTTCAAGCTCAAGAATGAAGGGACCGTTCTCGTCGTTTTCCATTGCCTGAAAAGGTGCCATGGTGGTATAGGGAGAGTGTATTGTCCCTATGGGCCGATAGATTATTTCCATCCTACAAGTCTTTTCTGCTGAAAATCCGGTATCCCAGGAAGAACAGGGCGATGGCCCATATACCGGGGTAGATAACCTCCCAGAAGGGAAGACTCCCCCCGATGCCAAGCATGGCAAGTGCTTCGTCTATCATTGAAGCCTCAGGCAGAAGACCCATCTGGACTGACCTGAAACCCCTCTCGAATGGAAGAATGAAAGTAACAACCCTTGCCACCACGTAGAAAGTCGATTCGTGAAGTTCGGGAAGATTCTTTCCAAGTTCCACCATGTTACCCATACCAATGGCAAAACCTTCGAGGACGAAGGTGATAAGCATGGCTGGAATTTTGCCCACTATCATGGAGCCAAGTATCACGAATGCCCAGGTTGCAGAGAGCCAGATGGGCATACTGATCACAGACAGGGGTATGCTGGATGGGGTAAATGGGGCATAGAACGCAGTTATCACGGCAGTGAAACCGAAGAGAATGTAGCCGAACACCACCGAAACCAGCAGGGGAGCAAGGGTCGTTGATGCGTACACCCTGAATCTGGTCTGGGGAAGGGCAGCCCATATGGACATTCTTCCTGCATCCATCTCGTCTGGAAGAATGCTTGCCCCGAGAACGATTGTTAAGCCCCACACCATAACGGAAAGCATAGAACCTGCTATTGTGAGTGCCGCATAGGCCAGGTCTGCGTTGCTTGCGGGTATTCCGCTTTCCACACGCAGTGATTGGGGATCTGCAGAGGCTATTCCCTTCCAGAACAGAAGAAGGTAGATCACGGAAAGGATGGCTACTATCAGAATGAGTTTACGGCGGGTCATGTGTTCAAGGGCGTTAAGAAACATTTTCGCCTCCCTCCATGATCCTCATGAAGATATCTTCGAGAGACTCCTTCTGAAGTCTTATTCCTGTGAAGTTCACTTGACTTGAGGCAGTCCTCGCGGTGAGGGCTGGGAATCCTGACTGGTCAGCCAGGGGTACAATAAGGCTGTCTCCCTTGACAACCCCAGATCCCAGGGCCTTTTTCATTGCCTCAGGTTCAGCGGTTTCAATAACTGCGTTTCCCTGGAAACGTGAGAGATCCTCCAGCCGGTCATGGGCCACAAGTCTGCCGTCGTGTATAAAGGCCGCCCAGTCACACACCTTCTCCACCTCACCCAGAAGATGACTGTTGAGAACCACCGTGGAACCTGCTTCTGCAAGCTCTGCCACGGTACTCCTTACAAGCATGCGCCCTGCTGGATCAAGACCGGAGGACGGCTCATCCAGAAACACTGTCTGAGGGGTTCCGCAGGTCATCAGGGCAACTGCGATTCGCTGACGCTGCCCCTTGGACATCTTTCCCAGTTTCCTGTTCAGAAGATCTCCGCACTGGAGAGACTGTGCCCTGTGTACGAAATCCATTTCGCGGCCTTCCCTGCGAACCCTTTCGAACTGTCTGTACATTTGCAGGGGAGTAGCCCAATTAGGAAAGGAAATCCTCTCCGGAAGGTATCTTACACCGGTTCTGGACAGGGGATTCGAAGGAGACAGCCCGTAGAGGCTGATCGAGCCCGTCTCGGGAATGGTAAGGCCCAGTACGGCTCTCATCAGAGTGGTCTTTCCCGCTCCGTTGGCACCCAGGATCGCCAGTGACTGCCCTCTGGATACCTCTATGCTGAAGCCTTTTCTCAGTGCCTGAGTTTTGCCGAACCGCTTGGAAACATCCCTTACGCTTATTGCAGTGTCAGTCATAACCTATATTACCCCCTGTCATTATTATTGGAGGAATATTTGTCAAAAGGGATAAGAACTGCAAGGCTGATGGCATTTCTCCTTGCAGGAGCTGCACTTACATACTACCTGTTATCCCGCTCCGGTTCTGCGGCTTCCACAATGAAAAGCATTGCAGACGCTGTTGGCGGTTCCGATCCCGGCTGGCTTGCAGCAGGTTTCTCACTGTTCTTCCTCTCCCAGTTCATAAGGGCCTGGAGATGGCAGCTGATCTCTCACAGTCACAAAATTACCCTTTCCGAATCCCTCTCGCTGACTACGATCCATGTCGGTCTTGGCCACCTTCTTCCTGTGAGGCTGTCTGATCTGGCACTTGTGGGTCTGTTCAGAAAATATGCCTCGATACCAGCGGGGTCAGGTGCCGCTACCGTGATGCTGGCCAAAGTAATGGATGTTATTGCCATGGGGTCTGTGGTTGCTTTCAGTTTTCTGTCGGGGCTTTCCGGTCCTGTTGTTTATGTGGCTGCTGTTACCGCGGCAGCTGGAATCGGTTCCCTTTTCTTCCTTCCCTATTTCCTTGGACTTCTCTCGAGCCCTGTGAACAGGCTCTTCGGCAATGGCAAGTTTGCCTCCGCATGGCTTGAAATGACTAATTCAATAAGAATAACAAAGGAAAGAAGACGTACCGTTACCCTCGCCATGTTAGCAAGTATTTCAGCCTGGGCGGTTAAGCTATTTATGTTCCAGGCACTGCTTTCTGCGGTTGGAGTTCATGGTCTTCCTCTGTGGCAGGTATTCACTGCCTGCGCAGTTACGGACCTCACGATGGCCCTGCCTGTGCATGGTCTTCTAAGCATGGGTACCGTGGAAGCGGGATGGGTTGCAGGATTTGCCCTGGTGGGAATCACAGGAAGTCTTCCAGGCGGCCTGAGTGTGGTGGAAGCCGGTTTCAGCGTACACCTGCTATGGCTTTCAATGGCGGTTTTGCTGATGTTAGCCGGTATGCTTTTCCTTCTTATTGGATCTCGAAAGGATAACCGTTGAAAAACGTAGTGGTAGGAGCAGGGGTATCCGGGCTCACCCTGGCAGAGCGGCTTAAAAACGAATCTCCAGAATGCGAAGTTGTTGTTCTCGAACGGGAGAACGCTCCAGGCGGTCTTGCAAGAAGCTTCCCGATAAAGGGTTTCGAGTTCGACATAGGTCCCCACAGATTCCACACGGCAAATCCCCAGGTAGACGCATACCTCAGAGAGATCCTTCACGAAAATTACATAGAGATACAAAGAAAGAGTTCCGTGTACATGGCAGGCAGATACCGCGACTGGCCGCTTACCCTCGGTTCCGTCATGGGACTTCCCCTGCCCGTTCTATGGCGAAGCTTTCTCGACCTTTTCAGAAAGCCTTCCATACCTGAACCCCGCTCTTTTGCCGATTTCATAAGATCACGATACGGCGATAATCTCTATGATTTCTTCTTTTCAGGATACACCGCAAAGTTCACCGGGCAGCCCGCTGAAAATCTTCATATTGACTGGGCCCAGGCAGGGGTGAACAGGGCTGTGATAGACAAGAGGGTCAAGGCTGATTCACTGCTCTCGCTATTGAAGGGCATGCTTCTGCCAAAGCCCGTGGAAACCAGTTTCTACTACCCTTCATGCGGCGGAATACAGACCTTCTGCGACCTTCAGACCAGCAGGATCAGAGAGCAGGGGGGAACAGTGATCCTGAACAGCCCCGTGTCGGGAATAACAGAAGAGAATGGAAAGGTTACCGGTGTCAGGCTCTCCTCCGGAGAAGTGGTTGCCGCCCACCGAGTGTTCTGGACCGCACCAATTACTATTCTTTATCCGGAGACGAAACTGTCATTCATCAATACCCTTACGGCAAATGTGGCACTGAAACGGGAGAACCCGGTTAACAGCTACCAGTGGTGCTACTTCGGCCAGGATGACATTCTCTACAGCAGGCTCACCATTCCAAGACACTTCAGACAGAACTGCGTTCCAGAGGGAAAAGACAGCCTCATTGCTGAAATCACCTGCTCTCCGGATTCAGATGAATGGAAAAACCCTGATCTTCTCAGGAGAAAACTTATCGAAGATCTTGAGAAAACCCAGGCTGCTTCCAGGGAAGATATCCTTTTCATAGATTGGCGGAGGGTAACTGAGACATATCCTGTCTATACACTGGATTACCGTGAAAAACTGGCATCCCTGTCCATACCGCAGGGTCTTCTGCTCATGGGCAGATGCGGTTCATTCTGGTACAACAACATGGACCATTCCATAGCCCAGGCTCTGGCGTTCATAGATGGTGCTCCCTTCGAAAGGGATTTCTGGAAGAAGGACTAGTTCAGGGGAAAGCCCTTCCTTCGCAGAAGATCACCCAGTTCGGCAAGATTTGCCCTGACTTCTTCATGTGTCCCGCTGAGATCGACCGGTTTGAATCCGGTAATGCCTGAGAGCTTAAGCAGTGCGGCTGCGGCATGGTAGCGGTAAAGATAATCCTCTCCACTCAAAAGGACTTCATAGAGGGGAAAAACGGCTTCTTCCGCAGTTGCTTTCTCTGCAAGAGCATACCAGATGGTGTAGTACCTGCCGAAACTTCCGTTCCTGACCTGCTCAAGGAGCTTCTTCACAGGTGTTTCACGGTATTTTTCCATCTCCAGGGCTGCATATGCTTCCCATTTTTCCTGCCAGCTCACCGTCACCTCCCGGAATAGGATTATATTAACGATGCCGCGGGCGCAGGAAGTGCGGTGGAATTCCGCCACGGTAGCGCCACTGTAACCGGAATGTCTCCGGAAGTCAGACACTGCGCCGCGCATCAGTCCGTGATTACCGCTTAAGTATTTCACGGGCAATGGCGATGTCCCGCGGCTTTCACCCTTTCTGTGAAAGGCGGGTAACCTTGCTTCTCATGGCCCTTTTGGCTGCAGGATTCCATATTGTACAGCCTGATTTGTCTCCGGTTTCCGGTGCATGGGTGGGCACACCTGAAAAGTGGACCGGAGCCGCAGACTCAGACGGTTTTTTCCAGCTTCGAGGTACTCTTCCGGATACCATCAGAATACACTCCACCGGCTTTGCCGACTGGGAGGGCCCGCTGCCTGAACCGGGAGATTCGGTGGTGCTTGCTCCCATTGTCATCGATACAGGAGAGATCATTACCGTAATGGCGTCCAGAGGAACACTGGGAGATATGGTTCCTTCCACCACCGTTCTTCAGGAGGAGGAACTGTCCCGGATCTCAAGTATGGGAATGGAAAGGCTGGGCAGTTCAGTCCCCGGAGTAACAGTAAGGGAGTACGGAGGCTCAATGCCTGTGGTTTCTGTATCTCTGCGGGGAGGGGACCCGTCGCAGGCAGACTATATGGTTGACGGGGTTTCCATAGTTTCTGCAAGAGACGGCATGCCCACGGGCATTTTCGATCCCGGTATTTTTTCTTCACTTGAAGTATCCAGAGGCGGTGCTTCTCCCGGAGGGCAGGGCACAGGCAGTTCAGGTGCCCTGAACTGGCTTCCGCCTGCGGGGAATCTTCCATCTCAAGTGATTGTTTCAGGGTTCTCTGACGGCAGTTATGGAACTTTGAGCAGGTTTTCCAGAACAGGCATTTCTTTTAAAAGAACGATTGGTACAATGGGTTCAGAAGGGTTTGCATCCTCAATGGTCACAACCTTCACCGGAGGCGTATTCAGCGGCGGTCTTCTTGCAGGCTGGGCGAAGGGTGATACCGAATCGCCTGACTGGACACTCCAGGGCGACGGGAACAGAGAACAGAGGCAGGCGGAGGGCTGGATAAACTGGGCACCAGGATCATTCGAAGTTGACCTCAGCACAGGCTCAGGGTACATGAAGCAAATACAGAGTGAACCATACCTTATCAACGATACCCATGAAGACATTACAGGAAGGCTTTCAGTGGCCTGGAAGGGTCTGCTGACACTGAAAGCAGCAATGGAATCCACAAAGCTGAACAGCACTGCCACAGGTGATCACCGGGAAAATTTCAGTACACTGGAAAGTGAGTTCAGTGATGGTATTTTCTCCGCTTTTATTGGCTGCAGACTGGATGAGAACGGAGCAGCACCATCAGCAAGGATCAACTTCACTGGAGATTTACCCCTGCAAGACACATCATATCACCTGTCATTTTTCACTGACCACAGAACACCCACGGTGAATGACCTCTACTGGCCCTTCGATGGAATGACCATGGGGAATCCGGATCTGAAAAGCGAAAGGTCCACGGGTATGGAGGCTGGATACAGGTGGAACGGACAGGTAATTTCCTCAGGGTTATGCGGTTTCGTCACCTACACCAGCGACCTGATAATATGGCTTCCCGGGGATGATGGTATCTGGAGTCCGTCCAACATCTCGTCTTCACTTTCCCGGGGCTTTGAAGCAGATGCATCCGCAGCCCTGGGAAACCTTTCACTCTCCGGTAATTTCACCTGGAACCTGGCCGAGGACAGAACAGAGGGAACCATCAGGTACGGAATGCTGATACCCTACAGACCGGAATACCTCTGGAATGCTTCCGCCGCTGTGGATTTGCCTCTGAAAAGCTCTCTCAGGATCGACCTTTCAGGAACCGGGAAAAGGTTCACCAACAGAACTCAGACCGAATATCTGAACGAATACATTCTTCTGGACCTTTCCGCCACAGCTGAGATCTCACCTGGTATTTCCGTAAAGATATCTTCAGGCAACGTTCTGGACACCGATTACTACACCGGCAGCGGCTACCCCGGCAGGGGAAGAACTGCAGGTCTCACCATTGAATACACAGGGAAATGAAATGAAAAGAATTGCAGTTACACTTATCTTTCTGGCATCGCTTTCATGCAGAGACGCAGCAGGTCCCTCAAACGAAGAGAGTCCCGGAGGAAGCGCTGTGGTATGGTTCAACGGCCTCTCAGCCAATGCCGATGCCTGGTATCCAGAAGCTGATTCATTGATACATGGAGCCTGGCTCACAGGCTCTGCCCCAAACCAGATATTGCCGCTTGATGACCACAGTTTTGCGATTCTGTCATCGCTGGATGCAGAGCTTTTCACAGCATCCCTGGATGAAACCGGGGAATACCTGCTCCACATTCCTCTCCCCGGGGGAACCAATCCCTACTGTTTTACGGTTTCCGGTGAAACCGCCTGGACATCACTTCTTCTCGCGGACAGTGTAATTGGAATGGATCTGTCAGACGGTTCTCTGCTGCCCGGGTTCGCCACAAGAAGCAATCCAAGCGGCATCGCCTGCACAGACAGTCTGATTTTCGTGGCGTATTCCAACTGGCCTGACACTTCATCCCCCGGGGGAGTTTCAGTGTTCAACAGAAATACATACGCAGAAACAGCATGGCTAGATACCGGCATTAACTCCAACTGGCTTGTTCTTCAGCCAACCGGTCTCGTTCACTGCTACAGCACCACCTACCAGGGAGATGGCAAGGTAACCATAATCGATCCCTCGAGTGGAGGATCCGTGATCGCCGCTGTCTGCTGCGGTGGTGCACCTGGAGAAGCCGTCTACTGCAGCGGAAAGTTCATAAGCCCCGACGGGTGGGGAGACGGGGGGCTTGTCATCTACGACGAATCAGGTGTCTGGGAAAGGGCCCCCCTGAACTTTGCCCCTTCAGGGCTTGCAGTCCACGGCCAGGTTCTTTACGCCACATGCTTCACCGGTAACATGGTTTACATGCTTGATCCGGAAACTTTCTCGGTAACTGACTCTATCCCTTCAGGGGGAGATGGCCCACAGGGAATCATTGCAGTTAATCCATCCAGCTGAGTATCTTACAACCGGCATAACCATAAATTTCTGGAGGGAATCCAAATCATGAAAAATATAAAGTGCGACATGCACGTGCATTCTGAGGCTTCCCGTCAGTCTGCCCGCTGGATACTGAGAACCCTTAAGGCCCCGGAAAGCTTCACTCCTCCGGAACTTGTTTACGACCTTGCCAGGAAGCGCGGGATGGACCTTGTCACAATAACCGATGTGAACACCATAGAAGGTATTTCGAAAATAAAGGACCTTCCCGGTGTCTTTCTCAGCGAAGAGATCGGCGCCCTTATTCCAGGTTCCAAGAAGCCTGTGCACATTCTGGCATACGACATCACAGAAGAGCAGCACCAGGAAACGGTGAGACTCAGAACCAATGTGTTCGAACTTCTGGATTACCTTAACCAGCAGGGAATTGTGAACGTACTGGCTCATCCGTTCTATTTCCCGGGTGAGAATCTCACCACCGACGAGTGGAAGGACATTGTAAAAAGGGTATCCCTGATAGAGGGGAGGAACGGAACACGCGCAGCCTGGGAGAACCAGGCTTCCATGGAAATGGCAAAGACGATCCGTGGAAACGACTTCAACGGGTTTACCGCAGGCAGTGACGACCACTGCGGAAGGTTCTTCGCGCTTACCTGGACCGAGGTAGATTGCGACGGCACCCCCGGGGGATTCCTTCACGAGGTGTCCATGGGAAGAGGCATGCTTAAGGGTGACCATGGAAGTGCCGTAAGGTCTTCTTATGCTGTTTACTCCATCGCATATTCCTTCTACAGGAACAGGCTTCTTTCAAAGAACGTGCCCAACGTGGCCACCATGGCCGCGGACAGGTTTCTCAGCCCCATCTCCCAGGACAGCGAAGAGGAGCCCACTCTCTGGCACAAAGCCGATTTCCTCTTCCATCACATGCTGAAGAAGGCCAGGGGAAACAGTGCCGACTTCGAGAGCTTCCTTGCCGATGAACTCATTGAAATAGGCAAGGACCTTAACCTTCGGAAGGGAAGCCCTGAACTTGAGCAGGAAGGCATAGAGGAGAGAACCTTCGAGATACTCAACAAACTCACCAACAGCCTTCTCAGACGTTCTGTGGAGCAGCTCGGAACCAGGTTCAGCAAGGGACAGATACTGGAAGGTTTCGAAGCCCTCACCGCAATGATCCCGGTTCTGGCTCTCAACGCACCATTTCCCATTGCCTACATGGACAGACGCAGGGGGAGAGACCAGGTAAACAGGATCTGCTGTGAACTCGGAGTCGAGTCCCCTGCGGCCAGGAATTCAGGCAGAAGGGTATGGGTGACCGACACCATTGATGATCTTAACGGGGTTTCAAGGACCATTCAGAAATTCGGAACCCTCTCGGTGAAAGCTGGAATGGAACTTGCCATTATGGCCTGCCAGGACCGTGCGGTTTCCTTTCCCGGCTGGGTGGTGAATTTCAAACCCATAAAGGAATTCGCCGTACCGAACTATCCTTCCAAGAAGCTTTCCGTACCTCCATTCCTGGAAATGCTGAGATTCTTCGAGGAAAATGATTTCGAGGTGGTATACATTTCCACCCCTGGTCCCCTGGGAATGATCGCCCTTGGTGTTGCCAAGCTCCTTGGTATACCCACGGTTTCCATCTATCACACTGACTATCCCAGGCATACCAATGAGATAATAGAGGACTCAAGGATGGCGGACATGATAAGCTCCGCCACCGGCTGGTTCTATTCCCTCTCTGAAATGGTAATGGTTCCAAGCAGGTTCTATATGGATGATCTGGAACTTCTGGGGGTGGACCGGTCGAAAATGACCATTTTCCCCAGGGGAACCGACCATGAAACATTCTCTCCGAAATGGCGGGTGGAGAACTACATGTCCCGTTTCGGAGGCAGTGCCGATTCGGTAAAACTGCTCTATACAGGAAGAGTATCCCGTGAAAAGGATCTGGACATACTTTCAGAGGCCTTTCTGAAGGTGCGGGAGAAATTCCCTGAGGTAGAGCTATTCCTCGCAGGTGATGGACCCTACATGAGAGAACTGGGCAGTAACATCCTGGGAAGCGGAGGATTCTTCTGCGGAAACCTTTCAGGTGAGGATTTTTCAAGAACAGTGGCTTCCTGTGACATCTTCGTTTTTCCATCAACCACCGACACCTACGGCAACTCGGTGCTTGAAGCCCAGGCAGCGGGTCTTCCATGCATAGTTACGGACAGTGGCGGCCCCCAGGAGATAATAGTACCCGACAAAAGCGGTCTGGTCGTAAAGGGAAGGGATTCTGAAGCCCTTGCGGATGCCATTCTAAAGCTTCTTACAGATGATGACCTCAGGGTTTCCATGGGAAAGGAAGCCCGCAAAAGGGCCCTGGAGCATGACTGGGAGAAAGCGTTTAAAACGATCTGGAACAGGGGGACGGAAGTCCTCGGACTTTAAGATTTTCTGCTGGTCGGGGCGACTGGATTCGAACCAGCGACCCCCTGCTCCCAAAGCAGGTGCGCTACCGAACTGCGCCACGCCCCGACCGCAGCTCCGATTCTAACTAATTTCCAGGCGAACAGCCAAGCTTGACCCCGGGAACCTGTTCTATGATAGTCGTGTATCCCCGTATATGATGGTTTATTGTAAACAAATCCCGAAAGGATTTCAAATTGAAATTTACTTTACTTTTACTCGCGCTTTTTTCCATTGTCGCGTCTGCCGAGTGGCATTCCGTTATGGTTCCAGACGTAACCAGACTGGACCTTGAATACTTCAATGAAAACGGTTACGACATCGAAGCGGTTTTCGGTTCCAAAGCACGACTTTACGTTTCAGACACCCAGGAACTCGAACTCCGCAACCTGGGCTACAGACCTGCAGTCGAAGTAGTTCCAACCCCGCTGGTTCCCTACCCCACGATTACAGAGGTCAATGCCTCGATGGCAGCTGTTGTTTCAGCACATCCCTCCATTGCCAGAATGGAGCAGATCGGAACCACTGTACAGGGCAGAGAGATGTACGCCGTGATAGTCAGCGACAACGTGAACCAGGACGAGGCAGAACCGGAGATCAGGATCACCGGGAACATCCACGGTGACGAAAAGGGTGCTGGTATGTCGGTGCTGAACTTCCTTGAGGTTCTTACCGATAACTATGGCACCAGCGACATGTGCACCTACGTGGTGGACAACTCCGAACTCTGGATAATCAGCATAGTCAACCCCGACGGCTACGTTCTCAATCAAAGGTACAATGCAAACAACGTAGATCTTAACAGGGATTTCAGTTACATGAACAGCCCTCCTTACTACGAGGGACCTGAAAGCCAGGCAATAAGGGACCTCACCATGCAGGACTGGCCCGAATCCAGCAACTTCGTGAATCCCTTTGCCACAGGTCTTTCCTTCCACGGCGGAGCAGAGTGTGTCAATGCAGTTTGGAACTACAGTGTCTCGGCTGTGATACAGGACCTCGAACTGGTAAACGCCCAGTCGTACGCATACGCCCAGAATCCTTCCATGGTCAGTTACTACGGTCCTTTTACCGTATACATTCCAGGCGCATCCTGGTATGAAACAAATGGCGATGTGAATGACTGGTCCTACGGCGAGGTGGGAACGGTTGACTACACCATAGAGGTTTCCAACGTTAAATCCCCTGCAGACTGGCCCGGTGTTGCCAATGCAAACTACATGGCAATACTTGATTTCTGTATGACCAGCACCTACGGTGTTTACGGAACTGTAGAGGACGCCGCAGGAAACCCCCTGGACGCCCTGATCGAAGTTGAGAAAACCGACGGAGTCGACTCTACTCCTCTGCGTTTCTGCCGTAGTGATGTGATCGACGGCGGTTACTCCAAGGCCCTGGTTCCAGGAACTTATAATGTTGTAGCCACGGTGAACGGCATGGGCTCCCTTGCCCATAACGGCATCACCGTCGGTTCTGAAGAGATGGTCCCGGTGAATTTCGTGTTCGGAACGGGCATCGAGAGCGGCGGTGCACAGGGACTCTTCATTGAGATAAGTTCTTCTCCTAACCCCGTTACGGCAAACTGCTCCATATCCCTTCCCGACACAGGGGTTGAAGGAATGCTCGAAATTTATGATATTTCCGGTAGAACTGTATATGGACAGAATATTTCCGCCGGGGTTGTATCACATTCGTTCAACGCCGGTTCGGCACTTCCCG
Organism: uncultured bacterium; assembly: GCA_964598645.1. Classification (GTDB taxonomy): domain Bacteria; phylum Fermentibacterota; class Fermentibacteria; order Fermentibacterales; family JCC-6; genus Sabulitectum. The sequence continues at coordinate 10,358 of CAZRCS010000011.1, read as the reverse complement.
CTGGAGTCTACCAGGTAAGGTACACTTCAAACGGGCTTTCCGCATCAACCAGAATGGTTGTTACGGACTGAGAAAGAAGGAAAGGCAACAGAATGGCACATAAAAAATCATCTTCCAGCTCCAGAAACGGTAGAGATACCGCGGGAAGGCGCCTTGGAGTCAAAGCTCCTTCCGGGCAGGTAGTATCCGGAGGAACCATCATTCTGCGTCAGCGTGGAACCAGGATTCATCCTGGTTTGAACGTCGGCAAGGGATCTGACGACACCCTCTTCGCAAAAATAGGGGGCAGGGTCAAATTCCACCGCATGGGAGCCAGAAAGGTTGCTTCCGTTATACCAGAAGCCTAAACCCGGTGAGAGTAAGAGCTGACTTTGTTCTGAAGGGCATCGGAAGGCTTCTCACCATTGATGGTCCTCCCGGTCCCAGGAAGGGAAGACTCGCTTCTGAGTTAGGTATTCTGGATAACGCTTCTCTGGCTTGTTTTCAGGGCAGGGTCGTATGGGCTGGTTCAGAAATTGACCTTGAAAAATACTGCTCATTCGAAGCAGACTGTGTTATTGATGATGCCGGGGGCTGTCTCGTAACCCCCGGCTTCATTGATTCTCACACTCACCCTCTTTTCGGCAAGACAAGGCAGGATGAATTCGCCATGCGGGCCGCAGGTGCCGACTACGAAGATATTGCAGCAGCAGGCGGCGGTATACTGAACAGCGTTGAAAGAACCAGAGCCGCCTCTGACGATACCATTAGGAAGAACCTCTTCAGGCATCTTCGGAATATGCTTGCATCGGGAACTACCACGGTCGAAGCAAAAAGCGGTTACGGACTCGATCTTGAAACAGAACTGCGCTGCCTGAGAATAGCAGGCGAAGCCTCGGAAGAATCGCCTGTGACGATTGTACCCACTTTCATGGGGGCCCACGAAGTGCCCGCTGAATTCAAAGGCCAGCCGGACAGGTACATAGACTATCTGATAAACACTTTGAATCCGGCTGTGAAAAAACAGGGAGTAGCAAAATTCGTGGACATATTCTGCGAAAAGGGCGTATTCACCCCTGAACAGGCTGCAAGGTATCTTAAGGCATCAAAGGAACAGGGATTCCTTCTGCGAATTCACGCTGACGAATTTCATGATACCGGCGGTGCAAAGGTGGCATTCGATGTGGGAGCCTGCAGTGCGGATCACCTGCTTTCGATCTCCAGTGAAAACATAGAAGGAATAGCAAAAAGCAAAACGGTTGCAACACTGCTTCCCGGAACTGCGCTCTTTCTCGGTAAACCCTTTCCTCCCGGCAGGAAGCTCCTGGATGCAGGCGCTGCCGTGGCCATTGCCACGGACTTCAATCCAGGCAGCTGTTTCTGTGATTCAATGCCGCTGATAGTCAGCCTTGCGGTATGTCAGTGCGGATTTACCGTTGAAGAGGCCATTGTATCGGCAACCGCCAATGGCGCCGCTGCTCTAGGACTGGGCGGTTCAAAGGGGGGGCTTGCGCCTGGCTGTCATGGTGATATTGTTGTATGGGATTGTGAAGACTACAGAATGATTCCTTACCATCTGGGAAACCCGGATGTTAAGGTGGTGTACTGCGCGGCTCAAAGAGTATATAGTACGAAACACGGATAAATAACGGAGGATCGCAGGCAATGACCGAGAACGTAACTTCTCTTAAGAAAAAAGCTCACGACCTTGTGCAGAAGGGCAAGCACGAGAGTGCCCTGAAAATATTCAATCTGGTTATAGAGCAGGATCCCAAAGACGCCTCCGTACACAATAAAATAGGCGATGTCCTTCTGAAGATGAAGCGGGAGGACGAGGCGAAAAAACATTTTGTGGCCTCAGCAAGACTTTACTGTGAAGAAGGGCTGCACATGGTTTCAACTTCTGTGTGCAGGAAGCTTCTCAGGTCCTTTCCAGATGTTACAGATGCCCATCTCATCATGGGAAACTGCTTCCTTGAACAGGAAAAACCTGACCAGGCAAAAAAGGAATACGTAAGCTATCTCAAGTCGAAACCGTCGCTCGATCTTCCCGACGTGGCAAACACGCTGAAATCACTTACCGTACTGGATCCCAAAGCCGCAAACTGGGTAGTGAACCTGGCGAAGGTTGCCTACAAACAAAAGAATGAAGCATACCTGGATTATGCCGTGTCCGTATCCATGGAGAGGAATCTCTCCGGTCATGAAAAATTGGCCCAGATGCTTCTGAAACTCAGAAACGAACTACACCCTGCTCCGCCTCCAAAGCCCAAATCGAAACCAAGTGCGAAAGTCAAACGCGAACCTGAAACCGTCGTCAAAACGAAACCCGCAGTATCCGCCGGCAAGACGAAAGAACAAACCGCAACTCCAGAGACAGACACAGCAGCTCTGCTGAATAACCTGAGTTTCAATGAAGACGACCTCATCGAAGGCGGAAACGAATCAAGCGAGAACCTTCTCCGGGATATTGACCAGGGCGAAGAAGCTGAATGGGAAGAAGAAGAGGAACAGGTCCAGGAACTCAGACCCCAGAGGATCGGTGAATACTTCGTTGCCTGCGGTATGCTGAAGGCAGCAGACGTTCTCAAGGCGCTGGACAAACAATCCTCGGACATGAAGGATTCAAGGCTGGGAGACGTTCTGGTTGCAATGAATCTAGTCTCTCTCAGGCAGGTTCGTGAAGCCCTCTCCAAGCAGGTTGCCGACATGAGGAACCGGCTGGACAGGGATCCGGGAGATGCTCTCGGTTTCATCGAAATGGCCAATCTTCTTCTTGACGTCGGTGACTTTTACGGTGCAGTAGGCGCCTACCTCAGGGCAGCGGAGATATACAGAAGCGAAGAACGAGACTACATGGTTTTTGAGCTTCTCGAGGGAGTACTCGATATATGTCCCGAGTCTCTCTCTGCAGCCAAGGAAATTGTAAGGATCAGGCACACCATAGACAAAGAAGGACAGGCAAGAGCCTTCTACAGGCTTGCGGTTGCGTACCTTCTTAATGACAGCCAGTACGAGGCCATGGCCTCCCTTGAAGCAGCAGTTGATGTATGCCCGGATTATCGCGATGCAATTGACCTGATGAACGGCATTCTGCCGGAAGAACACAAGGAAACCGGGGTTACCGGGGTCGCTGATATCCTCGACGACATAGACAACGTTAAAACCGACAGCTCCAAGAGCATACTTGCCGACATTATCATGGAATTCAAAACCGGTGTCGACGAAAGCATATCCCGGGAAGACTACTCAACCCATTTCGATCTGGGAATTGCCTACAGGGAAATGGGACTTCTCAGAGAAGCTGTTCAGGAGTTCGAGAAAGTACTCCCCAGCCCGGACTACAGGATAAAGGCAAGGGAGATGCTCGGGCGGTGCACCTTCGACATGCGAAGATTCGACGAGGCTGAAGACCACTTCCGCAAAGGGCTTGTCATTGCAAATACAATTGATGACGATAACGCCATAGTAGGTTTCCACGTGAACCTTGCCAGAGTCTACGACTACACCGGAAGAGCAGGACATGCCGAGGCGGAAATGAAGATCGCCGAAGACATGAATCCGGTGATCGCCAGGGCACTGCAGCTTGAATAGATGACTTCCAGTAGGTCATCTGTGGTCTCAGTTACAAGACCTTCGCCGGCCTCCCGCGCCGGTCTGAAAAAAGGCGACATCATTCTGAGTTGCAACTCCATTCCCGTGAGGGACTGGGTTGACCTGCTGGCCCAGTCATCGGCTGGAACTGTAAACCTCCGGATCAGGCGAGGCCTTTCTGAAAGACAGATAAAACTGAGAAGGGGTCCCGGAGAGGATCTCGGAATTAGCCTTTCAGATTCCCAGCCCCGCTCATGCGGCAACAAATGCATATTCTGCTTCGTGGACCAGCAGCCTCCAGGCCTTAGGAAATCCTTGCTTCTAAAGGATGATGACGTTCGTTACTCTTTCCTTGAAGGCACCTACATTACCCTTACCGAATCGCAGACAGCAGAAGCCATTTCCAGGGGATTCAACTCACTTCACGTATCGGTGCACGCAGTGAATCCGGAGCTGCGGGGGAGATTGCTGGGACGACCTGGTCCCATGCCCGTTCTGCCCAATATCGATCTTCTCGCCGAACATGGTATCGAAGTTCAGGCCCAGATAGTTGTGATCCCAGGTTATAATGATGGAAAAATCCTCGAAGAAACCATTGAGAAATTGCACACGAGAAGTAACGTGCGCATACTGGGAGTCGTACCTGTGGGACTAACCGGCCACAGAGAAAATCTAACCATCCTGAGAAGACCGTCTGTCGAAGAAGCAGCCTCAACCTTAGACCTGATAGGCAAATGGCAGGAGATAACAGAATTCCCCTGGGTATTTGCAGCAGACGAATATTATCTCCTTGCAGGACGTGAAACACCAGGGGGAGATCACTACTCCACCTGTACGCTGCAGTCCAATGGAATAGGATTGCTGACCGCCGAAAGGGATCTCTGCGCAGGCAAAGCATTCGCCGGAGAGGGACTGGTAGCAACAGGGGAGCTTGCGTACCCCTTTATTTCCGCTCTTCTCAGGAATTCCAGTTATACTGTCATTCCCGTTGAAAACATGCTCATGGGCAGAGAAGTGGGAGTTGCCGGTCTTCTAAGTGGAGAAGATGTAATACAAGGCACAGCAACTCACCATGTCGCCAGTGAAAAACTCTATCTGCCCTCCATAATGTTCAATCACCGGGGACTAACCCTCGATGACAAAACAAAGGATGATATTTCAAAGGCTCTTGGCCTTGAAGTTATTGTAATAAACAGAATCGGAGATCTGCCTTGATATCCATCCAGTTTGCCTCAGCGATATTTTCGCTGCTGGTTGTTTTCATTGGAATAATCCACTGGAGAATGGAACGGAAGATAAAACTCATACGGAAACTTGAGAAGAGTCTAACTGATGCCAGGAGGGAACTGCAATCCATGGAAGCTCTGAAGTCACGTTTCCTTGGAAGAATAGGTGACGTTCTTGCAGAACCCCTGAAGGCAATAGGAACCACTTCTGATAATTTGGGACATGAGAACCCCGGACTTCCCGACAACGTTCTCAAGGATCTTTCCCGGCTATCAGAGGAAGTGCATTCACTTGTGAGAATCCTCACCGTATTCGAGCAGATATCAAAAAACGATGGGATGGACCAGTCGGAAAATCAAATTCACGCCGAGACGATCCAGCTCGATGAACTTGTTTCCGATGCAGCTATGGATATTTCTGATACCGCCTCGGACAGAATGGTTTCAGTATCGGTCAACATATGCGGACCTGTGGAAGCATCAGGGAATCCTTCCCAGATGGCTGAAGCAATAGGTTCACTCCTTCAGGAAACACTGAAAAGAGCAAGCGAAAATACCGTTCTGTTCATAGAGCTGAGGAAATCGGATAACACAGAACTGGAGATCAACTGGACAGGGGAGAGAAAGCCTGGAACCGGCGATGAGAATCTGCTGGGTACAGGTCTCACAAGACTAATAGCGTCCTCGCACGGTGGCTGGGTAAGCGAGGACTGGGATGAAGGACGAATCACACTGATTCTTCCAGCAGCGGGGGACAATCAATGAACTTGGATATTTTCAGAAAATACGATATCAGGGGAATAGCAGCAACCGACCTGGACGACTCCACCGTGGAAAAACTGGGATTCGTTCTGGGCGAGATGTGCAAAGGCGGCACCTTCGCAATAGGTAGGGACTGCCGACCCAGCGGAAACAGACTGACGGAAAGGCTTGCATACGGCGCCGCAGCAGCCGGCTGCAGGGTGGTGAACCTGGGAGTTCAGACCACACCCATGACCTATTTTGCAGCCTGGACCCTGAAGCCCGATGTAACCGTGATGATCACCGGAAGCCACAACCCACCTGAATACAACGGCTTCAAATTGATGAAGGGACTCCGCACCCTTTGGGGAAATGACATCGCACAGATAAGAGACAGGATGCTCCAGGTGAGAATTCCAGAACTCAAGGGAAACACTGCACCTGAAACAGCATCTGTCAGAGAAGCATACCTGGACAGACTCAGGTCCGAGTTCTCTCCGCCTTTGTCTCTGAAAGTTGCCGTAGATGCCGGAAACGGCACAGGGGGAGACTGCGCAGTTCAGCTTCTCACGGAGCTGGGACACAGGGTGGTCCCACTATACTGCGATGCAGACGGCACCTTCCCCAACCACCACCCGGACCCAACTGTAATCGCAAACCTGGCTGATCTCAGGGACACAGTAATCAGGGAAAAATGCAGCCTTGGCATAGCCTTCGACGGCGATGCTGACAGACTGGGCATCGTGGACGAAAACGGTGAAGTGATATTCGGAGACAGAATTCTCTGTGTTCTTGCGGAAAAGGTTCTCCAGGATAACCCTGGGGCAACGATAATAAGCGAAGTAAAGGCTTCCAGCGTATTCTTCTCCCGGGTGGAGCAGCTCGGAGGAAAAGCAGTAATGCTTCCCACCGGACACTCTATAATAAAAGAGGGTATGGCCAGGGAAAATGCTCTTCTTGCAGGGGAGATGAGCGGCCATATTTTCTTCCGCGACAGGTATTACGGTTATGATGATGCTTTGTACGCGGCTCTCAGGTTCCTGGAAATAGCAGAGAGGGCAGATGGGCCGGTTTCATCCCTTACTGCCTCACTGCCGCCTGTAAGATCAACTCCTGAGATACGGGAAGATTGTTCCGATTCAGAAAAATTTCTGCTGGTTGAAAAGGTCAGGAACATTTTCGAGGAAGAAGGATACATAGTTAACAGCATTGACGGAGTCCGGGTTGATTTCGAAAAGGGATGGGGGCTTCTCAGGGCTTCCAACACCCAGCCGGTTCTCGTGATGCGTTTCGAGGCTGAAACAGACCAGCTTCTCGGAGAATATGAAAAGCTTTTAAGGAAAATTCTAGGCAAAGCCCGGGAGGAATTGTGATGTCCAGAGAAAATGTAGAAAAACTAGAGGCGGAGGTTACGGAAGCTTCCAGACTCCTCGGCAGAGTAAGGGAGCAGTTCTCCTCTGTTGTTGTGGGCCAGGAAGATTTCCGCATGGGTCTGATGACAGCTCTCCTTTCGAATGGTCATGTTCTTATAGAGGGTGTGCCGGGTCTTGCAAAGACACTGGCGGCAAGTACTCTTTCCAGCTGTCTGAATGCCAGCTTCTCAAGAATCCAGTTCACTCCGGACCTTCTGCCTGCGGATATCACGGGAACAATGATATATCAGCCCCAGAAAGGCACCTTCATTGAGCGTATGGGACCTGTGTTTGCCCAGATGATACTGGCCGATGAAATCAACAGAGCCCCGGCAAAGGTTCAGAGCGCCCTTCTCGAAGCCATGCAGGAAAGACAGGTAACCTTCGGAGGTGTAACACATAAGCTGCCGCAACCCTTCTTTGTCATGGCAACTCAGAATCCAATTGAGCAAGAAGGCACTTACCCGCTGCCCGAGGCTCAGGTAGACCGTTTCATGCTGAAACTGATCATTGACTACCCCACACCGGATCAGGAAGTGGAGATCTTGAAGAGGATGGGAGGCAACGAAAAACCAACTGCTTCCACGGTAATGACCACTGAACAGCTGGCAAATCTGAAGAACCTCTCCAATCGCATAATAGTAGAGGAAGACGTTCTCTCCTACGTGGTACGGCTCGTTGATGCCACAAGACATCCCAGACTTCACAAGTTGCGTGACCTTGAGGATCTTATACTGGTAGGGGCAAGTCCCAGGGGTTCTCTGGCTCTTCTGGCCACGGCAAGATCAAGGGCTCTCCTTACAGGTCAGGCCTTCGTCACCCCGGACCTTGTCAAGGAAGTGGCCCCAGACGCCCTTCGCCACAGAATAATACGGTCCTTCGAAGCCGAGGCTGAAGAGGTAACCGTAGAAGAGATGCTATCGACGATTCTCGACAAGGTACCTGTAACCCAGGGGTAGCTAAGTGGAAACTGCACACAGCTTATTCAGAAGAGTACAAAGGATAGAAATCCGCACCAGGAAACTGGTGGATCAGCTAATGGGAGGCGATTACAGATCGGTCTTCAGGGGCCAGGGAATGGAATTCTGCGATTACAGACCCTACGTAGAAGGGGATGATCCCAGGCTGATAGACTGGAACGTCACGGCCCGAGCCATGAATCCATTTGTAAAGATCCTCTCCGAAGAGAGGGAACTGCTCGTAATGCTGGTGGTTGACGTTTCAGGCAGCCTCAACTTCGGATCCGTAAACCTTACAAAAGCCGACAGAGTGGCTGAAACCGCCGCAGTGATTGCCCTGTCTGCTGCAAAAAGCAACGACAGAGTGGGACTGTTAACCTACGGTGACAGGGTTTACAACTATGTACCTCCTGACAAGGGCAGAGCCCATTCTCTATCAATAGTCCAGAAGGTCCTTGAATCTTCAGACCACCAGGAAAAGGCTGATATCGAGAACGCTCTGGCCTTCCTTGGAAGGGTTCTTAAAAGAAGGGCTCTGATCTTTCTTGTAAGTGACTTCAGGTTCAGCGGGAACTGTGAGAAGAAGCTCAAGGTGTTTTCCAGAAAACATGACATGGTTGGGATACACATATTCGACCCCCGTGAAGTCAGGATGCCCGACGTTGGAAGGATAAGGTTCAGAGATCCTGAAACAGGCATTGAAAGTATGGTGAATACTTCAAGTCATAGCTGGCAGAAAGCATTCTCAGCAAGAGTCCAATCCGATGCCGCTGCCAGAGAGCTTCTTTGCCGGAAGACAAAACTGGACGTAGTCAGTATCTCCACCTCAGACGACCTCATTCTTCCGCTCAGAAGATTCTTTCACCTCAGAAAAAGAAGGAGAGCCCACTGATGCATCTACTGCTTCTTCTTACCGCCGCTTTCACTGAATTGAATTCAGGACTCCCAGGAATCGTCGATTATCTGGTTCCGGCAGGTTTTCAGACCGAGATACTGAGGGAAGATTCCACATGGTCCGTAGTGGAGGGAGACAGCGGAAGGTACACACTGGTACCGCTGGTTCTTTCTGACACCCTGAACCTTCCTGCACTACGGGGCTGGAACGACGCCGGTGACACCCTTATTTTCCAACCCCCAATGGTGACTGTGGTGCCGTCGTTTCCCGATACCCTCATGGATCCATCTTTTCCTGTCTATCCCTGTTACATGGCCATTCCTCCAGGCCTTCCGGAGGACTTTGCAAGGAACCTGTCGTTCTGGCTTGTCTGGACAGGCAGGCCTCCATTCCCGTGGCTGTGGGTATCCGGGGGAGTACTGCTGGTCTCTCTGGCGGCATGGTACATAATCCGCAGACGCAGAAAAGCAGATGGCTCTTCTGCAACCGAAATTACTGAAAAAATACCTGCCGGAAGGGAAGCAGAAAGGGAGGCCCTTGCCCTTCTCGAATCCGAGAGCTTCATCCACGGACGGTGGGCAGAACTTTTCACCGAGATCGACAGGCAGTACAGGGTAACTGTTGCCGGAAGGTTCGGCGTTGTGAACAGAGCGCTGACCCTCAATCAGATTTCCCGTTCCCTCTCTTCAACCGGTGATGGCAGAAAATTTCTTGAGGAAGCTTCTGAACTGGTCAGGGAAATCACTCTGCAGCTTTATGCCGACTGGGGCAGTTCCAGGGAAAAGTCAGCGGGTTTCATAAGGAAACTTGCCAAGCTGAGAAGGGAGTGGTCACGATGATCAGATTCGCCTTCTATCAGGTGCTTTTCCTTTACCCTGTTGCAGTATTTGCTGCTTATCTTCTTAGAAAGAAGAGCAGAGGAACGAAAAAGGGAGCCGTGTACACCGGACCCTTCACCGGAACTCCTCAATCCACATCCGGAGGATTTTTCACGGTATTTATCCCCTGGATGGGTATTCTGTTTCTCTTCATAGCCCTTGCCAGACCCCAGACCGGATTCGAACGACTGCCGGACGCAGGAGAAGGGGTGGATATAGTACTTGCCCTCGATGTTTCCACAAGTATGCTGGCGGAGGATTACGATCCTAACAGGCTTGAAGTTGCAAAAGATGCCGCCCTTGAATTCATACAAGACAGACCCAACGACAGGATCGGCCTGGTGCTTTACGCAGCAGAACCTGTTACCATCTGTCCTCCCACCTTCGACCATGAAACACTGGAGAGATTCATAGAAAACGCAGATCTGGGTTTCCTGATGGATGGCACCGCAATAGGCTCTGGTCTTGCAACTGCAGCAAGGGGGCTCGGTTCCTCCAGCACTGCCAGAAGGGTAATAGTCCTTCTCTCAGACGGAGTGGAAACCGCAGGGGTGGTTGACCCGGTCACCGTGGCTCAGGCTGTGCACACCCTCCACGGAGACAGCATCGCAGTTTATACCGTTGCCATTGGCAGGGAAAACAGCGGTTATGAGGTAGACAGGGAAACCCTGGCT
>CAZRCS010000010.1:0-30849 GCA_964598645.1 uncultured bacterium | reverse complement strand
CGGCTCCGGGTCAACCATCGAGGTGGCCGGTCTGAACTGAGCTGGAGGTCCCGGTTGGCGGATCTTTACTCTGTCAACCGGGACCCGAGCAAATGAGAAAACGGATGTTGCTTTATATTGAGTACTGAACTTCCTCAGATGTTGACTGGTGAGCCCTACCGCCCCTCCAGGCGAACCTGGCTTCTGATCATTATGTTTACCCTGCTGAACATGTTTGTGAGCATTTATCAGCCAAAAGCTGTACGATTTGCAATGCTTGCTGTTCCCTTTTTCTTCTTTGCATTATTCGTTTTCAATGATATCAGGTACTGGGTCCTGGCTCTGCCGGTTATTGTTACCTTCGGGCAGACAGCAATAGACTACGGACCTTTCTTCACTTCTACGGCGACTATTGCCATCCTTTTCTCCTTCTTTGCATTTGCCTCTCACCGACTTCTGAGTTTCAGAGAGAATTACAGGTTTCCGCCTGCTTTCAAAATTGTAGGAGCAGCCTGTATCGCCCAGCTTGCATCGGTTTTTGCATCATTTTATCTGCATGACAGTGAATCATGGAATGTGATCAGAGAGGGGCAGAAACACTTTCTTGGAGCTCTGCTTCTTCCTGTTATCTATTTCTGGTACGGCAGGGGCATCTGGCTTGAAAGGTTTCTTAAGGTACTTACCCTGATGCTTCTGGTGATGACGATTTACGGCATTTACCAGTATACCTCGGGAAGTATCGACTCCCTGGGAGACCTTGCCTCCGGTTTTGACCTTGCAGGAAGGGTTTATTCCACCATCGGAGGGGGCCCCAATTCATATTCCGGTGTACTTGAGCTCCTTGTCCCCTCTGTACTGGCCTCGTTTTTCTTTTTCAAAAGCAGATTGTGGAAATCAATTGCTTTTGTAACCGTTATCCTTGGAATACTGAATGTTCTGTACACATTCTCCAGGGGAGGCTTCCTTACTGTATCTGCAACATCTTTTCTGTATCTGATTTACAGATTCAGGAAGAAGATCTGGGTGCCTATCCTGTCCTTCCTGGCTTTTACCGGTTTTATTTCCATGAATGCCGGTGAGTTTGAAAGACAGCTTACGGTATTCAGTAATCCTCAGGAGCTGATGCTGGATACCAGCATGCTTCACCGTTATACCTCATACAGGGGTTTCATAAACGAGATACTTGCAGATCCTGTCCAGGGTGTCGGCTGGGGCAGCAGTGAATATTATCATGGAAGAACTGCTCTCTACGGTTTCTGGGAAGTGAGGCATGAAGACAGTGTAGACAAGATCACACGTTTTGGAGGTCTGAACTCCATGATCCTCGAGATGCCTCTCAAGGGAGGGATTTTTTCCATCATTGCGCTTGTTCTTCTGGCTGCCGCAGCATTAACCTGCATTGCAAGACTGCTTAAATCAGGAGAGAATACCATGCTGGGCTTCGGCTTCGCCTGTGGCCTGGCGGGATTCGGCATACACCAGTTCTTCGATAACTTGCTGCCCTGGCCGCAGACAGGAGCTTTTTTCTGGATTATTTTTGCCCTTCTTGCATCAACAACCTATCCTTGTTGCGAGAAAGAGAAGGATTCACTATAGATTTTGGATGCTGTTTTTTTGGAAGGGGTCAATTCTGATTACTGTAATGGAGTATGTTTTCTGGGTATCCGTGGTGATGATCCTTATTCCCATGATATTTTATCCTGCAGTAATGCTGACCCTTGGGCTTTTATTCAGAAGCAGAAAAGCTAAGCCATTCAGCGAGTATCCCTTCGTAAGCATCATGGTAGCAGCAAGGAATGAGCAGAAGTGTATCGCTGACCGTATTGAAAACCTGTTGGCACAGGATTATCCATCTGACAGATTCGAAATTCTCGTTGCTTCAGATATGTCCACAGACTCCACTGATAGTATCGTTCAGTCCTTCGCAGACCCCAGGATCAGATTCTTTAGATCAGAAGAAAGACTGGGTAAATCGGCCCTGATGGTTAAGCTCTCAGGTTTTTCAAAAGGCGAGATACTGGTGTTCACCGATGCCAACACCGTTTTCAGAACGAACACGGTAAGAGAGCTCGTGGAACCCTTTTCAGATGAGAAGATCGGCTGTGTAGACGGATCAAAGCAGAACAGTCTGAACAACGTAACATGTGAGTCCATTTACTGGCGGTACGAACAGATGCTGAAGGCTCTGGGAAGTCGCATTGGTGCCGTACTCGGCGCTACCGGTGCGGTTTTTGCCGTAAGAAAGTCTCTTTATAACCCTCCAGACCCATCACGCGCCGATGATTTCGAAACAGCTGTAACCACCAGAATAAAAGGCTATAAATGTGTTTATAACCCAGAGGCGGTGGCTGCGGAACCAACTCCGGACAACTCCAGTCAGTACCATCGGCTGGTAAGAATAGTTAGCTGGATGATGGGTTCGGCTTTCAAACTTTTGGGGAAATCCTTCAAGGCAGGAAAGATAGGTCTGGCCGTTCAGCTTGCCGTTCACAAGATCCTGCGCTGGAATATGGGATTCTTCGCTGTTGCAGCAACATTGGCAGGGCTTGCCATTGGTTTTGCAGACTCGTTTTCCAACCTGCTTTTTGCATCAGTCCTTATATTCAATCTTCTTGCGTTGGCCGGAAAGATTTTTAAGGGCCTCAAGCCCTCGGCTTTGAGGCTTCCTTTTTTCTTCTGGCTGATGTGCATTGCATCCATGAGGGGCGTATACAAGGCTCTTACTTCCAGATCCGCTGCGATCTGGGATCACAGCGCCAGATAGTATAGCGCTACAAGGAGGTATTCTTGATACTTGTCTGGTATGTTACAACATTGTCTGTTCTTGCTGCTCCTACGGGGATGGGAAGTGATTTAGTATCTCTTGAGCAGGAATGCCAACTCTCTTCTGCGGACTATTTCGATCCGGAAGAGTATCAGGTAGGTTTTGGAGACAATATATGGATATCCTTCCCTGGAGGAGTTCCCTTCGCAAGGTCTGAAGAGTCTATATCTACGATTTTACTTCCAGTGGGGCTGGACGGTATTCTCAGCGTTCCAGGGATGCCTCCCATAAGTGTCGACGGATTGAACCTTGCCCAGCTTCAGTCCATAATAGAAGAGATGGTCCGAGGGAGTTACGGCAGTTTTGCAGTGACCTCTGGTCTTGCAAGATCCGCAAGTTTCGAGGTCCCCGTTACAGGGCAGGTCAGTGAACCCGGAATTGTGACCGTCAACGGTCTGACCCGGCTTAATGAGGCCATTCTGGAGGCAGGCGGTGTAACTGCCACTGCTGCCATGTCACACATTCTTATCGTTACGGTCGAGGGAGATTCTTCCATTTATGACCTTAATCAGTTTACCATGAATGGTGACATAGCTTCAAATCCCCTGATGCGACGAAATACCCGTGTTCATGTATTTCCTTCCCAGGCAAGCATAATCCTTGAAGGGGCTCTAGGCGCACGGTCTCAACCCCAGGTGAATTCAGCTCAATACTCTCCGGAGGCTGTTTTGCAGAACAGGCGATTAGTACTGGAGTACATTCCCGGAGAGACTCCTTCCGAGGCAATACAGAGAGCTGGAGGAGTTACTGAACAGGCTGACATCCCGTCTTCCTTCGTCTGCAGACATCTTGAGGATGGGACCCAGGCGGTTCTGCCCTTTGAACTTCAATCCCGGTCAGATCAGTTTTTCCTGGCTCCCGGTGACAGAATAGTGGTACCTTTCGCAGACAATATGATCAGCATCGTAGGCCAGGTTAACCAACCCTCTTCAGTCCCTTACTCACCGGGAATGACTGTTAACTACTACATCGGTATGGCCGGGGGGTTTACGGGAGCAGCCAGAACCGGCTCATTGCAGCTCGTTTTCCCCGACGGCAGTAAAGAAGACGCAGAGCTTCATGACCTGGTTCCACCCGGGGCAATGGTAGAAGTCCCCAGGGTTCCAATTCAGTTCTGGCAGGAGTATCTTGCGATTCTTACCGGAGTTGCCACTGTAATAATCTCGTATCAGAGCATATCTAATTAGGGGAATCTATGAGTAACTTATCCGCCAGCTTTTTGTTCGTTCTTCTGAAGAACAGGAAATTCGTACTTGTAACTCTGCTTATCGTAATGCTTATTACAATAGGCATAACCTATCTACTTCCAAAGAGCTATACGGTTAAAACGGTAATTCTGCCCCCGGAAGAACCTGCATCGCCTGGGCTTAGCATCGGCGGTCTTTCACTTGGTGAGTTCGCCGGTTTCTTCAGCGGTGGCATGGGTTACTCGCTTCCTCTGATGACTACCCTCTCAGACGTGTACGTGGAGATTCTCAACAGTCGAACCCTGATCGACAATGTGATCATCAGTACCGGGTACGCTGATTCTACAGGCATTAACGAGACCTATGGTGATGCACCTGAAGTGGCCATGTACAGAGCAAGACTGGAATTCAGCAAAAACTATACTGCCCGTGTAGGTTCTGCCGGCATGATAAATATTGAAGTAACCACGAAGAATCCATTTTACTCAATAGAGGTAGCCGAAAGGGTAGTGTTTCTTCTTGACAGCATTAACACGAACATCACAAGAGCTCGTTTCGAAGAAAGCAGAACTCTCACGGAAAATCAGCTGATAATTGCAAGGAATGCCCTTGAGAGAACAACTGCAAGTCTTGTCGGTTTCGAGGCAGAGTACGGAACAATAATGCCTGAGGAAGAAATTGCGGAACTAATGTCCGTTCTTGCTGAAATGAAGGGCAGATACATAGAAACCACCCTTATGGCAAATGCCATAAGAAACGGCATAAGATATGGAACCACCGCTCAGATACTGGAACTTGAAACCGAAGCTCAGGCCTTAAGTGAAGCCATTACCATGATAGAAACAGGTTCAGGAAGTGCGGGTTCCGTCGATCTCGGTCCGGGGCTAAGTAACCTTCCCCCTGCACTCATCGAGTATGCGCGCCTGAGAACCGATTTCGAGATGCATCTGAAAATGGTAAGCGCTCTTGAGATTCAGCTTGAACAGGCTCTTGTGCAGGAACAGAACATAAACAGTTCCATCCGGATTCTCGATCCTCCAAGACATCCCGGATGGAAGAGCAAACCCAAAAGGCTTTACATCTGGGCGGAGACATTCATTCTGGCGTTTCTCCTCATCTGTGCGTTCCTGTTCTCCAGGGAGAGAATGCTTGAATTGAAGCGCGAGAACCCACAACTATGGGACAAATGGAATCAGCTCTTCACAGAAATGAAGGGTGACTTCAGGGCCGGCAAGAAGAAGTAAACGCTATCTTATAACGTCCATCCCCATTCTCTCTGCTAAAACCGGTGGAAGTACTATGGATCCGTCTTTTTGCTGATTGTTCTCCACAAGGGAAATGATCAGCCTGGGAAGAGCCAGACCTGAACCATTGAGAGTGTGAACGAACCTGGGTTTTCCACCTGTTTCCGGTCTGAACCTCACAGAGCCTCTCCTTGCCTGGAAGTCTCTGAAATTTGATATTGAGGAAACCTCGAGCCATTTTTCCTGTCCGGCTGACCATATCTCTATGTCATAACACCTTGCTGCTGCAAAGCTCAGGTCTCCGGTTGCCAGAAGGAGTTTTCTCCATGGTATACCAAGCAGATCAAGCATGCCGGTTACATGATCCACCATTTCGCCGTGGGCCTCATCTGATCTCTCAGGGTGTTCGAAACGTACCATCTCGACCTTTTCGAACTGGTGTACCCGGTTAAGACCTCTTGTGTCTTTGCCGTAACTTCCCGCCTCCCTTCTGAAACAGGGGGTGTAGCCGCAGAGCTTCAAGGGAAGTTCCTTTTCATCCAGAAGGCAGTTCCGGTAAATATTCGTAAGAGGCACTTCTCCTGTTGGAATGAGGAAAAGCCCGTCCCGGGGAATTTCATACATGTCATCTGCCATCTTGGGAAGCTGAGCCGTTGCGGTCATTGAATCAGAGTTGGCAAGGAAGGGAGGCCAGACTTCCTCCATGCCGTTCATTGTGTGGTGATCAAGCATCCAGTTGATCAGGGTCCGCTGAAGCTTCGCTGCCCATCCCCTGAAAAGGATGAAATTCGACCCGGCTATTTTCCCTGCATCTTCACTTACGAAGACATCCTTCATAAGTTCCCAGTGGGGAAGAGGTATAAAATCGAATTCGGGAAGACTGCCTGAAGTTTCCATTACCTTGTTGTTCTCTTCACCGCCAAGGGGGACATCAGGGTCCGGTATGTTAGGGAAACTCATCTCCATGGCAAGAAGCTCGCTGTCAAGCAAAGTCAGTTCTTTCTCAAGAAGACCCAGCTGCTTCCCTGTTTCCCTGCTTTTCTCCATCTCTTCGCCGGCATCTTCACCACTGCGCTTTTTGAATGAAACCGCCTTAGAGAGTTCATTTCTCAGGCTTCGCAGTTCTTCTGCCTGAAGCATGAGGTCACGCCTCCGAGCATCGGCGGTGAGCCATTTGTCCATGTCAGCTTTTTCGTTCTTGGCGGCAATGGCACCAGCAATGATTTCAGGTTCTTTTCTCAGCCTTTTTCTGTCAAGCATTTTATCCTCTCCGGACCTTAATTGAGAACATGAGGCAGGAATATAAAAAGACCGGCAGCAGCAGCGGCAATCGAAGCCGCGAGAACTCCGGCGGCGGCAGTGTCTTTAGCTTTACGAACAAGTTCATGTTTCTCCGGCGCTACTCTGTCTGCAAGGAACTCCACCGCTGTGTTAAGGGCCTCCGCTGCCCATACAATACCGCATGCAAGGGCAAGTAATGCCCATTCATTCAGCGATACACGGAGAAAAAGACCCAGGCAGACCACAGCGAGGGTTGCCGCCAGATGTATCCTTGCATTGGGTTGGCTTCTGACAAGGGTTCCAAGCCCTCTGAATGCGTGGCCGAAGCTTTCAATTCTTTTCTTTACCATAATGTGGTGAATATCCTTCCTCCGGTATCCATGGAAAAACCCAAAGAGAAATCAGTAACGGCGTCATTCCCGTTGCCATCCAGGGATGCCGCAAGACCGCAGGCGGTTCCAATTGCCACACCCATAAGAACATCCGAGGGGAAGTGTCTCCCGAGGTTGACCCTGGAGATACAGGTGTAAAGTGCAATGGAAGCTGCCGGAATACCCACTGAAGAGCCGTGACGGGACCAGAGAACAGCTGCCGTGCATGAGGCCCCGGCGGCGTGGGCTGAAGGGAAACTGAGGTCGTCTTCGCCGTCGGGACGGGTTCTTCTCACCGAATACTTAAACCCTGCAGTGAGTCCGTATGTCCAGAGTAGTCCTCTGGAAAGTTCTTCTCCGGTATCCTCCAGGTCCTGTTCGCCGGTGGCAATTCCGAGAAGCCAGAGGCCGGCGGAAGATGCAGGAAGCACAGGGCCGAAGAGAAAATCATCAGCCCTGTCCAATGCAGAAAAGGGCTGTTCGGGAAGAAATCCTTCGCAGCCGGATTCATTCTCCAGGAAGAAAATGCCGGTTGTTGCCGCCAGTCCAGAGCAAAGGACCGTAAGCGGCATTTCGTCAAAGAGATTCTCACCCGTTTCAAGGGTATTATCTATAAGATCTACCGCTGATACGGGAACGGTGAGTGTAAGTACAAGAAGAAACTCAACCGGTATAAAATTCCCTGACTGCCTGAATAACCTCATCCTGCTCTTCCTTTGTCAGTTCTCCGAAAACCGGCAGGGATATGGCTTTTTCGCTGCAGATCTCAGAAACGGGGAAGTCACCTCTGGAATAACCAAGGTCTTCGAAACACTCCTGCAGATGCAGAGGCAGCGGATAGTAAACCGCACACCCGATTCCCTTGCCTCTGAGATGCTCAAGAAGCTGGTCCCTGTTATCGGCCATAAGGGTGTACTGATTGTAAATGGAAACAGCCCTTGGATCTATGACAGGGGTTTTGACCTGCTCAATATCAGCGAAGGCATCGTTGTATCTGCCAGCATTGGAACGCCTTCCTTCATGCCACTTGTCAAGATGACGGAGTTTTACCCTGAGGAATCCAGCTTGAAGAGCATCGAGTCTGCTGTTGGTGCCCACTTCGCAGTGAAGGTAACCCTGACCCCCATGTTCACGAAGACGTCTCAGTCTTTCTGCAAGTTCAGGATTCGAGGTTGTGACCATCCCGCCGTCGCCAAGGGCTCCCAGATTCTTCGATGGAAAGAAACTGAAGCATCCCATGTCTCCCAGGGAACCGGCTCTGCTGTTTCGCCACCCGGCGCCAACAGCCTGTGCAGCATCCTCTATTACAGGTAGACCCCAGTTCTTTCCGATTGAGCAAATGGCGTCCATGTTGGCTGTCTGTCCGAAAATGTGCACCGGCATCACAGCTGCTACCCTTTTCCCTGAAGCTCTGTGAACTACGCCTCTTTCTGTAATGGCACAGTTAGTGTTCAGCCAGTCCGAAAGCTTGTCCGGGTCCATATTGAATGTGTCGGGAAGAATATCGGTAAAAACCGGCGTTCCTCCTGCCCTTACTATTGCTCCGGCTGTGGCAAAGAACGTGAACGGCACTGTAATCGCGAGTTCATCCCTTTTGAGTCCGATGGCCTGTAGTGCAAGGATCAGAGCATCGGTTCCCGAAGCGCATCCAATAGCATCAGCGGTCCCTGAGTATGCGGAGAATTCCTTTTCGAGGTTTTCCATTTCGGGACCCTTGATGAACCTGGATGTGTCCAGGGCATCAGAGAATACCTTTTTGAGTTCTTCCTTGATCTCGGCATGTTGCCTGTTTATGTCAAGAAGGGGTACTGGCATATCGTTCCTTTCTTGGGCGCTCAGTGGGCGCCCTTTCCGGTGAGAACCACAAGCACTGTCCTGGCAAGGATCTCCAGATCAAGGAACAGAGACTGGTTCTCTATGTATTGGAAATCATGTTTAAGCTTTTTAGAAACGTCTTCAATGCTGGTGTCATACTCCAGTTTAACCTGGGCCCAGCCTGTAATCCCCGGCTTTACCGTAAGTCTTTTGTCGTAAAATGGGTAGATCCTTCTGAGTTCCTCGATAATCTCCGGCCGTTCAGGTCGCGGACCTACAACCGCCATATCTCCAGTAAGAACGTTAAGGAACTGAGGCACCTCGTCTATTCTGGTTTTCCTGATGATCCTTCCAACCCTGGTAACCCTGGCATCGTCCTTCCCGGCCCAGACAGCGCCGGTCTTGCTCTCGGCATTATTAACCATGGAACGGAATTTGAAAATCTTGTAAACCTTTCCGCCCTCTCCGGTTCTTTCCTGTCTGTAGAAGACCCCGCCACGGGAATCCATCAAGATCGCAGCGGATACGAAGAGCCATAAAGGCATTCCCAGAATGATTACCAAAAGACTTATTACGTAATCGCCGAAGGTTTTTACCAGTTTTTCCCAGAATGACAGTCTGTCCGGAAGAAGTTCCATCAACGGCTGGCCCAGTATCTGAGTATTGTGAACATGCCCGGCTACAACGTCATAAAGGTCGGGAAGAAGCTTTACCCTCAGCCCGTTCTGCACAGCTGGCATCATCAGGCTCAGCACGTCATCGTGGAAATTCGAGGCGATCGTTACGAGCAGATCAGTTACGTTAAGCTCTTTGGAAATGCGGTCGATATCCTCTATCCCACCTAATGGTTCATCTTTAACAGCCGGTTCTGCAACAGGATGGGGAGGGGTGATGAAACCCTTTACAGAGTAGCCCAAGGAGGGGTTTATACTGAGATAGTCAACAAGTTCCCTGGCTGACTCTCCGAGACCTATCAGAAGGGCATTCCGCTGAAGTCTGCCCCTTTTTGCCAGCCTTCGTTCAAAAAGCCTGGAGAAGCATCTGGCTGCATAGACAAGTATGTTCATAAGTGCGAAGTATATGAAGAATATCCATCTTCCAATTGAAGCTTCCGGCGTTATGAGAAACGCAAAAAGAGAAAGAATAACGAAACCTGCTAAAACCGGTTTGAAAACCATCCGGATCTCATCTGCCCAGCTCCTGTCCCAGTGAAGTCTGTAAGCGCCGGTGGCTGCAAAGATTATCCACCAGTAGAGAAGAGAGAAAATGCTTCCTGCGGTAATTACAGAGAGTGAAATAGCGGAAACACCGGGGAAGATGCCCCACCTGAATTTTGCCAGGGCCGCAAGGTATAGAGCTAGAAATACTGCTATTCCATCCATAATCATTCCAAGCAGGATGACGGCTTTCTTCATTTTTTCCTCCTGAACAGATGCTTCCTGAAGGTGGAGAATGCCCGCAGTGTTCTTCGGCCCTCTGTGAAGGGGTGTCTGACAGTCTGTACCGCCTTGTAGAAGAGGTAGCCCGGACGGAGATAGAACCTCTGACGGGCTCTGTCGCACCAGTTCACCAGGTCTTCGGAGGAAAGACCCGGAAGGTCGACAACACAGTTATGAAGACCTTCTTCAGTGAGCCAGTTCCCATAGTCCTGGGTTTTCAGGCTTCCGGATTCCAGAAAAGTTCTGTACAGTCTGGTTCCCGGATAGGCCATCACCGGGAAGAACTGGGCTGTGTCCGGTTTCAGCTTAACCGCCATTCGATAGGTCTCTTCAAGGGTTTCAGGAGTTTCTCCGGGATTGCCGGCCATGAAGCAGCCGTGAACGAGAAGCCCGGCCTTCCTGGCTCTTTCAGCGAAAGCCAGGTTCTGCTCCACAGTTGTGCCCTTGCTCACATTGTTCAGGATACCCTGGTTCCCGGATTCGTAACCGACGATGATCATTCTGCAGCCGGCTTTCTTCATGTCACGCATTGCCTCAAGGGAGAGATTGGCTCTTGTGTTTGCAGTCCATGGAAGCCTGTTTCCAGCCTTCAGAAGAGCCATGGAGATATCCCTGACCCGTGACGAATCAACGCTGAAGGTGTCGTCTTCGAATACGATTTCCTGGACCTGGGGGAAATGCTCCTGCATTTTCATGAACTCACTGGCAACATTTTCTGCTGATCTGGCCCGGTAGCCGCCTTTGTGCAATACCTGGGGCCACACGCAGAATGAGCATTTGAAGGGGCAGCCCCTGCTTGTTATCATCATTACTGAAGGATACCGGGCCGCTGCAAAGAAGTAGTCTTCCGGTTTAAGATGTCTTTTGTAAACGTCCGCGAGAAGAGGCAGCGAGTCCAGTTCCACTACTGGTTCCCGTGCACCTGTGTCCGCAGGGCCATCCGGGGTATGGATCCACAGTCCGGGAATGTCCTGGAGCCCCCTGCCCTTTTCCAGGGCATCCGCCGTTTCAGCTATGGCAGTGTCATATTCTCCATAGGCTATCCCCTTAATGAAGGAGGCTTCTGCAAGGGTTTCAGCCGGCAGGGCACTTACATGGGTTCCAACCAGGAAGATCTCTGTATCGCTGCAGGCAGCCTTAACCTTTTCAGCTATCTTAAGGTCACTGATTATCGAGGGTGTGCTGGTATCCATCACCGTTATACCGGGCTTGAAATCCCCAAGGAGCCTGAGCATCTCATCTTCTGTAATACTCTGAGCCGGGCAGTCCAGGAAAAGAACCTCATGGCCGTGCTTCTCGAGCATGCCCACTGAATAGGCAAGCCAGAAGGGCCAGTACATGGTTCCGCTCTTAACGATCGCCGGGGATCTAGACGACCTGGAAAACCGCCCATTCATGAAGGGTGGGTTTACTGCGGCAACCCTCATGCCATGGCCTCAATTTTATCCAGGAACCTGTCGGTGGTCTTTTCCCATGTAAACTGCTTCGCTCTCTCGCGGCCCTTTTCCCCCAGGTTTTCCAGAAATTCTGGAGAGGCTGCTTTCAGCTCCGCCATTCCGCGCATGATATCAATAACTGAATACGGATCGATGAGAATACCCGTTCTACCCACAACTTCTTCCAGAGCCGTTGCCTTTGATGCCATTACCGGTGCTCCGGTTGCCATTGCCTCCAGGGCAGGCAAACCGAAACCCTCGTAGACAGAGGGGATGAGAAGGGCCTTGCAGGTCATGTACAGTTCCCTGAGATCTTCGTCGTTTATGTAGGTCATTACCTTTATGTTTTCCCTGGCCGGGTTGGAATCGAGATGTTTACGAAAGTGGTTCCAGGCCCTGTCCTTACGCACTACCATTACCAGCGGCGGAGTGGATCTGTCCATTGCCCAGAGTCTGCCATAGGCAGTGAGGAACCTGGGAATGTTCTTGTATCCTCTTGCGTTCCCTACATAAAGGAAAAAGTCGCCCCTTGGCTTGTGGTTGCTCACAGGAGAGTCGAAAAGCGCCTGTCCCTCGCCTGTTATGAAAATTTTGTCTCCGGAGGAATTGAATTTGCGAAGCACATCAAGCTTGGTGGCCATGGTTGGAACGGCAACGGCAGCTGCATGGCCGATGGATCTTGAAAGCGCCCTCTGGAACAGAACCCTGCTGAACGCGTTTCGCAGAACGCTGTCCCCGAAGTAGCAGGGGAGGTTGAGCACCATAAGGTCGTGGACGGTGATGATCGTCGGGGCATTCGGCTGCGGTCCTGCCATGGAGAAATTCAGGAAAGCATCGGGAGCGACTTCATCAATCCTTGAGGAGAGTTTTCTGTTGGGTCCTTTTCTGAATCTGGATGAGCTGTCGTAGATTATGTCTGCCCCTGTTCCATCCATGTGGAAGGACGCATCCTGATTCATAACTACCGTTACCCGCCAGTCCGGTCTTTTTTTCATGAGGCACTTGGTAACGTTCAGCGCGAATCTGCTGATGCCGTCCACATTTTTTTGAACCGCCCTGGAGTCAAGAAGAAGATGAATACTCATCTGGCAAGACCTCTGTTTTTCAGCTCTTCTGTGGCTTTATCAACCATGTCTACCGCGTTTTGTCTTTCAACCCAGCTGCAGAGTTCACTTACTCCTTCTTCGAATGTTTTTTCAGCAACGAAACCAAGCTCATCTGCCGCTTTCGTTGTGTCAGCGTAACAATGACGGATATCTCCCGCACGGTACTCGTTCCTGATGATGAAATCATCCACGGGCTGCCCCAGTTCACCGGCGATGGATTCGCCTACCTCCTTAATGGAGAGCTTTCTTCCGGTTCCAAGGTTGTAGACCTGTCCGTTGGATCGTTCACTCTCAACTGCAAGCAGGCAGCCTCTGGCAATGTCCTTGACATGGATGAAATCCCTGCTCTGCCCACCATCCTCGAAAACGACCGGTGGTTTTCCGTTAAGGAGCCTTGAAGCAAAAATGGCTCCTACTCCAGTGTAGGGATTGGACAGTGCCTGCCTTTCCCCATAGACATTGAAAAATCTCATGGCAGTGCATGGGATGTCGTAGGCCTCTCCCACGGAAAGAAACAGTTCTTCATGATCTCTTTTGTTCACCGCATACACGCTTGTTGGGAACAGTGGTTTGGTCTCGGGAGTAGGCACCGGCTCACAGGTTTCTCCGCACAATGGGCAAAGCATCTCCCAGTTCCTGGCCATGAGCTGCTCCGCGGGTCTGAGCCTTGGAGCGACCTCTCCGCATTTGCTGCATTTGTAAAGACCTTCACCGTAAATGGACATGGAGCTGGCAACCAGCATCTTTTCAATACTGTCCTTTTGTTTTACAGCTTCTTCCAGCACTACTGCTGCGCCCATGGTGTTAATGGAGGTGTATCTGGTGATCTCATACATGGACTGGCCCACGCCAACAGCGGCTGCAAAATGAACGAGAACATCAGAGCCTTTGAGTGCCCCGGCGAAGGAATCAGCATCCCTCACATCACCTACGATCAGCTCGATTTCGCTGTTGAGATAAGAAGGCCTTCCGGCATCAATCCCATGAACTTGAGCATCAAGAACATCATAAACTTTTACAGTATATCCATTTATAAGAAAAAGATCTGCGAGATGTGATCCTATGAATCCAGCTCCTCCGGTTATCAGAACCCTTTTCCCCATGTTTTCCCCCTTTGAAATGCAACGGGGAAGACATCCCCGATCCGGCATATTTTTTGTTAGCTGACTGAGTAAAATAACAGAATAGAGATTTCCCGCACAGTTTAGCTCTTACGGTGGTTCGAACTAATGGATTCCATGGCTCTGATCGTCATTTCCGCACAGTTTTTCCAGGTCAGCTCCTCTGATATTTTTCTCCGGCTGTCCAGCTGGCCTTCAGTAACCCCTTTTTCAAGGGCGTTTTCAATTCCAAGGGCAATTGATCCGGGTTCTGAGGGATTAACCATCCATGCGCAGTCCTTAAAAAACTCTGCCAGTCCTCCGGTACTGGAAGCTACCACAGGCAGGTTCCAATTGAAAGCCTCAGGAACTGTGAAACCGAAGCCTTCATGATGAGCTGTATGTACAAGACAGACTGCATCCCTGTAGAGATGTTTTAACCTTTCATCAGAAACGAATCCGGTGAAAAAAACACTTTGCTCTATACCAAGCTGTGCCGGCATCGCTCTGTATTCATCTGCCATGTAGCCGTCTCCACCGGCAATTACCAGGGGAGGAAGGTCTCTTTCTGCAGAGAGAAGAGCATATGCCTTCAATAGTCCATCCAGGTTTTTTCTTGGCTCCAGCGTTCCAACAGAAAGTATGTGCTCCTTCGAACCCTTCCAGTCTGCCTGGGGTGGTTTGAGATGATCTATGCCCAGAGGGGTGACGAATATCCTCTCCTCTGTTTCCGGGAAGAACTTTTTCATGTCAGCCCTGGTTGAGTTTGAGTTAACCAGGATGCAGTCAGCATTTACAGCGACATTTTGCAGCCGGAGCTTCCAGGGGACGGTGTCTTCCGCAGATTTCATGTGCCCGTAAAGGAAGGGTCCAAGATCATGGACCATACAGGCCTGCTTGTAGAAGCGGCTCCTGGGAAGCAGCATGCAGTTTGCACTGTGTACCCAGTCTATATTCTTGAAAATCGCCATTAGAGGAGCCCAGACCCGTTCTGTGAGATTCCGCTTTACAGGGAAACGACGAGCCCTGCACGCAAAGGGCTCGGGCATCCTGCCGTTCCTCCACATCCATCTCGGTACCCAGATACTGCAATCCTCTCCCGATGAAATCCATGCGGACATTAACTCCATGCTGTATCTGCCTATACCGGTAGCCTTGTGATAGTCATAGTCTATATTGAATACTGTTTTCATAACTTTTCCAATATTTCTGAAAGTTTTTCTGTTCCTGCGTATATGCTGCGTTCCCTTTCTGCGAAACTTCTTCCTCCGGCTATGAGAGACGAACGGAGTTCGGAGTTGTACAGAAGGTCTGTCAGAATACTCCCTCCCTCTTTGCTGTCGCCGTTGAAAAGAAGTCCGTTTTTCCCATTGAAGACATTATCGGAGAAGCCGCCTTCTGAGACCGCCAGTACAGGAGTTCCGCATGCCATTGCCTCCAGCGGCACAAGGCCGTAAGGCTCTCTGTTCTGGCAGCACAATACTGCCGATGAGCTTCTGTAGAGTTTTCTGAGCTCCGCATCGGAGACTGCTTTTTCAATACTGAGAACAACTCTCTTTTCTGCTGCCAGCTCGAGCAGTCTGCACTGGTATCCCGGAAGCTCTCTGTCACCTATGATCCTGAGCTCGGGTCGTATTGCCTCGGGCACTTCTGAGACGATTCTTATTGCTGTTTCATGCCCCTTGAACGGCCAGATAGCTCCAATTGAGAGTATGTAGCGACTCTGTTCAGCCGATTCAGCACCGGGGCAGAAGAATTCAGTATCGATCCCGGGCCGAATGACTTCTGAATTCAGTCCGTAAATGCTGTGCAGCATTTGCTGCATATAGGTTGAAAGGGAAAGAACCACCGTAGCTGACTTGGCCGAGGAAATGTCCATCCTTTTCTCTGTGAACCTAAGAGGAGCAAGCAATGCATCCCATACGGGATTGTGGGTGCGTCTTACAATATCTCTGTCGTACAGATGCCTGGGATACTCGAAGCAGAAATAGGCTGATGGGATCTCGAGGAACCGAAGTACCGGAGGAGCAGCTATGGGCATTGAGTTATGAACCAGTGCCGCATCAGCCGTTTCGTTCATCGATTCTGCTATTTTTCTGCACAGTCTCTGGAAGCTGATCAGGCGCAGAATCAGAAAGCAGGGTGCAATGAGTTTAAGAGAACCCTTCGGCTTTTTCCAGATAGGGAAGGGGTATCGAATCGTTGAGACTCCGGGTACTTCCGACGCTCCAACCGGGCAGTGTATCTCAAGTTCGAATCTGTTTTTCAGTATTCCTGCAAGTTGCCTCAGTACCCTTATGCCCCCCCCGGACGGCAACATGTGAAAAACGGCGATTTTCTTCAGGAAAACACATCCCTTCACTGGTCCCGGTACCCTGCAAAGAGGTATTATACCCTCTAACTGACAACTGGAAACACCCTTTTCAAGCGGCAGCCCCGATGAAATGCTCTATTGTTATTCCCAGTTACAATGGAGGAGAGGTCCTTGATGTGTGTTTCCCTTCACTGCTTCCCCAGGTTCACTCACGGGGGTCTGTGATATTCGTTGACAGTGGCCCGATACCACCACTGTCTTTCTGATTGCCAGCACTGGTTTTATCGGGGCAAAAAATGCCTGGGCAGCTCTTTCCGATTCAGAGATCAATCAGTCAACGAAAGCACCTGCTTATAGATTCCCAGAGTTTTATGAGCGGTTTCGATCCAACTGAATTCAGAAGCTCTTTTCAGCCCCTTTGAGGATAGTTCCGTTGTCAGATCCTTGTTCGAGCTGAGTTCCACGATTCCATTCGCAATTGAGTCTACGGAAAGGGGATCAACCAGATAGGCTGCATCACCTGCCACCTCAGGGAGCGATGACACATTGGAGGTGAGTACGGGGGTGCCGCAGGCCATGGACTCCAGAACCGGAAGGCCGAATCCCTCGAGCAGAGACGGATATACAAGGAATTCTGCTGCAGACAGCAGAGCCGGGAGGTCCTTATCCTCCACGAATCCGGTTACATGTATCCTTGATGCCATGGGATGGTCGCGGATAAGGTCGAGTAACTCGTTGTACTTCCATCCAAGACCACCGGTAATTACAAGAGGAGCGGATTTATCCCCTACCTGCTCGTAAGCCAGAAGCAGCCTCTGTATGTTCTTTCGCGGTTCAAGGGTGCCCAGAAACAGCATATATCTTTCAGGAAGCTGGTACCGGCTTTTCAGCCGATCGATCTCCGAGACATCAGTCACTTGCCTGAACCTGTCCGACACGCCGAGATGGTTTACGGTGATCTTTCCCGCAGTATCCGGGAACACCCTGACAAGCTCTGAGGCGGTAAAATGCGAATCGGTGATTATCGCTGCTGCTTTTTTAAGATAAAAGGGGAAAAACCTGCCACCCAGAACAGATCTCAACTTGTGGTCACCTGGTCGGGTGTAGTTTGACAGATCATGGACAGTTATCACCCCTGGTACATCAAGAGCGAAGGGGAGAGGGTATACCGGATCATGGAAGAGTTCTACCCCGTCACGCCTGAGTTGAAGCAGAAGACCGATCTGATACCACAGCTGCAGCGAAGGAGAAGGGAACCGAACGACCCTTTGGATGAAGTTCGGGGGCAGACCCAGATCAATTGACAGGGGTTTGTTAGTGTAAAGAAAAAAACTGCTGTTCTTGTCGATCTCTCCCATTGCCTGAAGAAGGTTCAAGATGTAATTCGGGATGCCGGCTTTGAGTACCGTCAATGGAGATATTTTTATTCCTATTTTCATAGCAACAATATCATTTACGTTTAACCAGGCTGCTGAAAAGGAAAACAGCGGCTGAATGAATCCCCCTTTTCAGGGCTATCTCCCTGAGGACAGCAAATCTGTACGGGAGAGAGGAGACTCGGGAGACAGTAGCTCTTCCCAGGCTGTTCCCCCCCAGCCTCATCGGATTGGAGCACCAGCTGACAAGAGGCCTGAAAACATTCTCCATGCTTCCTGCTCCATGCCGCCAGACTGATTGTGCTTCAACGATACTCGAGCGGATTTCCGGCTGCTTCTCAAGCGCAAGGAAGGCTTCACCCAGCGCCTGCCAGTTGCCTTGCTCTGCTACAATACCAAGCCCAAAACTGCGAATGTCATCAGAGATCTCCGCGCCGGCTGTACACACCACAGGTATTCCTCTGTTTATCCAGTCGATAGCTCTTGTTCTGGCTCCGAGAAATGTCTCTCCTCCGGGAATGTCCGTGTAGACCGCGGCAGAGGCGGACTTCTGTATTTCTTCGAGTTCCTCTTTAGTTACCCATCCTTTCATCTCGAATCTGTTGCGGAAAGGGGAATGTTCCACAAGATCCAGAAAAATCTCGTATCTCTCCGCCGCATATGGTAAAAGACCTCCTGTAGCAGTAAATCGTATGGAATCTGATTTCCCCATGGAGTATTCAAGCCCCTTATAAAGGGTTTCCGGGTCGAACCAGGAATTGAATGACCCGGTTGAGATGATCATGAAGGGGGCCCCAGGTGACTTGTCGGGTTTCGACTGTTCTGCAGGGAGTGCGCAATGGGGAATAGCCACTGCGGGGATACTTGTTCTTGAGTCTGATCCTATTCTTCCCGTGAGATACAGTTCACCTAGAATGGAACAGATCTGTCTTGAAGATGGGGCCGAGAAGAAATCTCCTCTTTGCAGAAGCAGGTTTTCCAGGGCCAGTATTCTGATCATCTCCAGCCTCGGAACTCCAGGCTGGTCAGCCGTCAAGTTGATTTCTGCCGGATGCATTCCGTTCATGTCTATCCACAATGGAAGAGAGGTTTCGGATAGAACCGCCAGCTCAGCGGGATGAGGGCTTATCGCCACCATGCAGGTATAGTCATCCGCGGTATACATTTCCCTGACACGCCTCTTGCCGGACAATTCAGCTCCCGGAGAACAGACATTGACGGAGAAGCCGGAAGCAACCAGGGCCTGAAGGAATCTTTCGGTACGGGCTATGCACGCCCCGGAACCCGTGCTGGCATTACTGCTTTTCCCGTCACAGCCCACAAGAAGGATTCGATTACTCATTCAGCGCCTTCGGGAAAGAGGAATTTTGTCTGATAATGTTCCTTACCCTGCGGGCAATCCTTCTTTTCAGAGGGTGATTGTCGGCTACGGAATTAGCAAACCGGCTGTAGACATCGAAAACCGATACCTCTGCTGTAAAGGTTTTTACCGGACCCCGCAGTCCTGCAGCTGTTCCAGTGAAAAGCGCCTTTGCAAGCGGGAACCTTCCTCTGAGAATGCTTACGGCTATCCAGGCATGCTGCCACCTTTTAATGTGAGGGGCGATGAGCTTGAAACCCTCTTCACCGAAATGCTTTCGCATGACGAGCAGTCTGTTTCTCGTTAACAGGTGTTCCTTGTAGTAACTGACCCTGCGCATGGTAGCGGAATGCTCATGCCTTACAACGGCGTCAGGTTCAAAGATCACTCCCCAGCCTGTTCGGTTCAGTTCGATCCCGAGATCGACATCTTCCTGGTATATGAACAGATCGTCCCAGAATACCTGCTCAGGATCCGGCAGGGCTTTTCTTCTTATCATTACCGCTCCTCCGCAGGCAAAAGGCAGACTGACTGAAGCAGAGTGAAGTGCTGCAGGCTCGCCTCTGCCTGAATCAGCGGTAAAACCCATCCAGTCCACTGATCCCCCTGCTGAATCCATTATTCCTGGATCTTTCATGTTCCGCATTGAAC
Organism: uncultured bacterium; assembly: GCA_964598645.1. Classification (GTDB taxonomy): domain Bacteria; phylum Fermentibacterota; class Fermentibacteria; order Fermentibacterales; family JCC-6; genus Sabulitectum. The sequence continues at coordinate 11,366 of CAZRCS010000010.1, read as the reverse complement.
TGGCAACAGCACCGATCGATGGATCATTCATGCATTTATGAAGATTAAGCAGCCAGTTCCTGTCTGCAATGCAGTCATTGTTGAGAAGAACGACAAAATCTCCACTGGAAGCTTTCAGCCCGGTGTTGTTCGCCCCTGTGAAACCTGTATTTTCCGGGAGTTCAACAAGAATGACATTCGGGAAGTCCCTCTTTATAAGCTCCTGAGAGCCGTCTGAGGAGCCGTTGTCCACCACCACTGTCTCGTCGGGTTTAAGAGACATGGAGGAGAGAGATGACAGGCACTTGGGAATAATGTCTTTGCCGTTGTAATTAGGTACGATCACTGAGATTGCCAATGAATGATCCTGTTCTTTAAAGGGTTTCGTTTTGAATGGTACAAGATACCCTGTTTTTCAGTGGATGGGAAGACCCGGCTGACTCCCCGGACCTTGTTCAGGGAAGCGGCTTCATGCGATGAACGCTGAAGGCTATTTTCATCCCGATAACTGTGCCCGTGGTGATTGACAGCCTTTCAACTATATTGCCTTCTCATTATACGTAACCACCCGGAGGGCAGTTTGAATCTGGAAGATGTAACGGTTGTTACCACGGCATTCGGCAACCCTGAAGGCGTAATGCAGTGGGCTTCCAGATGGCTTGAACTGAAGGTTCGCTGTATAGTCTGCGATAATGGAGGTGTTCTGCCTGAAGCCCTTCCAGACAGTGTAGTTGTTCTTCCATTTACAGGCAACACTGGATTTGGCGGTGGGATCAACAGAGCGGTGAGCTGTGCTGATACACCACTGGTTCTTGTAACGAATCCGGATACTCTGCCCTGCTCTCCGAATTCTCTTTTGTCCCTTATGGAAAGTCATTTGCCCGGTTCCATATCATCGGGGGTTCTGTTGGATTCAGAGGGAAGAGAAGTGCCATCTGGAGGCATATGGCCGAACATTATATGGTTGAAGCGGCAAATTTTCGGAAGAACAAAAAGTCTGTGGAGGGATGACAGGATCGACTGGATCCAGGGTGCACTTTTTCTCTGTCACAAACAGGACTTTCTGGAACTTCAGGGGTTCAGCCCCCGTTTCCCCCTGTATTTCGAGGATGTTGACCTTTGCGCCCGTGCAAAGAAGCAGGGGATGGAAATCAGCTTTTGCAGGAAATGCAGGTTCATCCATGATGAAGGTTCCGGAGCAGACAAGGCTACAGCAACCAGGTTGTCCTGTTTTCACTGGGGAATGCTTGAGTATTTCAGAATTCATGATCCTGAGAATGCAGAGGCTGTGAGAAAAATGATCATGGCAAAGTGCATGCTGAGGATGTTTGCGTATGGTCTTGTTAATCCCGAGGCGGCAAGAGGTTATTTCAGAGCACTTCAGAGCGTTTCCAGCGGAATTGCTCCCTTGCTCCCGGGAGAATCGAATGGGTGACAGAACGAGGCCTGCCGGCAACACAAAGCTACTGGGGCTTTCAGCTCTTTCAGCCAGCAGCATTGCCACTGCAGTTCTCACGTACTTGAGATTTGCTCAGACAACATCGATATTCGGGGCCAATTGGCGCACGGATGCCCTTGTGGTCGCCATGGTGTTTCCTTTTCTGGTTCAGGAGGTAGTTGCCCACTCCTTCGGATCCGCTTTTATTCCAATTTACTCCAGGGTCATGGAGAAACGAGGGCGTGACGGAGCAGTTTCTTTCGTTAACAAGACGATCTCCTGGCTTGTTCTTATCAGCTCTGCACTGGTTTCTTCCCTGTGGATTTTCAGCGATGATCTTGTAAGGGTGATAAGTCCCAGCGGATCTCCCGAACTCCTGGAGCTAGCCTCTTCGCTGTTCAGAATACTTCTGCCCATGGTGATCCTGAAAACCTCCAACGGTATCCTTTCAAATTTTATCAAGTACGAAAGAAGATTTACCACTCTGGCCATAATGGGAGTTATCGGTCTGGGCAGTTCCCTTCTGATCCTTGTTATCGTCAGGGATTCCATCGGGATCAAGATACTTCCCATATCAATGCTTGCAGGGGGGATCATTGAGTTCTGTTACATACTGATCCAAAGTTACAGAAGCGGCTTCAAAGTGCGTCCTTCCATATCCTCGGACCCCTATATGGGTCAGCTGGGCAGAATGGCGGTTCCGGTGGTTGGTGGCACCCTGGTTGGTTTCTTTGGCCCGATAGCAGACAAAATGCTGGCCTCTTTTCTGCCGGAAAGTTCTGTAACTGCAATTGACTACGCTAACAGGATCAAGAACATCGCCCTTGCAGTGATTTTTCAACCCCTGCTCACCTTCGCTGATCTCAGCTTTTCAGTAAATGCCGCAAAGGGCAATGCAGAGGCTCTTCTGGCAAACCTCAGAAAAAACATGAACGTTACCTCTCTGATACTTTTTCCAACTGCTTCTCTTCTTACAGTACTTGCCGTTCCTGTGGTTTCCGTGTTCTTCCAGAGGGGTAACTTCACAGGTGAAGATTCCAGATATATAGGTTATGCTCTTGCTTTTTACGCTCCCTGGCTTGCCCAATTCGGGATAGGTTCACTTGTATCCCGTGCTTTCTACGCTCAAAAAGACTCAGCAACTCCGGTTGTTATCGGGATCATCGGGGTCATATGCAATGTGCTCTTAAACCTTCTGCTGGTTGGTCCATTGGGAATCGGCGGGCTTGCCCTTGCAACTACGGTGACCTCAACCGGGAAAACAATCTATCTTATCTGGTCGCTTTCCAGGAAAATGGGAGGTCTCGGGCTGCGGCTGATAGTCCGGGAGCAGCTGAGGATATTCGAGGCAAACATTGTCCTGATCGCCGGCGCTCTTCTCTTAATGCACTTCTGGTCTTTTTCCACTGAGGCTTCAATTGTCACAAGATTTGCTCAGTTATCAACATATACCATTTGTGGAGTTTCGCTCATGCTGCTGTTTCTCAACTTTTCCCGGAGCACCACTTTCGAACAGGTGTTCTCAAGGGTTGCTGCAAAAGTCAGAGAGCGAATTTCTCGCTGAGTATTTCGTTGAATCGTTTTCTCGGGATCTCCACAGAGTAGTTGTCTTGTATCCACTTGCGGGCTTTTCTTCTGGTATCCAGGGTTTCAAGCCAGTTATTGCTCAGGTAGTCGAAACGATTCGCGAGATCTTCGGCGGTCGTAAAAGTGCCCACCAGATCCGGGGCTTCCACGGCGATGTGTGTCCAGGGCTTTGCAAGGGTGTAAAGACCTGAGGCCATGTAGGCGTTAACCTTCATCTGATATACAACTGGTGAAACTTGCAGCACCGTTGCAACACCTATCTGGTAGGAGTTCATCAGTTTGGGAACAGAAAGCCTTGGCACGGGAGAAAGACATCTCACCCGCCCGTCTGTACTCCTGCAGATTGATTCGATTTTTCCTCTGTCCTGTCCGGTACCGACTATGTCTCCCTTCATGCTCTTTGAAAGCATGACCCCTTCAATGAAGAGCTCTGGCTCGTGGATCTTATCGATACTGGTGAGAAGAAGGGCTCTTTCCGCTCTTGCGCTTTCGGTGTACGTGAACCTGGATAAATCCTGATTATGGGGGAGGATCTCAATGTTCGGAATGTGAGTTGCAGGACATGCGGTGGAAAAAACCGCTTTTTCCAGTAACTGGTCAAAGGGAGGTTTTCGATCTTCTGTGCTTAGCTTTGAATGAAAACGCATGGCATAGGGAAGCCCGGATTCCATGGCGGCATAACCGGCCTCGGGATCCAGACACAGAACGAAGTCTGCTTTGAACTGATGGAAGTGTTTTTTCAGGCCATCTCTGAAAAGCCTCTGAATAAGGGCATGTCTGTATTTGTCGCCCCTTTTCCAGGCTTTTTCAAGCCCAAGTACAGCCCCTGTTCCCACGCATTTCACGTTCTCTACGGTTTTTACACCGAACGGCAGATTACGCACCACGTACATCGCCTGGTGGTCTTTGCCGAAAAGGTCAAGGGGTGTTGTCCATCCCCCGGAAAATGCAGGGATGGTATAGGTGGTGGCCACCAGTATTCTCACCTGTCAGCCGCCGAAAAGCCTGTTGAATTTATCGGCATCTGATTTTTTACCGGAGCTGTTCTCTTCAACGTGGGGCTGCCACTCTTCACAGAAGTTCTTTCCTTCTCGGTCTGCAACGGGATCAGTTGTTAGCGACCTGCAGGTTTCAGCGCTTCTGTTCCACAGGGCGCATTGGATGCAGCTGTGCAGCCAGCATCCGCAGCCCTCGCAAACGGAGCTGAAAACCACCCTTTCAAGGGGCCATTCTTCCGAACAGTTGATACACTTCACTATTACAGGAGCTCTTCCATTACTTCGATTTCAGTAACTCTCCAGTTTTTTTCCCGTTCCCCGGGAAGCTGAACGGTATCTCCCTTGGAAAGCCCCAGAAGGGCTGCCCCAAGCGGGGCCTGGTAGTTGATGTATGATTCTTCGGTATCAGCATCCAGGGGTCCAACAACCATTACCTTACGGATTTCTGATTCTCCATCCATTGCCTCGATGACTACCCTGGAAGGAGGACAGATTATCTCTGAAGTGATCTGACCCACAGGATAAGGCATGAGGACCTTCAGTTCCTTCCGATACCTGTTCAGGGTTTCCAGCAGAAAGTCCCTCTTCTCCAGGGCAGCTGTGTACTCGGCGTTTTCAGAGAGGTCTCCGTGTGAGGCTGCTTCGGCTATCTGTTTTGCAACTGCAGGGATCTTCTCCAGCTGAAGTTTCTCTATTTCTTCGTGCCTTCGGTTGATCCCGTCTCTGCTGCTGTAGATGGATTCACCCTCCCAGAACTTCTTTATGTTGGTGAATCCACCGGTTCGTCGGCCTGACAGTTCCCTTCTGGCAAGAAGAACCAAACCTGTCTCCTGTGCTCCAATGCTTTCCTCGAGATTTCCGGTAAGGGTTTCCAGCCTCCTGGTATCCAGAAGTGAAATGTGATGTTCCAGCTGGGGTCTGAGGGTGTCCATAAGCAGGTTGCATACCCGCCTTTGCATTTCAGCTTTGGCAAAGTTGAGATTTTTCAGAGCCAGGGTTACAATCCGTTCAGGTTCCATGTATTCGCCCAGATTTGCCGCTCTCTCAAGTGCCCACATGAAGTGTCCGGTTACCTCGGGGCGGTCCAGGGCTCGAAGCACATACTCTGCATGAAGTTCAGGGTTGACCCGTACCACGTGATCAGCCGCCTGTTCCCTCAGGTTCCTGGGGAGCCTGTCGAGAAGAATGGATACTTCCTCAGAATCAGGGGCAGTCTCGAAAAATCTTTCCAGATATAGTTTTCGGCAGGTTCCAGAGTGAATTTCTCCCATTGCCCGTTCAACCCTGACGGCTTTCGATTCGATGAGGTGTTCTGTTTTTTGGGTGAACTCCTGGGTTTTTCCCTTTTCGGAACAGAGCCATGCCAGTTCGAAAACAGCCCCCTTCTCTATGTCTTCAATTGAAGCGGCTTCATCGAATAGGACCGGAAGTTCCCTTACCCTTCCTGCAGGTGCCGCTTTGACAAGGGCAGTGACGGTTTTCGTTTTCTCGGACATGGGAGTTTTACCCATGGCGAGAACGGCTTTCACCTGGGTTACAAGAGAGGAGTTGTCTGCAGGTATTATCGAGTCGCCCATGAGAATGAAATCAGGGGAGACCTCTGCTGCTTTCTTGAGTGCTTTCCACATGGTTCTCGGCATGATGTTGGAACCCTCAAGCAGCCTGAAAAGATTTACTTCTGTAAGAGTCCCATCGGTTGCCATGTCATTGTAGGTTTGCTGGAGAAAAGACTCGTCACCTGCTTCGATCAGCCTGTCGAAATCGTCAGGTCTTTCCCACCTGACAACGTAGAGGGAATCCTTTTCTATGGCTGAAGTGGTTTCTATGAGAGCTTCTATTGACATGTCATGATCCCTGGAACGCTGGAAGTCCACAGTGAAAGAACTTCTGGATACCCTGAGGATCTTTCCCGGTCCGAATTCCCTGTGAAGAATGTAATTTCCTTCACTATACCTGAGCAGTTCCTGGAGTTTCCTCCATGATTCTTTAAGTGATTTTTTGGGATTGAGGATTCCGCTTGCATTGATGAAGGCTTCGAGCGGTTCGAACATAAGGTATTTGTCACGAAGGGATTCAGCCAGGATTTGAGCAAGAATTTCCGACCTGAGGAAGAGCTCAGCTGCTCCGGTTGTGAATTCGAAGGCCCGTTCGATATCTTCCGAATCAAATTTTTCAGCTGCGATTTCAGCGAGAAGGAGTGCCAGATCATTGTCCTTGACGGCGATTATTCTGAGGGCATCAAGAAGTTCCGGTACAGGTACTCCGGATTCCAAAGCACCTTCCCATTCCCGTTCCAATTCACTGTTCTTAGCTTTTTCGGCAAGTTGTGCAAGTCTGGACAATAGTATTTCCTCTCCGGTAGTATTGGTCAGTACATCCGCCCAAAAATAACATTCTGCTCTTCGCGGTGTTAGTCTTGTGTTTGAGGGGAGAATTTCATGGACAGACGCGAGTTTCTTGAGAAGGCTGGAAAAGCCGGAGGTGCACTGTTTCTTTCATCACTTGCCGGAAGAGCGCTGGCCGGGGAAATGGAGCAGGGAATGAATGAACTCTGGAGCAGCGACACTTTTCTGCAGGACTGCGTGGATGCTTCCCGGGAGGCTGAAGGGCTGATCAGAGCCAGAATAGATGGAACCTGGGGGAACTACAGTCCGGTTAGCCTTCCGGGAGAATTCCTGGACTGGAACCTCGAGGCCCGGATAGAAGTTCTCGACAGCATACTTGCCATGGTTACCGGCCAGGGCGGATCACCTCCTTCACTTGCAGGTCCCCACAATGCAGCAATGGCTACCAGGGGGGCAAGAAGGAATGACAGCATTCTTTCGGTGAACAATGCCTTCAAGGGAATGGGTCTGTGCCCAGAAAGAAGCATCATTGCCAACAAGATACAGCAGATGAGGGATACCATGGAAAGTCCCATGCCCGACAAAATAGAATTCCTTAAAACACTCTATTCTGACAGAGCGAATTTCGATACCACCAAACTGATCAGTCTGGAACTTTATTCAACACCCTCCTTCGAGACTCATACCTTCATTAATCTCATGCATGAACCTGTTACAAGCCTCGTCTTCCTGGACAGTAAATCCTATGAAGTCAGGGGCATCGGTCAGCTTGTGGACTACACCGAGGACAATCAGGGGGGATACGCCGCACAAATCGTTGAGTACACCAATCTGGCTCATTCATACTTCCATGGCGAGTTCCCCAGAATGTTCCCCGGCATACTCGTTCACGTGCTGGAGACCTTCGACAATACCCCGGGTACAGGCCGTGGAGTCCTGGTAAGCGGTTGAACTGCCGGCTTGTTGTCTGTGATCTCGACGGAACTCTGATATCCGTTTCAAGTGAGGTTGTGTTCGTAAAGGGGCTGCTTCGCAGAGGGGTTCTTTCCTGGCGGGTTCTATTCAGTTTCTTCTGTCATTATTTGAGGCACCCTGTAAGAACCTTTACAGAGGGGCGCGGCTGGAACCGGGGATACTTCCGGGGTCTTCCTGTTTCAGTGATGATAGAGGAAGTGAAGGAAGACGTTCCCTATCTTATAAAGAAAGTACGGCCAGAGGTTCTTGAACTTCTAACGGAGATGAGGGCCCGTGGTGCGGTTATATGTTTGCTTTCCGCTTCCATATCGCCAATCGTTCAGGCGGTGGCAAGGGAGCTGGATATTCATTGTTTCCGGGGCAGTATTCCTGCTGTGAAGGGCGGAAAATGTACCGGTAACCTTGTGGGACAGCGCCCCTGGGGCAGAGCGAAGGTGGCTCCGGCACTTGCACTTATGGATCAGCATGGAGTTAGTCCGGAGGAAACGCTGGCCATCGGCGATTCCTGGTCCGACCGTCACATTATGGACATCTGCGGTGCAGCTGTTGCCGTGGACCCGGGAGGAAAGCTCACTAAGCTTGCCCGGGAAAGGGGATGGAAAATCTTTGCGGGAAGAAAATAGACCAGTGAGGGCTCTTGGGGCATTTTCCGGTGGTCTTGACGGCATGCTTGCCGCGCGGCTTCTGATGGACCAGGGCATACAGGTGGAAGTGATTACCTTCGACAGTCCTTTTTTTGATGTGTTTGCAGGGGAGAAAGCAGCCAGAGAACTGGGTATCCCCTGGAGATCCGTAGACTTCACCGGAGATATTTTTTCACTTCTTGAGGATCCGCCAAGCGGTTTCGGAAAAAACATGAACCCATGTATAGACTGCCATGCAGCTATGTTCAGGCGTCTAAGAGAAATTGCCCTGGCTGAGGGGTATGATTTCATTTTTTCCGGCGAAGTGGTGGGTCAGCGCCCCATGAGTCAGAACAGGGGTTCCCTGAACAGGGTCAGGAATCTTTCCGGAACCGCAGACATGCTCCTGCGCCCGCTTTCGGCTAAAATTCTGCCGCCTGCCCCTGTGGAAGAAGCCGGTCTTGTTAACAGGGAAAAGCTGCTTGACCTGAACGGCAGAGGCAGAACCAGACAGCTTGAGCTTGCAGTGCATTACGGGTTTTCCTTCGTTCCCGCTCCTGCAGGCGGGTGTCTTCTTACAGATCCGGGATACTCCAAAAGGCTTCGCGTATTGAAGGAAAACGGTCTTCTCACCGCAGATAATGCAAGAATGATAAGATACGGCAGAATGTTCATTCTGGACTGCGCTGTGGGCCTTGCGGGAAGAACAAAAGCTGAGAACGAAGCTATTAGAAAAGCCGGTTACGGATATCTCGTTGACATCAAAGGAATTCCCAGTCCTCTTGGTGTGCTTCTGGGGAAAAATACCCGGGAGAACCTGAGGCTGCTTGCATCCATCGTTGCTTCCTATACCAAGCAGGAAGCTCCATTTACCGCCGTTACTTCCCATGGTGAATTCATCACGAAGAAGATGGATCTCCAGGAGAGAGACAAATACACGGTCATACTGTGATCAGTCATTGAGTTTGCCGAAGAGGAACCATATCTCCCCTGTTTTCCAATCGAGGATCACAGGCTGATCCAGCATCATGGGAGAATAGCAGCCCTTTACAAGTCTGAGCTCAAGCCTTTCTCCTGTTCTGCTTCTTTCTGAAAAGACATTCCTGATCAATCCATGTACCTCACTGAAGGAAAACCAGTTGTCTTCGTCGAACTCCATGAACCACAGGGTCAGGGCAAGAGCACCAAGAAAACCGCTCTCGAACGTATCCACATAGGCATCGGTATTCCCTACTGAAGTATTTTCCGCCACCAGGGACAAAAAAGATCCGGAGTGGCTGACCACAGATCTGAATTCTTCATGGTCTTTAAAGGAAAGGGTGTTCGACCGAAGCTCGAAACACTCGGGCAATATGCGGTTTCTAAGTAGATGAATAAGTTTTTCCATGGTTCCTCTTTCTCCACTGGAATATGGTCCATGAAAGTAATGAATGGATACCCGGGGGTTGACGCCGGTCAATAGTGGCATTAGAGTACCATTATGCCACAATTAGAAAGGCGGCACCATGTCACAGGCACTGAACATATCAGAGGGAGCGTCAATCGCCATGCACGCCCTGATCCATCTTGCGGAGAAAAGGGGTGAACCGGTAAGCAATTCGGCCATAGCAGCAGCTTTCAACGTTAGTGCCAACCATTCTTCGAAGGTGATGCAGCGACTTCTGAAAAGCGGTTTCGTGAGTGCTGTCAGGGGGCCCGGAGGTGGTTATACCCTCTCTGTGGATCCCTCTGACTTATCGCTTCTGGACATTTACTCGGCAATCGACGGCGAGCCCTCCAACACCGGCTGCCTTTTCGGCAGGGGCAAACACTGCTCTCTTAAGAAGTGTCTTTTCGCTGATCTGCTCTCGGATACGGATAAGCTCGTCAAGAAACACCTGGGATCCGTAACCCTGGCGGACTACATTTCGGCGGAAATCGGCCTGGAGGGAAAATGAAAAGGAAGATCATCACCATAGATGAAGAAAAGTGCGACGGCTGCGGTCTCTGTGTGCCGGCATGTGCTGAAGGAGCCCTGCAGATCGTAGACGGCAAGGCCAAACTGGTGAAGGACTCTTACTGCGACGGCCTTGGCAACTGCCTGGGTGACTGCCCCCGGGAAGCAATAACCATCGAAGAGAGGGAGGCTGATGCCTTCGATGAGGAGGCGGTGATGAAACACCTGAAAACCACTGAAAAGGCCACAGCCAGGTGTCCCGGTACGGATTCCATGAGTTTTTCCTCTCACAAAAAACAGTATGAGGTTCCGCAGCAGGCTGCAGAATCCATGCTTGAGCAGTGGCCTGTGCAGCTGCATCTGGTCAGTTCCGGTGCAAGCTACTGGAATAAAGCCGACGTACTTATTGCCGCAAGCTGTGTGCCGGTTTCCTTGGGAGACTTTCAGAACAGGCTTCTGAAGGGAAGACGGATAGTGATAGCCTGCCCCAAGCTGGACAGAACCGAAGGCTATGTTGAGAAACTCACCGAAATTCTAAAACACAATGACATTTCCAGCGTAACTGTGGCGCACATGGAGGTCCCATGCTGTTCCGGCCTGGTTGCCATGGCTGAAAAAGCCCTGGCGGATTCAGGCAAAGTAATACCCTACAGAAGGATAAAGATAGGAATCCAGGGGAACATCCTGGAAGAAAAATAGGAGGAAACACAATGAGCATGTTCTGCTATCAGTGTGAACAGACCGCCAGATGTACCGGGTGCACCACCTACGGAGTCTGCGGAAAGGACCCGGACACATCTGCCATGATCGATCTTTTGATTCATGTTACCAAGGGACTTGGTCAGTACGCCCACAATGCAAGACTCTGCGGGGCTACGGATGATTCCGTGAACCTGGCCACAGCCGAAGCACTTTTCTCCACGGTGACCAACGTGAACTTCGACCCCCTGAGACTTGCAGGGGTTATCCGCCAGACCGTTGCCGCCCGCGACAAGGCGAAGGCCATTTACGAAGACGTCTGTGCGAATCCCGTACCCCTTAAGGGGCCAGCGGTGTTCGATGTGGCAGACGACCTGAATGAAATGATCGAACAGGGTCTCGGTGTAGGGATAGAAAAAAGGATGACAGAGCAGGGAGAAGACGTTACCGGTCTTCAGGAATTGCTCATCTACGGGCTCAAGGGGGCAGCGGCATACCTGGACCATGCCCATATCCTGGGGAGAGAGAGCGAAGAGGCATACGCCTTCTTCCATAAAGCCCTCAATGCTCTTGCACTGGGAGAATCGAGCATCGATACCCTGTTCGATCTGGTGATGGAATGCGGTAAGAGCAACCTGACAGCCATGGAGGTTCTGGACGGGGCAAACACAGGAACATACGGCCATCCGGAACCCACACCGGTTCGGATAACGGCGGTGAAGGGCAAGGCGATTCTGGTTTCCGGTCATGACCTTAAAGACCTGGAGGAAATCCTGAAGCAGACAG